>NZ_KQ976354.1:6442881-6695239 GCF_000346485.2 Scytonema hofmannii PCC 7110
CTCCCCCCGCCATAAAAACCGTGTCAGCCGTAGGACCACCTATAAGTTCCCCACTAGCCCGACGAATAGCGAGAACTAATGCTCCTGTTTGCCCGCGCAATCTTGCCTGTCCTAGACTTTGACCAACAAAAGGACAGCTTGTCGGGTCAAGAACAAATTCTTCCATATAAAGCTGTCGATCTGTTCCAGAGAGCATACCATCGACAAAGTCCATCACTTGAGGTCTAAGGGCAGCAGCAGCCATCCGCTTTCCACCTGTAATGTAAGGAGAAACCACAGCATCTGCACCAGCACGCTGTAACTTTTGTAATGCCTCTTCGTTACTGGCTCTTGCGATCGCCCGAATACGTGGATTTAATGTTTTAGCTGACAGAACTACATACAAATTTTCTGCATCTGAAGGTAGTGCCGCTACGATACAAATTGCCCTATCAATTCTAACTTTCAATAAAGTTTCATCGAAAGTAGCATCCCCTTGGTATACAATAAAACCTTGAGTTTGGGCTTTTTGTACGGATTCTAGACGGGAGTCAATCACAACAAAAGGGACACCCTCAGATGCAAACTCTATCGCAATTTGGCGACCTGTTCGACTAAATCCACAAATAATGTAGTGTTCAGATAAGGATTCCATTAAACGCCTCTGTCTTCTTAGCCGAATTCCTTGTTGAAAATAACCTTCAATGACAGCTTCTGTAAATCTATTAACAATGTAACCAATACTAATAACTCCCATTAAAATCAAGGCAATGGTAAACAACCTGCCTCGAGCTCCCAAGGGTTGGATTTCACCGTAACCAACAGTGGCCAAGGTAATGATAGTCATATAGGCTGCGTCTTCCCAAGACCAGCCTTCTATGAATTTGTACCATAAAGTGCCAACTAAAAAGACACCCGCAAGGGCGATCGTCCCTGCGGTTAACTCTTTTTGAATACGTTTGTACTTTTGCTCAAGGGTAGAATACACAATTTTTTAATATAAGTCACTCGTTTGAGAATATCTGAGAGCTAGCTTAAGATGGTGTGTGTACGAAGATTTTTTGCAGGATTCTCATAGAGAATAGCAATTCGCTGTAATATGAAGAATTTTCAGGAGGTGGCAGTGAGCGCACAAACTCTAGTTGACCAAGCGATAATATCATCTAGCCCCTTTGATACGGAAGGTTTTGATCGATCTGTGATGTCCACTTACGCACGGTTCCCTATTGCCTTAGAACGAGGCAATGGCAGTCGTGTTTGGGATACACAGGGGCGAGAGTATCTCGACTTTGTGGCTGGGATTGCCACTTGCACTCTAGGACACGCCCACCCGGCTATGGTGGAAGCAGTAACTCGACAAATACAAAAGATACACCACGTTTCTAATTTGTACTACATCCCAGAACAGGGAGAGTTGGCAAAGTGGTTAATTGAACATTCTTGCGCGGATCGTGTCTTCTTTTGCAATTCGGGGGCTGAAGCTAACGAAGCGGCGATTAAACTGGCGCGGAAATACGCTCATACAGTGCAGCAAATTGAAAAACCTATCATTTTGACAGCACAAGCAAGTTTCCACGGCAGGACTTTAGCAACAGTGACTGCCACAGGGCAACCTAAGTATCAAAGAAACTTTGAACCTTTAATGCCTTGTTTCCACTATGTACCTTATAACGATCTCAATGCGGTAGAAGTCGCTATTAGCGAACTTGATGAAGGGGATTACCGCGTATCGGCAATTTTATTAGAGCCATTGCAGGGAGAAGGGGGTGTTAGACCAGGAGATATTGCTTACTTCCAAAAGCTGCGAGAGATTTGTGATGAAATCGGCATTTTGCTGATTTTCGATGAAGTCCAAGTTGGAATGGGGCGTACTGGTGAGTTTTGGGGATACGAATATCTTGGTGTTGAGCCAGATATTTTCACCAGTGCCAAAGGCTTGGGCGGTGGTATTCCGATTGGGGCAATGATGTGTAAATCATCCTGCGATGTTTTCCAACCAGGAGAGCATGCCAGCACTTTTGGTGGAAATCCTTTTGCTTGTGGTGTCGCCCTCGCGGTTTGCCAAACGTTGGAACAAGAAAATATCGTGCAGAATGTGAGAGAGAGGGGCGAACAATTGCGTGCTGGTTTAAGAGCGATCGCAGCTAAATACCCGAATCAAATTATAGATGTGAGGGGCTGGGGTCTAATCGACGGTATGGAATTGAGCGCAGATATTTCCACGACTGCTGCTGATGTTGTCAAAGCTACAATAGATGAAGGCTTGTTGCTTGTGCCTGCAGGTCCTAAGGTCGTGCGGTTTGTTCCACCTTTGATTGTGACTGAGGCGGAAATCAACACGGCATTGCAAGCTGTTGATAAAGCGATGGCGACAGTGACAAGATAACTTTTTTTAGCTCTTTGTCAACAATAAACCCAAGTCAAGAAACTCCTCCTTGCCTTGGGTTAAGTTTGTCACAATAGCACCGAAATCACTTATATAAATGCTGTCGCAGTACAAAAAGAAAGTAAACAAAGGCAAGTTTTTATGTTGGCTGTAGAATTTCAAGCAAACATCCAGAATGGTTTAGTTGAGGTTCCCGAACGTTACAGACAGGAATTGGAAAACTATAAAAATGTAAGAGTTATTATTCTTGTCGATGAAACACAACCTCAAGTTGATATGATTGATTATCTGCTAGAGCATCCTATTAAAGTAGATAATCAAACTCCTTTGAAGCGAGACGAAATTTATGACCGTAAGTAGACCTCAGCCAGTCTATTTTATAGATACAAATGTATGGTTTTACGCTCTAACAACTGCTTCAGATGACGAAGATTCACGAAAATCTGAAGTAGCAAAATCTTTACTTCAATTACCAAACATAGTACTAAGCACGCAGGTAATTAATGAAGTCTGTACAAATTTGTTGAAAAAAGCACGTATCCCTGAACAGGAAATATCCAATTTAATTACCAGCTTTTATAGAAAATATAGAGTAGTTAACTTTTATTGCGAGCCTTTATTAGAAGCGTCTAATTTACGCACTCAATATTATTTCTCCTTCTGGGACAGCCTACTTGTTGCAAGTGCTTTAGATGCAGGAGCACATATTCTTTATTCTGAAGATATGCAAGACGGTCTATTAGTATTTGGAAAGCTGCAAATAGTTAATCCCTTCAAGTTATAGTCTTTCTGAAACACTCATCCATGCTCTCTGTGCTCCTCTCCTCTGTGTTCTCTAGACCTGCTAGGGACGAAGGCGAAGTACTCTTCATGTATCTACTGGGTGTTGCCCGTAAAATGGTAGCGCTTCTGACCAATTGGGACGTATACCTTTTTGCCAATCTAAATATGCCAGTTGCAACACGCTTGTTACAGTTGCGGCTAACCCAGATGTTGCTTCAACAAGTTGATACCTGGTGTTCCAGTTGGCTAACTTTTCTTGCCATACCTCTGGTGCGATCGCAATATCTGGTAGGAGAACATCTAGCCCAGAAGCATTGGGACTGGGTTGATAGATCCCAGCAAAAACTTGACCCCGTTGGGCTGGCATCTGTACGGCAATAACAGGTTCCTTTAAACTTTCCGATCCTTCTGCCTGCGGGGATAAAATCTGTAACCATGCTACAGCTGCCAAATTGGAAACAGCAAATACGGGAATGCCCAACTGTTGACCCAAAGTACGAGCAGTCACAACCCCAATGCGAGTGCCTGTAAAACCGCCCGGTCCCTTAGCTACTGCAATAAACGCTAAGTCTGCCCAAGTTTGAGGCTTGATAAATTCAATTAAATACTGGTGTAAATGACTGGATAACTCACGGTCTAAATACCAGACATGAGAACGAGTGTCTCCAGCAAAGTTGCTGATGGCCAAGCCCAGTTCGCGGGTGGTAGTGTGGAGTGCTAGTCCGTATTTTGTTGGTGGCAGGTGTTGCAGTTGAATACTCAAGTTAAGTATAGATAAAGATCGGCTTTTGTCCCGTGCCGGGATTGTGTTAACTAAAATATTAATACAAAAATTTCTCTCAGTTTTATTGAACGAGCCGTATTTCTGCTGAGCGAAGTGTTTGATGACGACAACATACTCAACATCAGTCTATACCCGATCGCACTCCGGTTGTATTTTTAAAGCATGACAGCTTCACCATTAGATATTAGGTTACAAGATACTGACCACTGGGAGCAACGCAGCATAGCAATGAACAACCATTTATCCCCACGAGGGGTTTAATTTTTACAAAGTTGGTGCGATCGCAGAACTTTTCGGTCTACTGACAGTTGTTGATTGAAGTTAATCAAGATAGCATATACTCCGATTAACAACAGGAAATTTAAAATGATAATTTTTGTTCCAGGTCGTCTTTGTTTGTTCGGAGAACACAGCGATTGGGCAGGAGAATATCGCCGGATTAATCCTCAAATCGAAAAGGGCTACACCTTAATTGTTGGTACTAATCAAGGAATTTATGCCGATGTCAAACCTCATTCTACTGAGTTAATTATTCGTCCTTCTCTCAATGAAGGCAAGCGTTATGAACCGCTCAGATTACCAATGGAACCTAATACCCTCAAGTGCGTAGCAGCAAAGGGCGGGTTTTTTAGTTATGCTGCTGGTACAGCTTATCAATTTCTGACTCACTATGGTGTTGGCGGACTTGAAGTTGATAATTATTTAACCGACTTACCCATCCAAAAGGGATTATCTTCAAGTGCTGCTTTTTGCGTTCTCATGGCTCGTGCTTTTAATCGTCTGTATGACTTGAAGATGACAATTCGTGAAGAAATGGAGTTGGCATACCTGGGAGAAAGAAGCACCCCTAGTCTTTGTGGTCGTATGGATCAGGCTTGTGCTTATGGAAATCTCCCAATCTTGATGATATTTGATGGGGAACAAATCGACCATTACGAGCTGAACGTTAGCAAAGATTTGTTTTTTTTGATTGTCGATCTCGGCGGTAGAAAAAACACACAAGAAATTCTCAGACGATTGAATGAGTGTTACCCTTTCGCTACTAATCAAATTCAGCAAAATGTCCAAAAATACTTGGGTTCTATTAGTGCGGAAATTACCTGCTCAGCAGTTGAAGCAATACAATTTGGAGATGCCCAACTTCTTGGAGCTTTAATGACAAAAGCCCAAACTGAATTCGATCGCCACGTAGTTCCGGCTTGTCCTTCTCAATTAACTGCAAAGAAACTGCATCTCCTTCTCCATCACGAGCCTCTGAGTCCTTATATCTTCGGAGGAAAAGGCGTGGGTTCTCAGGGTGATGGCACTGCACAACTGATTGTTAAAAATCAAGAGAGTCAAAGAAAAGCTATCGAAATTATTCAGCGCGATTTTCCTCAAATGCAAGCGTTACATTTAACTATTTCAAGACTGTCCTTATGATTGACTTAACCAAAAATAAACCGCATTAAGCGTGACTGCTGATTTTTAATTTAATGTATATCAATCAACAAAAAGAGCAATTTATCATTACTTATAACCTTGCATTTTTATTATACTAGCAAACACGCAGGTTTAGGCAGTTAGTATAGTGCAATCTGCCATACTTGTCCCTAGCCTCAAGTACAGTTTTAAACTAGCCAAAAGACAAGTTGTGAACTCTCATCATTCCCAATTTATACGGAGGAACGCCATAAGAGTCAAGCATCCCTTTGAGACCATACTGTGTAAAGCAGCACATTCTTATACTGTCCCACAGAACCGAGACTGCGTTATCTATATGAGAGCGATCGCCTGAATTCCCATTGGCATCTCCACAAGTTCTTCATTTTCTGACTGTACTTTGAATAGTGTGAACCGCCAATGAGGAACCAGCAATGAATTTTGTTTTTGATTTTATCTATCGCTTGATTGGTCTAGAAACTGAAGATTCCTACTTAAACGATTCCTACAAGTAATTCGCTTTTTGACGGATTCATATATGTAATTTTTAAATTAAATCTAGCCAACTGAATATTGTACTCTGGTGAGTGATGCTCTGTATTTTGCAGGGCATTTTTTATTTTGCAGTAGAAGCACCCCAAGTTGCGATCGCACTTTTCATTTTACATGATGTGACGAATTGCGCGTAGCGCTTGACTCTTCACTGCTAGGGAGCGCTCCAACAGAATCCCAAAACCGAAAAACTTTTATCTGTCTGAAGATATATTTTTATGTTTTTCTTGTTGTATTTTTAGATTTTGATTATCCTTTATGGGAAAATAATTCTCATGAATTTAGGCGGTGTCCATTTCATAAAGCAAATTGCAATGTAAAAGGGAACGACGGGGAACAAGAACTGCATATAGTGGGGGCGAGTAACCCCCAAAGACCGCTAACCACGCTCTTGAGTGTCCCACTCAATATAGTATGGCGTTGCGCTCCTATCTTAGCTACAAGGGAACAGGAAACAGGTTGTTTCTTCCTGTTCAAAGTTCTCTGTTAAGATTTGCCTTCTTGTTAATGTTCCACATTTTTTGGGAATTTACCTGAACATACAAAATATTGTTTAAGGAAAAAATTTCATGACAACTATCAACGGAACCAATAACGACGATTGGATCATCTACCAAGCTTCTGAGAACCCGATCGCCTATGGTTATGATGACAATGACTCTGTTTGGAATAGTGGCGGTAGTAATGATTCTTTGTACAGTGGCGATGGCAATGATACATTTTTAAATTGGTACGGCAATAACTACCTTCCTGGTGGTAATCGTATTGATTATCTTGTTGACGGGTTTGCTAACGCCATCCTTGATGGCGGTGCTCTTTCAGATACTTTTGGTGATGTAGGCAATAATTACCTTCTTGGTGGTGATAATCCGATTGACGATCTTGTTGAAAGGTTTAGGTTTGGTAACGCCATCCTTGATGGCGGTGCTCTTTCAGATACTTTTGGTAATGTAGGCAATAATTATCTTCCTGCTGGTGGCTTGGTTGCAGATGGCAGCTAGGAATTTAACTGGGCTAGTTGACTCAACATAACAAGCGTGATAGATTTCATCTTCAAAAAACGTGTGGACAAGGTGCAACCAAAGCAAAACCTCTCAGTAACGAGTGCTGGAGGTTTGGGTTGCAATTCTTGTTTGGTGGCGATCGCTCTTTTTTCCCTTGTGGAACAGACACAGAGATCCTGCCCGATACGCTCGTTTTTACGTTACAGAAGTGCGATCTGGCGAGCAATTACGGTTTAGTCCCGCTATCAAACATGAGTGCTCGCTACAGATAAGCTTCTGTTAGACTGTGCAACACCGCACAGAAAAGTTTTCGTTGGTTAAGAAAGTCACCAGATATCTTCTCAAAAATAAAAAACTCCCTGAGAATGAGAACTGGTGGCCAATACCAACGGAGGGTGCGATGTTTGAGGGGTCTTTGAGTGGGCGCTGGTTCTGTAGATTGGGGATTGCTGTGTGGAGTGCGATAGTTTTGTCACCAAATTGTGCGTTAGGTCAAATTATCCCAGATGGGACTTTATCCAACAACACTATAGTCACACCAGATGCCAGCACTTTCAACATCACTGGCGGCACCCAAGCCGACGGTAATTTGTTCCATAGTTTCAAAGACTTTTCCGTTCCTACTGGAGGCACTGCTTTTTTTAATAATGGTACTGAAATTGCGAACATTATCAGCAGGGTAACAGGTGGGTCAATTTCTAATATTAATGGGTTAATTCGTAGCAACGGTACAGCTAACCTGTTTTTGCTCAACCCAAGTGGGATGATTTTTGGTCTGAATGCCAGTTTGAATGTTGGTGGTTCATTTTTGGCAACTACAGCTAATGCAATTCAATTTGGCGAGCGAGGTTTTTTCAGTGCCTCCAATCCAGAAACACCAACACAATTATTGGCGATCAATCCATCAGCATTACTCTTCAACCAAATCACAGCACCTATCCAAAATCAATCAATAGCACGAGCAGGACGTGACCCTGCAGGATTTAATGCATTTGGTCTACGTGTCCCAGATGGTAAGAGTCTACTGCTAGTTGGCGGCAACATTAGCATGGATGGTGGTCAACTGAATGCTTATGGTGGAAGAGTTGAGTTGGGAGGATTAGCAACACCAGGAACAGTAGCGCTCTCGGTAGATGGTAACAATTTGGTAGCTCTGGGCTTCCCTACTCAAAGTACTAGAGCAGATGTATCTTTGACTAATAGAGCAGGTGTATATGTAGAAGCAGCTGGTGGTGGGAGTATTGCAGTCAATGCCCGTAATATAGAGCTTTCAGGAGAAAGTCAACTGACTGCCGGCATAGGGCAAGGGTTGGGATCGGTTGGCGCTGTTGCGGGAGATATTACACTCAATGCCACAGGGGAAATAAAAGTGGTAAACAGCGCTCTATTCAATGTTGTGCAAACCCGAGCAGTGGGCAATGGGGGAAACATCAATGTCAGCACTGACTCACTCTCGCTAACTGATGGTGCTCAACTATTTGCTAGCACCTACGGACAGGGAAATACAGGCAATGCGAGCGTTGATGCAAGTGGTAGTGTCTCTTTTACTAATAGTAGCGCGGCTTTCAGCACAGTAGAATCGACAGGAGTTGGTAAAGGAGGGGACATCAAAATTAGCGCTGAAAGTTTGTCTGTTACCAATGGCGCTCAACTTGTTGCCAACAGCCGTGGAAAAGGTGATGCAGGCAATGTGATTATTGATGCGCGTGGCAGTGTCTTTTTTGATGGCACTTCTAGCAATGGTAAATTGCCTAGCGCGGCTTTCAGCAGTGTCTCCTCGACAGGAGTTGGTAAAGGAGGGGACATCAAAATTAGCGCTGGAAGTCTGTCTGTTACCAATGGTGCTCGACTATCTGCCAGCACCTATGGACAGGGAAATGCAGGCAGTGTAATTATTGATGCGAATGGCAAAGTCTCTTTTGATGGCACTTCTGGCGATGGTGAATCTCCCAGCGCTGCTTTCAGCACTGTCTTCTCGACAGGAGTTGGTAAAGGAGGGAACATCAAAATTAGCGCTGAAAGTCTATCTGTTACCAATGGCGCTCAACTTCAAGCCAATACCCAAGGAAAAGGTGATGCAGGCAGTGTGATAATTGATGCTCGTAGCAGCGTCTCTTTTGAGAGTAGAAGTAGAAATGGTAGATTTACTGCTTTAAGTGGTATAGGAGAGACTGGAGTTGGAAAAGCTGGGGATATTCGCATTACTACAGATCAACTATTTCTTACTAATGGTGCTTACTTAAGTGCTGGTACCTCAGGAAAAGGAGATGGGGGCAATGTCATAATTAATGCTCGCAAAGTTTCTTTTGATAGTGGAAGTAGTGTCAGAAACAATGTAGAACCAACAGGTGACGGAAAAGGTGGAAACATCAAAATAACTACAGATGAACTATCTCTTACTAACGGTGCTTTTTTAAGTGCTACCAGTGCAGGGAAAGGGAATGGAGGAAGTGTGATAATTGATGCTCGCGCAGCTTCTTTTGATGGGATCGATGTATTTAGTGTTGTAGCTGAGACTGGAGTTGGAAAAGCTGGAGACATTCGCATTACCACAGATGAACTATCTCTTACTAATGGTGCTCAAGTACTTACATACACCTTCGGAAAAGGAGATGGAGGGAGTGTGATAATTAATGCTCGCAATGTTTCTTTTGATGGGCGTAGGGATAATCAATTACCTAGCGGTGCTTTCAGTGGTGTGGGCGAGACTGGAGTTGGAAAAGCTGGAGACATTCGCATTTCCACAGATGAACTATTTCTTACCAGTGGTGCTTCCCTAGGGGCTGATACCTCAGGAAAGGGGGAGGGAGGGAGCATAATAATAAATGCTCGCAAAGTTTCTTTTGATAGTAGTAGTGTCGCGAGCAATATAGAAAAAACTGGTGTTGGAAAAGGTGGAAGCATTCGCATTACTACAGACGAACTATCTGTTTCCAACAATGCTGGCTTAAGTGCTAGCACTTCAGGAAAAGGAGATGGAGGAGGTGTGATAATTGATGCTCGCAAAGTTTCTTTTAATGATAGTGTTGCGTTTAGCGTTGTGGGCGAGACTGGAGTTGGCAAAGCAGGAGACATTCGCATCACTACTGATTCACTTTCACTAACCAAATCTGGATTACTTGCCACCACTGGAGGAAAAGGGGATGGAGGGAGTGCGATCGTCAATGCCACTAGGAGCATTTCCTTGGATAATGTCAGTGCTATTAGTAGTGGAGTAATAGACACGGGACAAGGAAAGAGTGGGGATGTTTACATCACCACTGATTCGCTTTCCCTGAAAGACTCTAGCGTCACAACTAACTCCTTTGGAAAAGGAGATGCAGGCAATGTAATTATTGATGCTAGGAGCGTCTCCTTGGATAACAACAGAGGAATCTCCACTAGTATAGAAGAAAAAGCTCAAGGAAATGGTGGAAATATTCGTATTAACACTGATAAACTTTCACTTTCCAATGGTGCTCAAAT
Source organism: Scytonema hofmannii PCC 7110 (assembly GCF_000346485.2). Classification (NCBI taxonomy): domain Bacteria; kingdom Bacillati; phylum Cyanobacteriota; class Cyanophyceae; order Nostocales; family Scytonemataceae; genus Scytonema; species Scytonema hofmannii. Next base: position 6,453,257 of record NZ_KQ976354.1, read on the forward strand.
TAGAGCCTATACTGCTGGTCAGGGGAATGCAGGAAATGTAATTATTAATGCTCAAAGCATTTCCTTGGATGGAACAAGTAGCGATGACTCTCCTAGTCTTATCTCCAGTAATGTAGAACAGACAGCACAAGGAAAGGGTGGAAACATTCGTATTACCACTGATTCGCTCTCACTGACCAATAGCGCTCAACTACTAGCTAGCACCAGTGGGCAAGGGGATGCGGGAAATATTCTAATCAACGCTACTTATTCCGTCAGTGTTTCTGAAGCTAATTCTATCAATGGACTTTCTAGTGGGTTCTTGACACAAACATCTGCCAATTCTAAAGGCAAGGGGGGCGATATCTCTGTAAACACCAATGTCTTTCGCTTATCAGATGGTGCCATATTAAACGCACAAACCAGAAATGATAGCAATGGCGGCAATATTGTAGTGGGTGCAAAACTAGTTGAGGTGAGCAATGGAGGACAAATTCTGACCACAACCTCTGGTAGTGGACGTGCAGGTAAGATTACGGTTAATGCTACTGACCAGGTAATTGTCACTGGGAAAAATGTAACTTTCGATACGCGACGTAATAACTTTAGCGACAAGGTTGTAAATGTAGGAGCAGCCAGTGGCTTATTTGTTCGTTCTCAAAGTTCAGGGGCAGCAGGTGACATTGAAGTTAACTCACCCCAGATTCGTTTAGACAATAGCGGAAGGTTTATTGCTGAATCTGCATTAGGTAATGGTGGTAATATCAATCTCTTTGTCAGCGACTTACTGCTACTACGCCGTGGAAGTCAAATCTCTGCCACTGCGGGGACTGCACGGCAAGGTGGGGATGGTGGTAACATCAACATCAACTCAAAATATATCATCGCGATTCCAGAAGAAAATAGTGATATCACCGCAAATGCTTTTCAAGGTAGAGGTGGTAACGTCCAAATCAATTCTCAAGGTATCTTTGGGATAGAGTCACGTCCACGGCAAACTGAGAACAGCGATATTACAGCCAGTTCTGAATCAGGCGTTGCAGGTGTTATAAATCTTATTACACCTGACAACAGCGCTCTTCAAAATAGCCTCAGCGAGTTACCGCAAAACTCTATTGATACTAACGCCCTCATCGCCAATAGTTGCATTGCCCGCACTCGCTCAAATGAAGGCACATTCACTATCACAGGTTCTGGTGGTTTACCTCACAGCCCTGGAAATCCATCCATTTCACTCTATTCCACGGGAGATGTAAGGCAAGTCGTACCTAACACCTCAACTTCTTGGAAACAAGGTGACCCCATTGTCGAACCAACAGGAGTTTACCGACTGGCTGACGGACGATTGGTCATGAGTCGAGAGTGCCTTTGATTTAAGATGCTGAGAATTCATCACATTAGTCATCAGATCAGTAGCCGATCGCAGTTGAAACTATATCCAACCAGACATCGTTCAGTCATCGCTCATTGATGACCTCAGTCGCATTGTATCGCGAGCGCGATACAATGCCTCTCTTTCCGTTGCTCTTCGTTCTCAATCAGTAATTGCATGTTTATACATAATATATTCCGTTAAATTTTTACCAAAACTTTAAATAAAAACTCTTACATCCATCTAAAGATAGATCTAAAATCAGTCTAAAGAGATAAATTTTGAGGAAAAAACTGATTTTTAGCCTAACGATGCCTTGAAATGTTTCTGGTTGAAATTTTAAAAGGCGTCAAAAAAATTTTATTAAGTAAGAGATATGGAAATTAGACTCGTAAAAACAGAGGAAGAGAAAGAAGCTGTATACCGTTTTCGCTATCAAATATATATTGAAGAAATGAGATTCAAGCAATTCTATGCAGATCGCGACCGTCAAACTATTCGCGAGCCTCTTGATGAATTTGGATACATCTTTATTGCTTTACAGGAAAATAAAGTTGTAGGTACAGTTCGCGTAAATTATGCTAATTTATCAGACCTTGGATACTACCTTGGGTTGTTTGACATGGAATCTGTTGGACATTTTCATCCGCAACGTACCTCTATAACGACAAAACTAATTGTCAGTTCAGAGTTTAGGTCAACAACCTTAGCTGTTCGTCTGGTTTTAGCAGCATACCAACAAGCCATTAAAGACAGGATCAAATACGACTTTATAGAATGTAAACCAAATTTAGTTAATTTCTTTCTTAGAATTGGCTATAAACTTCACAAAGAGCAGATAAATCATCCTGATCGTGGTAAGTGTATTTCGATGATTCTCAATCTTGAAGATTTTGAACATTTTGAGAGGATAGGCTCACCTTTTCTGCGTGTTCTGGTTAAACAAAACTAGGGTTTACCCTGGTGGAGTAGTAACATTCTCCTCTAAAGTTCGATCGCTTGTGAAATTGCACTCGCAGGCAACTCCTAGAGCGATCGCTCTTAGGCAAAGACTCAGCATAGTGCAATCTGCTATGCTTTGTCCCTAACCCTAAGTACAGTTTTAAACTATCAAAAAGACGAGTCGTAAACTCTCTTCAATGCTGACAGTGGGCAATCGCATCTCTATACTTATATCAAACATTACAAATTATTGAAGTGAAGTCATCAAATATCAGGGTCTTTTGTACGCTACAGATAGTGCTAGTCTCTTATAAAGTCGTCCAACTTTCGGTAACAAGTAAATATGAATCAAGAAAAAGGGGATGCTTCTGAACTATTTTATTCTTTTTTCTCGTCAATTAAACCACGCCAGCATAAAAACACGTCTGGTCAAGATGAGTGGCAGTCTCATGTTTTACCTCATGGTGCGATTGAAGAACTAGCACCAAGTCTTTGGCACGTGACCGGGACTTTGCCTAGTTCGACTATAGTTCCGCGTGAAATGGTGCTTTATAGATTTGCAGAAGATAGCCTACTGATTCACAGCGCGATCGCCTTAAATGAACCAGAAATGGCAAAACTTGAGTCATTAGGTACGCCTAAAATCCTGATTGTACCTAACCGCATCCACAGACTTGATGCTAATGTATATAAACAACGCTATCCTCAGTTAATAGTTGTTTGTCCTGCTGCAGCAAAACCGCATGTCGAACAAGTGGTGGCAGTCGATGGAATTGCAGAGGAAGTTTTACCTACATATGGAATTATTTGTCACGAACCTATTGGTATCCGCCCTCAAGAACTTGTTTATGAACTGTCACTACCAACGGGGAAGGCACTAGTGTTTACAGATATTCTATTTAACTTAAACAGGTCATATTTTCAGCAACACTTACCCACGGGAGAATTTTTACTTCAGTGGCTAGGAACAAGTGTCATTGGATCGAGTGGATTTTTCGGTATCACTGGCTTAGGTAAACGGTTTTTTATGAAAGATCGCAATGCCTATCGCCAGTGGTTAGAAGCATTAGCTGATAGCATACCTGATTTGCAGGTAATTTCTGTTGCTCATGGTAGTCCAATAGTTGCTGATTGTAACAATCGATTGCGTGAGGCAGCAAAACGCCTGCTGTAGAAATTCTGATTTGATGTTTTCAATAAAGCTTTACTCATGCTAAAGTATACCTAAAACTACTCCTCCAAAAACTCGGCTACCACTGTCAGATCTTCCATCGCCCGGTTCAATCGATTGAGCATTGCCTCTGCTACTTGTGGTGAAGCATTAACTATTTCTAACTTTTTACGTAGATCGTAATCCAAGGCTTCTATCCACAGCGCCGCTTCTGTATGACGAATTGCTTTTAATAACCCCATATTGGTCAAAACAGCTAGCTGAAATCCTGTTTGGTCTTGTCCACCATAACCATAGTATCCATCTACAAGTTCCAATTTTTCTGGAGTGAATTCCTCATACTGGTCAAATGCAATGCCAGTAGGTTTTAGCTGGGGTTGTGGCAATGGAGGTTGGGAATTAGTCATAACTTAAGATGAAGAACGCTACACTGCCTATGTTTACATATAAGCGCGATAAGCTTCGCTTAACGGCTTCAGCCGTATCGCACTCCATGACGACATCCACTTGGAGCGCACAACTGCAGCAACAAAAAGTGGTATCTCCACGAGTTCTTCATTTTCTGACTGTACTTTGAATAGTGTGAACCGCCAATGAGGAACTAGCAATGAAGAAGGTTTTCGATTTTATCTCTCGCTTGATTGGTCTAGAAACTGAAGATTCCTACTTAAACGATTCCTATAAGTAATTCGCTTTTTAACGGATTCATTATATGTAATTTTTAAATTAAATCTAGCCAACTAAATATTGTACTCTGGTGAGTAATGCTCTGTATTTTGCAGAGCATTTTTTATCCCGATATGCGATCGCACTTCTGCTACAGAACTGACAAAGGAAAGCAATCGCTCTTCTCACCATCTCCACTTTCCCTTAGGAACAGACAAGGGACTTGGCGTGATGTGACCGTTTTTGCGCTTTAAAGCGTGCGATCGCATTAAACATAAGTGCTTGCTCTTACAGATAAGCTTCTGTAATACTGTGCAAGTTGCACAGAACAGTAAACGTTGATTAACCTCTTTTATTAATCTGGAGAAAAAAAATACTATACCTCTTTTGAACAACAGACATAATCAAGCTTTTGGCGATGCGGAAGCCACCACTTCGTGAACGCATCCCCTTAATTGTCATTTAACTCTCTTTGTTGCGAAAGTTCTTAATAATAAGGATTGTAGATTATTGTCCAACAAAAGTGATAAACGAGGGTTAAGAAAGTCACCAAATATCTTCTAAATAAGGTTCTTCCGTACTTAGTGGGCTAAATCATTAATTAATTTTGATAAGTTTGCTTTAAAACCAATGCTTACAGGTGGTTGTAGTCGAAATTTAAGTAATCTTACATAAAATACAGTGAAGAAGGGCTTTTATGTTTGCCCAGCAAGGGTTTTAAGCTATTTATCAAATGTTTAGCCCACTAAGTACGGAAGAGCCCGGTCATCGAAGGTTTTTTAACCCTGTACGAGTTTTTCTCCACTTGTTATCTGGATTGTGGGAAAAACGCGACATGGTAAACGACGAAACCTACCTCATCAACTCTGACGATGTTAGGGACAACTTGGAAGATTTGAGTGAGGAAGAACCGTCTTCACCTGATGAAGACCGTAACTAACTAACCCGATAGCTCCTAGAATACGCTCTAGGAGCTTTTCTCCTAGTATACCTTAAGATAAATTATGCAAAAATCAGAAACTCTCATTTATCCAGTTCATTATCGATTGGTTGTACGGCGGAATGACACTTGGCATTTCACTAAAGGTGACGTATTTGTTAATTTATTTAATGTTCCAATTCTTGAACAAAAAGATTTATTTGCTGTTTTCGGTACAACTATGAAAGAAGTTGCTAGCGAGCTTCGACGAATCAATAACGGACATCCCGGCTTTTACATAGCAGACATTAAAAACAAAAAGTACTATTACTGTGGTCCTCAATGGTCGGATGTCAAAGCTAAACTTCAAGAATTGGGAATTGGTAGACCAGACCCCATGGAAGCTTGAAAGCAAAGCGCGATACGGCCTCATCCGTTAAGCTTCGCTCCAGAACTGGAACAAGATACGCGATCGCTAATCGCTTTACAACTAATTGTAAAATTTTGTAAGAAACGGGAATACATACAACGTGCGGTGTAGGCGATCGCGCTTTGGTTTATGTGGATCTCTCTTCAGCTATTGTTCTTGTTGTTACGAATTGCACGCAAGAGTTCTCTTGGAGTTTAAGCGCTACGCAAATTATACTTAGTTTCTAATGTATCGTATTGCACGTCAAACAGTTCTGGAGGAATTTCGTGTGCTAAATATTTGTCTAATTCTCAAATTTTTTTTTCGCTGTCCATTTTCTCAAATCATTGCGTTTTCTTTAGGACAGGAGTCAAATGTTCTGGAAATCCAGCTAACCGAATCGCGCTGCATCCAAACTGGTAAGCAAACTCAATGGGTTCTCCAGCACCCAACGCCGCATAAAACCCAACTGCAAACTCAATTGCCACTTGATCTCCAATCTCTTTATTCATCCCAATAACGTAAGGGATGTGTTGGGCGATCGCACTTACAATGACCGTGTTGCTCGATTTGGCACAGCTGCACCGATTAATTCTAACCCTGGCTTGTTTGTTCTTGCTCAAGGTTCTGGAATCGCAGGAAATATTGAAGTCATCTCACCCCAAATTCGTTTAGATAACACTGGAACCATCAACGCCACATCTGCATCTGGTAATGGCGGTAATATCAATCTACGAGCCAGCGATTTACTAATTTTACGCCGTGGAAGTCAAATCTCTGCCACTGCGGGAACTGCACGGCAGGGTGGGGATGGTGGTAACATCGACATCAACTCGAAATATATCATCGCTGTTCCAGATGAAGATAGCGATATCACTGCGAATGCTTTTCAAGGTAGAGGTGGTAACGTCCAAATCAATTCTCAAGGTATCTTTGGGATTGAGTCGCGTCCACGGCAAACTGAGAACAGTGATATCACAGCCAGTTCCGAGCTAGGGATTGCGGGTGCGATCGCTCTCATTGCACCTGACAACAGCGCTATTGTGAATAGCCTGGGCGAGTTACCGCAAAATCCTATCGATACCAACGCCCTCATCGCCAACAGTTGCATTGCCCGCACTGGTAGACTTGAAAGTACATTCACTATCACAGGTTCTGGTGGTTTACCTCACAGCCCTGGAAATCCATCCGCTTCACTTTATCCTACAGGAGATGTACGGCAAGTCATATCTAACGCCTCAACTTCTTGGAAAAAAGGTGACCTCATTGTCGAACCAACAGGAGTGTACCGACTGGCTGACGGGCGATTGGTCATGAGTCGAGAGTGCCTTTGATTTAAGATGCTGAGAATTCATCACATTAGTCATTAGCTCAGTAGCCGATCGCAGTTTAAACTACATCCAACCAGACATCGTTCAGTCATCGCCAATTGATGACCTCAGTCGCTATGTGTAAGCGATCGCGATACAATGCCTCTCTTTCCGTTGCTCTTCGTTCTCAATCAGTAATTGCATATTTATACATAATATATTCCGTTAAATTTTTACGAAAAATTTAAATAACGGCTCTTACATCCATATAAAGATAGATCTAAAATCAGTCTAAAGAGAGAAATTATGAGGAAAAAACTGATTGTCCTAACGTCAATTTTAACTAAACCATTTAATTTGCCCCTAGGAAGAGACAAGAGACTAATTGTTGAGAGATAGACACAGCAAGCGTTTCTAGCCTCTATTTCCGTTTTTGCACGGATCTCGGCTCAACCTCGTTTTCGCTTCAATCGCACCAAAGCTTAAAATAACTCCAGCTGTTGCAACTACTACTTTTTGGCACAGGCAATTCATTTAACTTAACCTCTTAAAAATGGTTTGTTAGCAGTTTGCACACCTGAATGTCAGTAAGTTCAACCAGTTAGAACGTAAAGTGACTCCATAACTTATCGGCAGTCACTAGAGAATTTACGTAGAACCGGGAAAATTTCAAAATTTCTTAACATTGTCTTGAGTTTGAGCAAAAGCGACAGAATTTATTCTGATTACCGCCTTGAAGTTACTGAATATCGAAGTTTGGTCGTCTATGCGATACGGATGGATGCCGTTAGCGCTTACGCTATCGCACTCCATCCATTACGGCACCCATCAGGAGCGCACAACTGGCGCAACAAAAAGTGGTATTCTCCACAAGTTCTTCATTTTATGACTGTACTTTGAATAGTGTGAACCGCAGATCAGGAACTAGCTATGAAAAAGGTTTTTGACTTTATTTATCGTTTGATTGGTTTAGAGAATGAAGAATCTCGGTTGAGTGATTCTTACAAGTAGTTCGCTTATGGGTGCAGATGACAAAGATCGCCACGCTCCAAATGGATGTATTAACTATACCGAATAGGTCATCTTCAGAGAAAAATTACAAGTATGATATTAAACTCAATCAAAAGATATGTAATTAAAATACAAACTGAAGAGAAAAACAAAAATACTAAGGACGTTATGAGTTACAATATCACAGAACTGGAATTTGCAAATATGTTTAAAGCTTTGACAGAAGAGCGATTGATTACAGTGATTGGGGATCGGGTTATTTCAAGCTCAATAGTAACCCTTGAGGGAAACATTGTAACGAATGTGGGAACAGATTCCAGCATTGCAAACCCAACTACTAGAAAACTGTGCCAATACTCTGCTCTTAGTATCGCAGAGGTGAGAGCAATTGCCTCTGATTTCATCTCCTTATGTTCTTTATGGTCGATGATTTTTGTGGTGTGGTTGTTATTCAGCACACCCTGTGTATTAATTATCTATTATTTCCTTCACCTGTGAGCGCTACTAACAGGATGAAAAAATGATGCGATCGCATTTGTAAACCCTGCAAAAGAACTATAATCTTTAGAAACGATAGACACATCTAAGCCTAATTTTTTTGCATTGGCTGCTGTGTAAGGTCCAAAACAAGCTATAGTGCAATTTTCATAATCGCTTTTTGAATTAAACATTTTTAAAAACCCCATAATTTCAGCTGTGCTGCTAAAAGCGATCGCATCTATTTTGCCCTGACGAACTAAACTTAATTCAACATCGTAAACAGTTTTTTCCAAACAGCGAGTCATGTAAGTTGGGACGCGAGTCACATTCATCCCCAACTGTTTCAACCCTGCAACAAAATTTGGAACTACATCAGGTTCTGGTACGCCCAATACTTCAGGAACTGGTACAAGTACTGTTTGTTTGGCAATATTAGAAATCTTAGCTAGCTCAGCAATAATTCCTGCTGGGCTAGGTTCTTTTGGGACTATATCAACTTTGAATCCAAAAGCAGCTAATTTTTCCGAATCTATGCCAATTGCACACAAACGACACTTTGCCAATATCAATGGGTTGATTTGTAACTCATCCAAACGTTGTAAAAATGCCTCAATACCATTTCTACTAGTAAAAGCAATCCAATCGAATTGCTCAATTTTTTGTAATGCACTATCTAATTCAGTAAAATTTTCCAGAGGACAAGTTTCTATAGTTGGCATGAGCAATGGCAAAGCACCTTGGTTAGCAAGCTGGTTAGATAATCTCAGAGCGTAGTTCCGAGGTGCAGTGACAAGAATTCGCTTCCCGTGTAAGGGAAGTTGAGCAGATGATGTTAGCAAGATAACCTCTAAAAAAATATGAAGTATAAACGATAAAGGATAAAATAAATCAGAGATGGTCTATTTCGGATACAGTGTAGAGATTGACCTTACCTTCACACTTTATCCTCGATCCCTCTTCTGTTTTAGCACTTATTTTTTGAGTGTTGTAGAGAGATTCTTGATGTTTTTTAATATTAGGGTGTGTTTGTTTCATCAATAAGGTTAACAACGACTATAATTTAGAGACATATTATTTAATTTATAAGCCCTAAGTATTTTTATCTTTTGGAAGATAATCAGGAGAGCCATTTTGCCGCATCCCATTCAACTTGCTCAACCACCACTAGAGTTCATTCCACCGCACTACAACCCACTTGTACGCTATATGATGCAAGTGATTTTGCCTGTTGTGTTGCGCTTAAGGTTGCGACCCTGGTTACCAACTGGTATCGCCCAAGTTGAAACTGTGAATGTTGAGGTGTTAGCCAATCTCTACCAAAAATTTCAGGCTGGCAAAATCCGCTTTTTAATCGCCTTTCGCCATCCTGAAGTAGATGACCCTCTGTGTATGTTTCATCTAGTATCCAAAGCTGTATCAGAAATTGCTCGTAAAAAAGGGATTTCGCTGCAATCTCCAATCCATTCTCACTTTATTTACGAACGGGGAATGACTTTATGGGCGGGAAATTGGTTGGGTTGGCTGTTTTCTGGATTGGGGGGCTTACCAATCCATCGTGGTAAGCGATTGGACAGAATTGGAATGAAGACAGCACGGGATTTATTTGCTAATGGTAAAATTCCCATTTCTGTCGCTCCTGAAGGAGGAACCAACGGACACAGTGAAATTGTCAGCCCTTTAGAACCGGGTGTTGCTCACATGGGCTTTTGGTGCGTGGAAGACTTGCTCAAAGCCAATCGGACTGAAGAAGTTTTTATCGTGCCAATTTACAATCAATACAGCTATATCAATCCGTCATGGAAAAAACTAGATTGGCTTTTAGGAAAGTTAGAAGCTGATTGCGGTTTACCAGTGCAGCAAATGAGCCAAGCAACTCTCGTTGACCGAGAAAAATTTTTTTATGAGCGGCTGTTTCATCTGGGTGAACATATTCTTTCCCAAATGGAAAAATTTTACGATCGCTTTAACCATCAAAGCACTGCGATCGCCCTTGGCGCAAGCTGTACCCAGCTTATCGCAACACCAACCGATCCATCTGCTAGCCGCAATCAGATACTGGAAAATCGTCTTCAAACATTGTTAGATAGATCTTTAAAAGCAGCCGAGCAGTTTTTTGGTCTTAGCAGTGAAGGCGCGGTAATTGACCGATGTCGTCGATTGGAAGCAGCATCTTGGGATGATATTTACCGCAAGGATTTGCCCGATCTGCAGACACTATCACCCTTAGAACGGGGGTTGGCAGATTGGATTGCGGAAGAAGCATCTTTGCGAGTACTGCATATGCGTTTGGCGGAGAGTTTTGTTGCAGTTACGGGAAGCTATGTTTTGGAAAAGCCTTCTTTTGAGAGATTTGCAGAAACTTCTCTGATTTTATTTGACCTCATTGCTCGCATAAAAGGAGAGAAAAGCCCTGCACGACCTCGACTTGGTTGGAGAAAATCTCGGATAACAGTGGGTGAACCTATTTCTGTAACAGAACGTTGGTCAAATTATCAGCAAAGCCGTCAAGCAGCTAGACAGGCGGTTATTGATTTGACGCAAGATTTACAAACGGCGTTGGAGAAGATGATTAAGCTGTAAGGTAGTTAATTATCTCATATTGACCGAGGGGGTATCTTGAAAACTCACAAAGTTCAACAAAGTTGTGGAATTAAGGGGCTTGTAACCCAACGGTTAATTATTAATTAGGGTCTGATTCATGTAGTATAATATTACCAATACGAATACGTTGGCTAGCTTTGTGGTTTGCCGGTGTCAAAATCTGATTCGCTTCTGCCAAGAGCAATTTTGCTGATATCTATAGCAGCACAAACAATACACTCCTTTTGCAAACGATCCATTACCTGCACCCGCAAACTAGATTTTCCCGTTTGCCTACAATTAAGTACATAACAAAATTCTCCTGCTTTTAGACTTTCATAAAGCTCTTGGTCTGCTTGTCTTTTAACGTAAGTCTGTGCGTTACTTGGTAGAGTACCTCCGACGTGATATTCATAATAAGATGGGCTAGGCAATATATTCATCTATCAGAAATTAATCAGAAGTAGGTTAGCTATGTCTGCGATTACGAACATCACCAAGGCTATTGGATTATTTGCGTAACACAGATGTAATAATGAGCGTCACAGTTGCACTTGCAATCAAACTGAAAGCAAGATTAACAACTTGAGTCGATGCTTTTTGATAAGTTTCAACTTTGTTGTTAGTCTCTCTCAATTCGGTGTTAGTCTCTTTCAACTCTTGCTCTATCTTACTCAACCGATGGTCAATATCTGCTAAGGTTATTTCATTATTGCTGGCTTGTGTCATAAGTATAAATTTACTACTACCCATAATATAGCAGTTCTAACATCATTCGTGAAGACTTAGATCCCCGACTTCTTCAAGAAGTCGGGGATCTAGAAGAGTTCCATCTCATTACTTTAGTCATGACTGATTCTTCTATAACCCAAGTTATATTATATCCGAACGAGAAGCGCTATCGTTACTATGATTCAGTCTCGCTGTAGACATTCCCAAAGTTTACCTTTTGGTATTGGGCAGTGTATCACTTACATTGCCATTCTCAGTTATTTGGGCTTGTGTACCGCTTGTGGTACTCTCAAAGCCGAGGATAATACTGCTCCAGAAACTCCCGCAACAAGCCCTAATGTGACCAATCGGGTGGTTGCGTTAGGAAAATTGATACCAGAAGGAGATGTGATTAAGATTTCGGTAGCAAATGCTCAAGACAGCCGCGTTAACCAAATATTTGTCAAGGAAGGCGACTTTGTTAAAGCCAATCAGGTCATCGCCACCCTTCAAGGAAGAGATAGAGCCGAACAACAACTGAGGGATGCTCAAGCCAATGTGACAGTCAAGCGATCGCAATTGCTCAAAATTCAGCAAGGGGACTTCAAGCAGGGCGACATTGTTGCTCAACGCGCAGCCATTGCAGAATTAGAAGCCCGCATCCGCACTGAAACCAAGCAGAAACAAGCCGCAGTTACCCAAGTAGAAGCCACCCTCCGCAATGCCAAACTGAAATACGAACGAAATCTTGCTTTATCCAAAGAAGGTGCTATCAGTCTATCTGACTTTGATAATGCGCGAGAGGAATTTGACAAAGCCAAAGCCACTCTTCTACAAAGTAAAGCAGAGCTAGAAAACACCACCACAACTTTACAAGCACAACTAGAAAAAGAACAAGCAAATTTAAAGAAATTGCAAGAAGTCCGCCCAGTTGATGTTGAAATAGCCAAAGCAGAGTTAGAGCAAGCCCTCATTCAAGTAGAACAGCGCAAAGCCGAATTAGACAATACCTTAGTTAGAGTTCCCATTGCAGGACAAATATTGAGAATCAACACCCGTGTAGGCGAACAGGTAAACACCCAAGAAGGAATTGCAGAACTTGGAAAGACAAACCAAATGTATGCGATCGCAGAGATATACGAAACAGATATTACCAGAGTTCGGTTGGGACATCAAGCAACAATCACAAGTGAATACGGCGGTTTCCAAGGCGAACTCAAAGGAAAAGTCGATCGCATTGGTTTGCAAATTGGCAAAACCCGCCTCAATCAAGACCAAACCAATCCCACAACAGATGTCAATGCTCGTGTCGTAGAAGTCAAAATCCGACTTAACCGAGAAGATAGCCCTAAAGTAGCCGCCTTAACAGGTATGCAAGTAAGAGTCAAAATTGATACAAAATAATACCATTTTGGATTTTGGATTTTAGATTTTGGATTGGTATGGAGCATGAGAAATTAGATAAGAGCTATCATTCATTCCCTCACTCCCTCACTCCCTCACTCCCTCACTCCCTCACTCCCTCACTCCCTCACTCCCTCAGCGCCCTCTGCGCCTCTGCGGTTTTTTATTTAAAAATCCTTACAAAAGCAAAAATATAATGAAACTTCCCCATCTTATAAAATCCCTACAAAAAAACATTGACTTCGAGACACCCCTAGCTTGGGCGCAATTATCCCATCAAAAAGTCCGCCTTGCTGTCGCCACAACAGGCGTTTGCTTCGCCAACATTTTAATGTTTACCCAGCTAGGACTCCTAGCAATGCTAACAGATGGAACCACAAAACTTCATGAAAGCCTGACAGGAGATTTATTGTTAGTTTCCTCATTCAGCCCAAGTTTATTGTTTAGGATATCCTTTCCCCGTGCTTACCTTTATCAAGCTGCTTCAGTCGATGGTGTCGTATCAGCAAGCCCAATTTATCTAGGGAGAGCAAATTGGGTAAACCCCAATCAATTATCTTCGCTACAAGCTAATGCTAGCAAACCCAAAAGCAGAGAACCGCGAATATTTGGCAATGAAGTTAGAATCATTGCCTTTAACCCAGCCCAACCTCCCGTATTGAGCATACCAGAAGTGAACCAACAGATAGCAAAATTAGCTGTTCCTGATGCTGTCTTGTTCGATCGCCTATCTCAATCCTCTCTTGGGGACATTCCAAAACGGCTGGAGAAAAGCGAAGAGGTAGCAACTCTCATGGACAATCGCCGCACTTTTGCCGTTGGGCTTTTTAGTATGGGCAGTACTATCAGTGATAAAGGTAATGTTATCATGAGTGATTGGACTTATGGTCAGCGTTTTGGACACAATAATCTCAAACAAATTAGGATTGGCGTTTTGACTTTAGAGAAGGGAGCAGATATTAAAACATTGCAAGAAAGACTGCGCGATCGCCTTCCTGATGATGTTGCTGTACTCACTCATGAGGAATTCATTCAAAGAGAGAGACAATTTCATGAATCGCAACCGGAGGGAATTATTTTAAAGTTTGGAACTATTGTAGGTTTTGTTGTTGGAGTTATCATTTTATATCAAGTTCTTTACGCTGACATTAACGACCATCTATCAGAATATGCCACCCTTAAAGCCATGGGATATTCAGATAAATCGCTCCTCATGGTAGTCCTTCAGGAAGCAATTATTCTTGGTTTGATGGGTTTTGTTCCTGGCTTTATTTCCTCACTAGGCATCTATCAATTGTTGGCAACACTGACTAGAATTCCATTAACAATGAAAGTCAGTGTTGCCTTGCAAGTTTTTATTTTGACTTTGATAATGTGTTCTATTTCTGGAGCAATTGCCACAAGTAAACTTCGTTCTGCCGATCCAGCAGATGTGTTTTAGCTCTCCTGCTCATTAAACACCCACTCAAACTTTTGTTTCAAGTCATTGTAGTAACTTGGCGGTAAAACTCCATCGTGCTGAAGTCTCCCAAGCACAATTCCTGGTGCTATACCGATTTCAGTCGCAAACTGCACGATCCCTGCTTTATTCCTTTGTCGATCTGATGCCAAAAAACGCTTTAACTCAGCCGGAGGAATGAGAATATCCGCAGCGAATTTATTTGCTTCCTGCTCATGTTCTTCTTCCTCAACACTTTGAACGCTTTTACCTTCAAGAAAAACATCGCGCTTGCCATGTAGCAAAATGTGTCCAGCCTCATGGAAAAACGAAAACCACAGATGATCGTCAGTCTTGTAGCGTAGGCTCAGTTGAATCAGCGCCTTATTAGGATTCAACCAACGAGTCGCAGCATAGGTTCGTGTCTTGGGAAGTTGCGGTACAAAAACTACAGCCACTCCAGCTTCAGCACACAACTGCACAAGTTCTTGTTGAAAAATTTCCAGTGGTTTTGCAGTTAGAGAGCGGATTTGTTGTAACACTGCTTTAAACTTGTTGGCATCGTAGCTGGTACAAGGAATCTCAGCAGCTTCAATTTCTCCGCGACGCAACCAAGCAGTAACGGCACCCAAGTCACTTTGGAACGCTTGCGATTTGCGGAAAAATACGTCAGTTCTACACCATATTGCCTCCCATTGTTCAGGGGAGGCGACGGCGAAAAAATTTAATACTTCTCCTAGTTGTTCAACCTTATCTTGATAGCACTGAATCCAGCCAAGCTTAATCATGGTTTTAACAGGAAATGCGTTGAGCCAAGCAACTTGCTTTTGTAGGCGCTCTTGTTCTTCTATCCTTGCTAAAGCTTCCCGATAATGTCGTTCGCGGTTATTCCAAAAACTAGCTGGAATTCCTAAAACCCGCTCTAACTGTAATGCTGTTTCCGGAGTAATTGCTGCTTTTCCATTAATGATTTCGTTAATCGTTTTTTTTGGTCTACCTGTTCTTTCTGCCAGTTCTGCCTGGGACATCCCACGTTCCTCAAGGACTTCTTGAAGAGTATCTCCGGGAGGAGAAGCGTAGTTTGGCATATACTGATTTTGAATGTTGTTACTCATGTGTATCTTCTACTCCGAGTATTCTCACGGCAGTGACTTTAGTCCAGTCGATACCACCATCTGATTTCGTAGGAATTGGCTCATCTGCTGGTTCAAATATCAGCCGATAGGGATGATCCAAATCCAACGATAACTGACCAGCGCGGTCATGAAGCAATTCGTGGCAACGTCCTGGAAAATTTCTCATCTCCTCAAGTACGTTGACAGCGCGTAAATCATAAAGTCGCTGCAGAATACGTTTTGCTCTATTAGTACCGTACTTTTTCTCAAGAAGCCTTTGGTCATTGCACTCTTTTTCGAGTTTTTTGTTTTTAAACGTTATGTCCATATTACCACAG
Source organism: Scytonema hofmannii PCC 7110 (assembly GCF_000346485.2). NCBI lineage: Bacteria > Bacillati > Cyanobacteriota > Cyanophyceae > Nostocales > Scytonemataceae > Scytonema > Scytonema hofmannii. The sequence continues at coordinate 6,469,102 of NZ_KQ976354.1, forward strand.
CTTCTAAAAACTTGTTAACCCTAGAGGTTAACACATTTCTCAACCGTTAAGCTAATGTACAATTGGAAACATTGGAAACATTATCGAAACATCGAAAAATTTTGTTGACCCATCAGTAAGGGGGTGTCAGTATTGGTCACACAAAGGCGAATAAAAGGAAAACCGATGAAAAAAGTTACCAGAAATAGAGACAAAATTCTGGAGGCACTGCGAGAATGGTTTCGTATCCACGAACAGGCACCCACTCTAGAAGAGTTGTGTGTTGAATTGGAAATGCAACCCCGTCAGAAAGCCACGCTTCAACGTTGGTTGCAGACAATGCGAGGCATTGATGTGGAGTGGGACGATAATGTCGCCCGTAGTCTTCGCTTGCTAAACCCTGAGATGGAAATTGAAGTTAGACTACAGATACCCGTAACAGAAACATTGCGGTATCTCGCAACCGGATTAGCAGAGTGGGAAAAACGAGAATTTATGAACAGAGCGCATATCCCAAAAGCTCTTCGTCTCGGAATGTCCCAAATGTATTTAACGTCTTTACTGCAAGGAGATGAACAAGCTCCCGCGAATATCCCAGAATTTTTTGACTGGGCAAAAAATCCAGTCGCTGAATGGAAACCCGCAACAGAGATTAAACATCTTTCGTCGGAAGTCACCTTGATAGAAGACGGCTTGGTTTCCGACTTTGCCCTACAGTGGCAGGTTACAGGTTCTGACGTAGAAATGCAGGTACAGGAAAAAGTTCTGCAAGATGTTTGGGAATACTGCCGCGCAAACCAGCTAGAAGAGCAATACGTAGCTTTGCGGAAGCTGATTATCGAGTGCCCCGTTCTTCCTTATCCTGAATTCCGTCGCATCCTATCTTCAACTGAGCTGAGACCCCTGCGCGATTTTTTGCTGCAAATCTATGTCGATTTAGTCGATTTTGTAGAAGAAAAAACCTATTACTTCTGTCCGCGTTGCAAGTATGTTATGTATCAGTACAAAAATAGTTATATCTGCCGGAGCCACACCTGTGAACAAATCAGCGCTCAACGCCCTCTTGCTCCGTTACCGACTATTTCCAGAGATGATGCAGACACTTTAAAAGTTGTCAACCCTGGCGTACATCGCTATGGAACTCTTCCAGGACTTTGGGAACTAGAATTAGCACAAGCACTGACTCAGCGAGGCGTGCGCGTGACTCTTTGGCCCGAAATTGATGAATTTGATTTACTTGCCGAGTTTAGTAGAAAAGTCCGTTGGGCGATTGATGTTAAAGACTGGTCATACCTGGATGAAAAACGTTTGGACAAAGTAAAACAGAAATTACAGTGTCGTTCTGATTTTACAGAAACCTTTGTTGTTTTTCCGAATGAGCGAGAACAAGTGTTGCGAGTTAGAGTGCGACGGGAACAACTTGAGCCTACATTAGGTGGTTTGCGCCTACGGTTAATTAGTGAAATCATCGACCAAGCTGATAAGATTCTGAACAAGAACCAATATGCGTAATATTTCTAACTGGAGCAACGAATTATGTAAAGCTCTGCGTCAATCAGAGGACTTAAAAAATCATGTGCAACTTAATTTACGTGATGCTAACACCAAAGTACAGCAGCGAGAGATATCGCGTTTGGCTCGATTGATTGCTGATGTGGAATTGGGGATAACTTTACTGAGGGAGGTAGCTCCAGAAGATCCAGCGACTTCTGTATCAGCTTTGCTGTCGGGATATCGTTTTCCTGTTCCTGCACTTGCAAATGATGAAAATTGGCTACTGGTACAAAAAGCCCGCTTTTATCTTGTGCGTCGTAAGGGTAAGCAATGGGAACACTGTCTTTCTGAATACATTAACATCCCTGAGATGATTAGAATCTTCAAATTAACAGACAGCAGTGATGCCCCGCAATTGATTCCATGCAGCACCTATCCCAATCGCTTACAACTGTATCGCCGAAGCCTCTCCACAACTCCACCGCATCAAACACGAAAGGTTAAACTAGCCACTTCTGGATATTGGTATGCCAAGATTTTTCATAAGGGAAAATCCCCTATAGAGGTTCCTATCAATATTTCTGAAACTATTGCAAATCTCGCTCTTTCGCCACAAATATCTTTTCAACGTACACGCTCTCGGAGGAATCATTCTCACACAGTTAACTTAGAGGAGTTGCGACAAGATGCTCGGGAAATGGATGCAAAACTTCTCCAAGCAGGGTACGACTCAGAAAATTATGATGAGCGCCTCCGAGGAATTGCCCTACAACTATACAATAGCTTGACAAATGAATTTCAATCTGGTAAAAAGTTTCAACTAGAGCAACTACTCCACGTTGTTGGTTTATTGAACGTGGGCAAATCCACACTGCTGGAAGTTCTCATTTACCACTTTGCCAAACAGGGGTATCGCTGTGCATTGATTGTTAATGATGTTGTCACGGCTGTGCGCCTTGCATCCCTATTTTGGAGAGGGTTGGGGATTCCTGCGGCTCCTGTGTTAGGTAGCGATCGCTTTCAACAACTCGAGAAAGTCTATAAATCAATTTTGGTCACCAAAGGAGAGGAGATTGAAAAAGGAGCCAACCATCCAGCATGGCGATGGTTTAGCCCTGTTTGTCCCATACTCGCTTTGGTACAATCCGAGGAGAAATGGGAGTTTGGGAACGAACCATGTCACAATCTTTACCAAAAATCTAATATTCCTCAAGATCTCGAAGATGAAGATTTAGAAGAGTGGGCAGAAGATGACACGGAAGATAAATATACGTGTCCTTTATACTACAAATGTCCGCGTCATCAGCTAGAACGGGATATTGCTACAGCTAAGTTATGGGTATTAACCCCAGCTAGTTTCATTCATACCCGCGTTCCCCGTCAATTATTTGCTGAAAAATTTACTTTTGCTGAAGCTGTTTACCAAGAGTGTGAATTTCTCTTTGTTGATGAAGCCGATCGGGTACAAGTGCAGTTAGATGAAGCTTTTGCGCCTGATGAAGTGTTGTTAGACAACTCAGAAAACTCATTTTTGAATAAGTTGGGACTAAATCTGGCACCTATTTACAATTCAAACCGTGTCAGTATGACGGCGTCGTGGTTTGAAGCGTGGACTAATGCCCAATATGATGCTCAAAAAGCCATTAACCGAATTTGTCCCCTTGTCTATAAAAAAGCAAAACTTGTTGAATGGCTCGGACACGATCCTTTTACTGGTCATTCTCTGTTTGCTCGCATCATCGGTGAACTTGTTAACCAATCGCAAGGAGAAACCCAGATAAAAAAATCTAAGCAAACTCGCAGTCAACGCAACAAAGCCCAACAGTCAAAAGTTTTAGCTGGGTTAACTTCTGTTGCACAACGGAAACAGCAACAACAATACGTCGAGGAACTTGGGGAATTTCTGCAAGCACCTCTTAGTCGCAGTCGGGGAAAAGAACTAGCAAACATAGCTTTAAGCTTACTCAGCACCGAAAGTGAAAGCTGGGTATTACAAGAAGTGGGCGAATGGTGGTTGCGATGGCTGCAAACACACAATTTACCAATACCAGATGAGATTCAGTTTGAGGAACTCAAACTCAAGACTCACTTTGCGATTCTTGTCACAGTATTGCACAATAGATTGGTCTTTTTAGTTGATAACTTAAGCACAATTTATCGCTTTATCGACTTACATGACACAAGCCTCGCGCTTGTATATCGCCCATCTCGGGATTACTTACCTGTTATACCATCTGCTCCTGTTGGCAATATTTTGGGCTTCAGGTATACACGCGATCGTGCCAACAAAGGTGGTAAGTTAGAGTACTTTCGCTACGTCGGTGTAGGTCGCTACTTGCTCCTTAATTTTCCTACACTTTTTGCTGTTGACGATTGGGATGGACCGCATACAGTACTCATTTCCGGCACCAGTTACGCTCCAGGAAGCCCAGCTTATCATATTCGGGAACAACCTAAGGTATTGTTAGAACCAGCTGCCCGCGCTGCTGGTGATGCAGGAATAGGCAAAAGCGAATTTTTCTTCAGTCCTCAACGTAATCCAGTCAAAGAGTATATAGCTTTGTCTGGATTACCACCAACTGCTAGAAAAAAAGCAGCTGGGGAGATGGTGAAAGCCATTTGTTACAAACCCGGACAAGCAAAAAGCTTTCTTGATGAGTTATTGGAGACTTTAGAAAAAAAGGAACAGGAAGACTGGGAAAAATGGGGAAACAGAAAGCGCCTTTTGCTCCTTACGAACAGTTACGACGAAGCGGAGTTAGTTGAAACCATTTTAAAACCGCTCTACTACCGCGTCGAAAACATTGATGACATTGCTGTCCTGCGTCGTGACAATGCCCCGGCTGAGTTGAGAGGTATCCGTCGGAATCAAATTCGGGAACTGAAAGAACTCCCAACACGGATTGTGATTGCACCTTTGATGGCGTTGGAACGGGGTCACAATATTCTCAACGATAGGCGGATTGCAGCATTTGGGGCGGCAGTGTTCCTCTGCCGACCTATGCCTGTCCCCGATGATTGGCAAACGACTGTTCAGCAACTTAATGACTGGGCGTTGCAAAATGCTTCCAATCCCAGTCTTTATGATGCGCTGCTGACCTCTGGTGAACCTCTAACCTTAACAAAAGTCGAAGACAAATTTTACCAAGCAGCGATCGCGGAAATGATTGAATTGAACTGTCGGGGAATGTCCTTTAAGCAGTTGACTCCAAAAGAGCGTTCTGTTCTTTGCTGGACTCAATTGGTAAGTATTTGGCAAGTTATTGGTCGCTTAGTACGTGGTGGAGTCCCCTGCATAATCCATTTTCTAGATACAAAATTTGCGCCGCAATCAGCTGAAGATGAACAAGATAACGAATACACCTCCCTTTTGGTTGGCATTCTTAAGGAACTGCAAAACGCAGTAAACCCACAAGGAAAATCTCCTTGGGAAACTACTCTGGCAACATCGCTCTACGGAGCATTTTTAAATGCACTTAAACAAACAAAAAAATTAGATTATGAGCAAAGTTAGCAATATTCTCCCTGGAGCTTGGGAACCAAAGCAAGATGATGTGAAGTACGAAATTTTTTCTCTCCACGTTCCTACCGCATGGCAGCAAGTCGCTCAATCTTTAGCTTCCAAGCGTGCTAATGGGGGCTTTTCAAAATATTCGTCTGTTCCAGTTTCCTCTGTTGACCGCATTATTACCGCTAGCTTCCCCCAAATTATCAAAACCCAACGTTTTGGTTGGCAACGTCCTGGCATTCCTTGGTTGTTTGCAACCGAAACTGTTAATATCGCCTCGTTGCCAATGTTTGTTAAAGATTGGTTGCGAGAGGAATTTAGTTGGTGCTTGGGGGAAGAAGAGGTTGATTCTCGTCTTGAAAATCTCAATGATGATGATTGGTGTTGGGAAGAAGAACCAATTACCAATCCTTTCTGGTATCAACAAAACAGTGAATATAAAATTGATTTTCGTTTTCAGGTTTTACCAGATTATCTTGCTAAAGAATTCCTCAAAAACCCAACTGTCTGCTTCGATGGAAATGCTCAGTATCAACTCACGTTTTACCAAGTCGTAAGGCTCGACCAAGGAGCCGAACTTATGTCATGGCCTCCTTATCGGGTTCCACTCATTAAGGTTGTTAAAGAAGAAAATATCAACCAAGAACAAGTAATAGGCGAAGCATACATCTCGTTTGTTATTCAATTCAAACTACACACAGTTCCTTGGCGGAGTCAGCCGATGATTTACCATCAGCTTTCAATTCGACGTTGGATCGCTGAACCTTTAGAACGCCTCCCTTACCGAGGTGCTAGTGCATACATTGGCGATAATCGACGCTGGTTAGATGGCTTAGACCAACCATTTTGTTTTATTCCTCTAGCTATGAAGCGCCCAGGAAAGAAAGCACAATGGTCTAGAGCCATTAGCGAACTGTTGAAAATTAACGACTCCTCACTCCCTGAGCCTGAAGCTCTAGCACAACAACCAAAGTACAACTGGTCAGCATTTGGTGAGAATCCCATTGGTATACAAGTTGCGATCGCTTACGATACCCGACATCGCGGTGATGCTCCTTGTATACCTGGTGTGAGTCCATTGGACTTAGCTAGTTTGGATCGAGCTATTCAAGAACGTCTTCCTGTTCTTCGAGTAGGTGAAGCGGTCAGAATAGAACCCAAGCAACCAGATTTTTGGCAACTTACAAGCTCGCCTAAAACTCCGATGCTGCGTCCAGAAATCGTTACACCTGCTGTTTTTCGCTCCCCTGAAAATTCTCCAAACACGATACTGCTTCTATGGGAAACACAAGAATGCCGAGACGCGCTGATTAAAGAACTCTGCCGATTACTTTCTCTGTCAGCAAGCGAGCAAACTAAAACTTACACAACTATGACAGGAGTACAAGGCGAAGCGGCTATTTACAAAGGAAAGCATGGTTCAATTTGTATTAAAACTCAGCACGTCCAAGACTTAACCCAAAGACTTGATATCGATCCTTCGGATAAAAGCAAAAGCCGACAGCAAAAACGCATTCATTTAATGGATGAACGTATTAAACATATAGTTTCGTCCTTACCCAAACCAGAAGGACTAAGTGGAGCATTAATTGAAATTAGACCAAAGAAATCATACTTTCCACCAGAATCCGATCCCAAATTGGCATTACGAATTGGAGCAATGAAAGCTGGTTATGTTAATCAGCATCTTCATGCCGTGACAGCTCGTAAAAAGACTGGTGAAGAATATGTAACTCCATCTGCTGCCAATCGAGTGCAAAGAGCGGTATCGGACTTGCTCCGGCAATTTGGAATTTTGCCTGCTCCTTTAATCGCTTTTGACAAGGATGGCATAGAACCCAATGTATGGTTAACTTGTTTTTACGTTTTACGCCGCACGCGAAAAACAACAGCCAGTAACAAGGCTACCACAGTGGTGTTGATGGTACGAGTTAACCCTGTTGCAGGAATAGTACAACTGACCACCCCTTCTTTATTTCCCACATGGGTATCGTATCCAGAGGCAATGGAAAACCTAATTTATGAAAAATGGGATACTGATTCCTATGTTAATGGAACGACTACTGAAATTAATGATGAACAAAAGTCTAGTGATATCAAACAAGAGCAAAAGCTACTTAATCAATTTGTTGCTGATTGTTTAAAAGATTGTTTGAGTACCTCAATTGAAAAGGAGCAAAATCCCCGCGTACTCTTTATGGTGGAAGCACAAAACGCCCGCAAGATGTTGACATGGCTTCAGAACCCTGAATTTCTAGCCAATGTTTTACTTGAAGGACTTGATTTAACAGAACAAGAGAAAAATCGTTTGTGGGTGGTGCGATTGAGAGTGGCTAACAATAGTGAAGTTCCGGTTGCTATTGTCAAAGATTCTCCTGGTAGCAGAAGTAGTATCGGTGGTGTATTTCGCTGGCAAAATGTTTGTGACAGTGCTAAAAATACAGTCTATTTAAGTTTACGTAAACTCCTAAACACAGAGCAGGTTTTATTACGCCGATCGCAGTCTCGGCTGGATAATGGTAGCAGACCAGCTGGAAATCCTAAACTTTTAGAAATCGCTATTGTACATTATCCAGGAATTGAACGCGATCAACTAGCTGGTTTGGTTCATAGTCTTAGAAATCGCTGGCCTTATTTTGCAGATGATGTTTCTTTGCCGTTTCCTTTTCCCTTTGCTACATTAGCCAAAGAGTATGCGGTCAGCGCTAAGGATGAGGTGGAATTAGAAGATTTAGAGGAACTGGAAGACGTGGAGGAATTTCTTCAGTAACAGGTAGGGTAGTAGTTAGTCATTAGCCATGCAGACTGCCGAGTCGTGAAACTAGGGGTAGGTAGAGCTGAGCTTACCAACATCGAACGTGTGGATCGCCCTACCTACAAAAATAGCTAACAAAAGTACATATCGACATTGGTTTCATCTTCCAACATCGCAATTTGCTCAAGTGTCTCACTGCCTGCGATAATGTCCGTATGTCCCTCAAACTGCGTCCTGAAATTCTTCTTTTAGGCGCGATGACTGGGTATACTCATAGTGGCAGTAGGCACTTTCAATTTATGCAAATGTCGATTTTGAACAAACCGTGTCGCTAAAATTTGATGATAAACAGCCTCATAGCCATCTGTCATGTTTTGAACGTTAAAGCGGTTTTCAACATAGGTACGACAGGTGTAACGGTCTATCTCCGCGATTTTGCTGACAGCTTGAACGCACTCTTCTAAATTATTGCACAAAAAGCCTGTCCGCTCGTGGGCAATGACCTCTGGCGTAGACCCAATGTTCATTGCAATGACTGGTGTACCCGCTACCATTGATTCAATCATAACTAAGCCAAATGGCTCTCGCCAGGTAATGGGAAATAGAGTTGCGATCGCACGACCCATAAGTTCGTTTTTTTGATGGTGGTCGGCTTCACCCAAATACTGAATTTGCTTTCCATCAATCAGAGGCTGAACTTCTCTTTCAAAAAAGTTTCTATTAAACTCATCGACTTTACCTGCCATTTTCAATGGTAAACCCACCTGTTTGGCAATAGCAATTGCGAGATGCGGTCCCTTTTCTTGTGACATTCGACCTAGAAAAGCTAGATAAGGTGGGTTATCTGGAACGGGATAAAATTTATGGCTATTAACATCAATAGCATTGTAAACTGTTGCAGCATAATTGAGCTCTAAATTTGATTCTCGTTGCGAATTGGAAATACTAACGTATGGTTGAGAGCGTGCGTGTTGAAATAACTTTTCGTTATCAGGTGTAAAAATTCCATGTAATGTATGTATTGTAGGTGTTTTTACTAAATTTGCATAGCTTAATGCAGCGTAGCCCATGTGAGAGTGAATGATGTCGAACTCCTGTGCTTGCTCGTATACCCAACTCAGTTGTAAGGACTCATAAACACCGTATTCTTTTACCTTGGGATCGAGTCTTATAGCAACGGGATGAACGGATTGTAATTTAGCAAGAGTCAGAGAATCTCCTGATGCAAATAGCGTGACTTCATGTCCGCGTCGAACCAGTTCATCAGTCAGTAGCCCCACCACTAACTCAATCCCTCCGTAAGCTGGAGGTGGAACCCTTTCCCATAAAGGGGCGACTTGAGCAATCCGCATAATCAAACTCCCAAAACGTAGGCGGAGATAAGACAGGAAATTTTGCTGAACGCAAGTCTTATCAAGCAATTCTTGCTGCTTGATAAGTGAGTACAAGATTTCACAAGTTCGTAAGAGCGATCGCTTTTATTTCCTGACATTAGGCAATCAAGCGAGCGTGAATTTGCGAAATTTTGTAAAATTCAGTAAATCTTGAATATTGTAATATGAACTTTATTTTTTTTCATATACCCTTATCTACTCCTCAAAGAAAGAGACTCCACTAAGTCCTAAGAATGAAATTATTATTGGAACCTCTTCCTTAAAGATTATGCCATTAGAGGATGTTTGAAAAGTGGTTAGTTGTGATTTTAATCACATTAATTACCCTCCTTATAAAGGGTGGAAACAAGAAAAATCTAGTTCCCAGACCAATCCATCGGTCCGGGCTAGGGTGGGGTAAAAAATATTTGAGACATCAATCGTGACTTTTCAAACATCCTCTTAGGTAAAATTCTTTCTTTTCTTAGCGCTCTTTGCGTCTTAGCGGTTAATAATTTCCATAACTAAAAACAGGACAGCCATAGTAATTCATCCTATTTAATTTTTCAACTACAAGTAGGTAGGGCTAAAGCCCACCATTAGAGTTTTATAGTCAGTTAATTTAAGTAGTAGTTAGCCATTCTACTCACTATGGAACCAACTGTAGCTGCTTTAAATCTGAACTATGCTTTTGGTCAAGGGGCTTTGCGTAAACCCGTGCTGAGTGATGTGAACTTGGATATTTACCCAGGAGAGATTGTCATCCTCACCGGACCTTCTGGAAGCGGTAAGACGACATTACTCTCTCTTATAGGAGGACTGCGTACCGTACAAGAAGGTAGCTTGCAAGTCCTAGGTCAAGAATTACAAGGGATCGGTAAAAAACAGCTAACAAAAGTCCGCAATAACATTGGTTTTATCTTCCAACACCACAATTTGCTCAAGTGTCTCACCGCCTACGGTAATGTCCGTATGTCCCTCAAACTGCATCCAGAAATTCCTAAACGGGAGTACCGAGAAAAATCAGTTGCTACACTGCAAGCTGTTGGTTTAAGTGATAAAGTAGAGACGTAGCTAGTAACGGTTTCATGGAACAAGTCGGAATTAGTGTTAATTTTAAGATATCTAATACTATTTCTGAGTTTATGCCTTATATCAGTCCTAAAGACGCCGCAGAACTAACAGGCTTTCATCCAAAAACTCTAGCTAAGTGGGCAGACGCCGGGAAAATTGACTTTATCAAAGCTGAGAGTGGTTATCGCCGATACGATGTGACCTCCCTCAGAAAGATGATTGGGGAGGACGACCGAGCAGTCATCATATATGGACGAGTCTCAACGCATTCTCAAAAGGATGATTTGCAACGGCAGTTAGATTTTTTACGCTCGCGCTACCCTAAAGGAGAGATGATTTACGAAGTAGGTTCGGGGTTGAACTTTAAGCGGAAAAAGCTTTTATCGATATTAGAAAGAGTGATTAATCGCGAAGTAAAAGAAATAGTAGTAGCTTATTCAGATCGGTTGGTCAGGTTCGGTTTTGACCTTGTAGTTTGGCTTTGTGCTCAATTTGATTGTAAAGTTATTGTGTTGAATCAAGTCGTGCTTTCTCCTCAACAAGAGTTAGTGCAAGATCTGCTAGCAATCATGCATTGTTTTTCTGCAAGGCTTTACGGCTTGCGAAAGTATGAAAAACCGATCAGAAAAACTTTAGAAGTAGAAAAATTAGATGAAGATTCCATGAAGAATGATGTCTAAATCGGAAATGTCGGGGACATTTTTGTATACTAAAACAGTCAAGCGAAGGAGGTGATACAACGTGGGGCGAGTCAAAGGACATATTGAAGTTCAAAAGACAGTGATATTAAGAGCTAAAAGTGAAACTGCTTACAGGGAAGAAATAGTTAAACATATTATTACTACCAAACAATTGTACGCAGATACAACTGAGTTTTATGTTTTGGTATTTCTGGAGAATTTAGAGCTACTCAATTTAAAATCTGATGACTTGTATAGCGTTGTAGAGAAATTAACATTAATTACCAAACAAAGACCCTCCCCGGAAATTCCCTTGCAGATCAACACAGTTCAAGACATGCGTCGTTCTTGCATTAAAACCGCTTTTGGTATAGCAAAGTCTTGGGACTCGAACTATAAAAAATGGGAGTTACGTAGAGATAAGCATGAAGAAAAACAAGCCAAGAAATTAGCCATTTCTGAAGCTAAGGGCCAGAAATACACTCCGAAAAAGTTCACAGATAAACCACCGCTACCACCTCGTAATTATACAAACATTCATCCTACTTTCTATCGTGGGATGTACAAGGAGTTTGACGGTTCATCAATCATATTAAAACTGTGGACAGGCAACAGATGGGTTTTTATGAAGCAGCCTATCAACCTAGAAGGTAGAGAACTTCCTTATGGTTATGAATGGGGAAGTCCCACGCTGGTTTTAAAAGATAGGTTACATCTTCATGTTCCTGTGATTAAACAAGTCAAATCCAACGGGAAACTGGCTCAACAAGCATTGAACCCTGATGGATTAACAACTTGCAACGTAGATCTAAATCTTGATGGTGATATAGCTGTAGCAACAATTCTACACTCCGACGTTACGGGTAGCGTTACCGAGATTGCCACTCTCTTTGTTAAGGGTAATGATACTATCCAACATCGTAGGAAGCGTGAGTTAGGTTTAATTGCAGTAGCTAGTTCCAAGACAAATAAAGGTTTTGGAGTTAAAAAGATTGGTGATAATTCTCAACGCTTTGAGAAAATTAAGAATAGAGATAATTACGAATCTCATCGAATCTCTAAACGTATAGCTGACTTTGCTCATCAGTATGGAGCGACAGTAATTGTATTTGAGTGTTTAACTAATCTTCGACCCGATAGAGCGAAATTTAGCCGTCGTTCTAATCAAAAAAGAGCTTATTGGCTCTCGTCGAAAATTCGGAAACGAACCAAATACAAAGCTTTTCAGTCTTATGGAATTATCACGGCTCAAGTCTCACCAAAAGATACAAGCAGGCATTGTGCATTATGTAATGGCAACGAAGAAGAAGATTCGTTAGTTTCCAGAATAGAAGCTCAATTTAGTACTGATGTCGCCAGACTTTTTCAAATAATCATGAATAAATCATTGGAGAAAGTTGATTACAGTACGGGAGCGCCAAATTATATTTGTTCCGACACCGTTGAACATAGAGGCAATGCCGATCTGAACGCCGCCCGAAATATAGGTCTACGTTTTTTTGCGAGATATTACCAAAAGCCCAGGTTGAAAGTTGAAAAACAGGGTTTACTTGCTACCCAAGCAGCCAGAAAGGCATTTGGCATGGTAGCTGTGTAAGGGTTAGTGGTTCTACCCATGCGTTCTCGACGTGTTTGGATTACCCGTGCATATATAGTAGCAGCAAGCCTGCAAAGCTATTGACGAGGCATACCCATCGGGAGCGAGAAAAGGAGAGAGAAGTACTAAAAATTCCGATAACTTCCATCTCTCAGGATCACGCATACCCGGCAAATTTATCAGGAGGACAACAACAACGGGTTGCGATCGCCCGTGCTTTGGTTGCTCAACCTAAATTATTGCTTGCTGACGAACCCACTGCATCACTAGACAGCAAAACAGGGCGAGATGTAGTTGATATTATTCAACGCCTTGCTAAAGAAGAGGGATGTTCTGTTCTCCTTGTGACTCACGACAACCGCATCCTAGACATCGCCGATCGTATTGTTCGCATGGAGGATGGTAGAATAGATAGGGAGTAGGGAATAGGGAGTAGAGAGTAGGGGAGGAAATTTTGTCATCGGGACTGCCTTTTGGCTTTTCTCAACGATAAATATTTACGCCCACCTACTTAATAGTGGATAAATAAGACAGGATTCAAGAAGTGAAATTTGAGCTTGAAATATCTGATATAATGCTATCCACTCGCTTTTTTCGTTTCTTTTGCCACCTGAACAGGAAAACACTCAGACAAGTCGTTGTGGAAACTGGCAAACAACGATTGCTCGGTCTATCAGCAGAAATGGCTTACAACAACCTCTTGGCACTGTTTCCCAGCCTTGTGGGAATTTTAGCTGCAATTGGGATGTTGGCAATTTCTCAAGAACAAGTTGACTTTTTACCACGCCAAGTCCTAAGCATTGCACCCCAACCAGTCTTAATCTTAATTGAAGAATTTATTAGTACAATCAAACTCCCTCAAGGTGAAAAAGTAGTTTACATAAGTTGTGCTGTTGCACTCTGGGTTGCTTCTGGTGCTATCAACACAGCTATGAGTGCTTTAGACCAAATTTACCAGATCCCATTTAAGCAGCGACGCCCTTTTTGGTTAGCTAAAATTATTGCTCTCGGTCTCACACTTGGTACGATTTCCTTAGTCATATCTGCCTCATTTCTGGCATTTATAAGCGATTTGCTGATTAAGTTTGCACTGGAGATCGGTCAAATTCCAGCATCTGGTATTCTATCAGCGTGGAAACTTTTTGGTTGGGTTTTAACACTCATAATGTTAGCTGTTGCCTTTAGTTTAGTCTACCGATTTGGTCCGAGTCGATGGCGAAAAGGAACCCCTTTGCTACCAGGCGCAATTATTAGTGCATTGCTATGGGAAACTGTTTCCAGATTATTTCGTATTTATATCAATCATTTCAGTGATTACAATGTTACATATGGAACCCTAAGCGCGGGAATTGTGTTGCTTCTTTGGCTGAATTTAAGTTCCTTATGTATGCTGCTTGGAGCACAGTTGAACGTGACTGTTGGCAAAGCTATGAGTAAGGATAATGCGGTTGGTTAAGCTTGCTTCCGTAGCCTTTCTAAGTTCTGTTTATGCAATTCAGGAAAGTTTTCTAAATCTTCTATTGATTGTGGGGCAGGAAAGATTACGGTATCTTCAGAAGTAAATCTATCTAAATAAGTTTGAAAGGCTTCATCATCTTCTCTATGGTCGAGAATATATTGACGCAATTCAGCACGGGGCATTGTTTGAAAATCAGGTTTAATCATAAAGTTTCCTTTCATTTCGAGTAGCGGGACGAGCAGAAATTGTGCGGTTGCGCTTACCCCCGAATGACCCGCTGTATCCTTCGATACCTCGGGGATCTGACCAACTGGGGCTGCTAGATCCCCAACTTCTTAGAGGATACAGCTGGCGAATGATGGGTTTGACCCCTCACCCCAACGATTTTATAGGCGTTTCGAGACGATACTCGGAATGCGATCGCGTCCTGAAATAGCGCTGAAATAGCTTATTTCTCGTCATTGGGGGGTGTCACCCCCTAATCGCCAGCTGTATCCTTAGAGAAGTCGGGGACTTAATTAACTACCGTATTTTACAGAGCAACCATAGGGCTGAGTCGTAGAATTTGCTACAGCTTTTCCTTGTAAAACGCTATTGACAGCATCCGATACATAGTTTTTAGACGATTTGACATCAGCACTATTAGTACTGGGCTTGTCGTCGATCGCACCTGCATATTGCAACACCCCTTTCTTATCTATAACAAACATATGGGGTGTCGTCCGGGCTTGATAAAGACGCCCAATTTGACCATTCGGATCTAAAAGTACGGCTGTCGGACTAGCATTACGAGTCTTTGTTTGTTCATTGGCTTCTTGTGGAGTCAGGTATCCTTGTTGTCCTTGTGCTGACGAGATCACAGATAACCAAACTACACCTTTACTGGTAGCATCTTTTTGAAGTTGCTGCATATTGTTGCTCTCGTAGTGCTTGCGGACAAAAGGACATTGATGGTTTGTCCATTCCAACACAACAGTTTTCCCCTTAAAGTCGCTCAGTTTGTGACTCTTGCCATTACTATCAGTTGCAGTAAACTCTGGTGCGGGTGAACCAACACGCACGGGAGTTGCTGCTTCAGCCGCATTTTGTAAGACCGTAGGACTTTTCTGACTCACTGTGGGAGAATTTTGGCAACCTGTCAACGCCAGGGTAAAAGCAAAGAAGCTAGCTGTAATGAGTTTTTTCATGTTTTTTGTTAGTTGTTAGTGGTTTAGAAACCATTCCCCATTCCCCATCTACAAACTTTTTACCTTTTCTTGTACCTGTTGTGGAGAGAGAATTTGAGGTAAAATCTGTGGTGTATCGGAATTAGCTGGATACAGTAAATATAAAGGCACACCACTGCGTCCAAAAGCTGCTAGAGCTTGAGTAATTTCAGTGTCGCGGTTTGTCCAATCGGCTTTGAGAAGAGCGACATTTTTCTCTTGAAAAGCAGCGATCGTATCAGATTGGTTAAGGGCGACGCGTTCATTGACTAAACAAGTAATACACCAAGCTGCAGAAAAGTTGACAAAGACTGGTTTCCCAGACTGGCGTAACTCAGCTAATTTTTGAGCATTATAAGGTTGCCAATTGAGAGAACTAGAAGTGGCTTGTTGAGTATTAGAGTTAGCAACATTAGGAGCTATGCTACTTGGTAATTGTGCCAAAGTCAGGGCAAATCCCAATACTATGAATGCTGCAATACTAGCAAAGCGTCGCGTCCAACCAGAAATCATGTAGGTTTTTTGATGCAACCAAGCAGCAAAACCTATAAGTACCAACCCAAATAAGGCTGCGGCTAAACCAGTGCTTCCTGTTTGCTGCGCCAATACCCAAACCAACCAAGCTGTTGCAGCATACATTGGAAATGCAAGAAACTGAGCAAATGTCTCCATCCATGCACCAGGTTTGGGTAAAACTTTTTGCAAACCAGGAAGAAAACTGATGAGTAGGTACGGAAACGCTAAACCCAAACCTAATAGTAGAAAAATAACTATGGCTACTATTGGTGTCTGTGTCAGTGCAACTCCAATAGCTGTCGCCATGAATGGTGCTGTACAAGGTGTCGCGACAACTGTTGCAAAAACTCCTGTGAAAAATTCACCCCACAAACCGTTACGTGCTGCTAAATCTTGTCCCATACCCATTAGGGAAGCGCCAAAGATAAACACCCCTGACAAACTTAAGCCGACAGCAAACATTAAATACGCCAACAAAGTGACAAACACGGGTGATTGTAGCTGGAATCCCCACCCAATTTGCTGTCCCAAACTACGCAGTACGATCAGTATTGTGGCTAGGGCTGTAAAACTGATGAGCACACCTGCTGTAAATACAAGTCCCCTCAAGCGAACTTCTTGTTTGCTAAAGTTTGATTTTTGAACAATATTTAATGCCTTTAGTGATAGTACGGGGAAAACGCAAGGCATGAGGTTGAGGGCAATTCCACCAAGCAATGCCAATCCCAAAACCTTCCATAATGCTGGGGAAGTGGGTTGTGGAGTTGTTGCTGTTTCTATTTGGGTTGCGATACCGCCTGAGCCGTTCAACCCTGGGCTTATCGCAAATGCTTGATTGGCAATTTGTCCGTCTAAGACTTCTTGCAGAACGATGACACCACTGACTTGTTTGACATCACTGCGATTTCCCCGTTCTAATTGGACAGTTAAGCCATCTTTATCGAAGCTTGCTTTTTGGGGAGATGCATTATTGATAATACCATCTTCATTAGGGAAGAATACGACTTCCTTAATCTGATTTGCTTGCAATTGCCGTGCATTCACCCTGAGGATCAAAGTTTCCCCATTGATACGAGCAGTACTTTGCCACGGCGAGTCTTGAGGTAAAGCCGCCCGCGTTTTCTCAAAAACCTTCGCCCACTTGGTGTTAGGAATAGGTGTTGCTTTCGCTATTTCTAAATTAAGATTCAGCGTCGCATTTTCTGGAATACACTCTTGTTCGCATACCAGCCAGTCAGCTTTAGCACTGAGTTGAATCGGCTTATCGGTATTGATATTTGCTGGAGTCGTAATTTGACTCAACAGCATGACCTCATTTTTATAGCCAAAATTCATCAACCCACTCGTAGGTAGTCTCTCAGGATAGGGATACACCAGTTCCCCTGCTGAAAATCCTGATGGTAATGTCCAAGCAATACTGGGCGCTGCACCAGAGTCCCCTGGATTTTTCCAATAAGTATGCCACCCTTGCTTGATTTGGAAATGCAACCCCACCCAAAACGGTTTTCCTGGTTGGATG
This sequence comes from Scytonema hofmannii PCC 7110, assembly GCF_000346485.2. NCBI lineage: Bacteria > Bacillati > Cyanobacteriota > Cyanophyceae > Nostocales > Scytonemataceae > Scytonema > Scytonema hofmannii. The sequence continues at coordinate 6,486,261 of NZ_KQ976354.1, forward strand.
CTATTGACTTCACTCACCAATTGTGCTTGTACGCGCTCGGTTTTCACCGGATTTGCCCAAGCAGTTAAAGGTAGGAGCGTGAGAAAACTGAGGATGAGCGTAATGATTTTTATAGCTATTTGTGTTGGTTCAGGCATATACTAAAGCCCAATCTGTACTAACAAATTTTGCTGACGTTTGCTGAATGGTACAACATCTCTAGTTGAAAAATTACATATGAATATGTACTCCAATGTCCGAAATGGGCAGAAATGCTATGAACATGGTTCATCATACTTAACAAGTAAGGTCATATATTATACAAATATTTTCATGTTTCTTAACTAGAAGTTTAGTAGATAATTATGACAACATAATGACAGTCAGTAAATTTCTCCAAGATACATATTTAAAATAAGAATTTTTGGAATTATCTGCCGATAACACAGCGGAATTTATGCATCTAATTTTTACAAGGTTTATGAGAATGCCGCTCCGTGTAGTTCTGGTAGTCCCTTTTGTAGTGCAAATCTTTGCTTCTGTGGGGCTAACAGCATTCTTCTCCTTAAAAAATGGGCAGAAAGCTATTGATGAGATTGCTCTTCATTTGAGAAATAAAATAGCAAATCGGATTCATCATTACATTACTGATTACATGGAGCAACCCCAACTCGTCACTCAAATTAACGCCAATGCCATTCGTTTGGGTGGGTTGAATTTGAAAGATAGCAAAAGTGTAGAACGTCATTTTTGGTACCAAATGCGATTGTTCAAATCTCTAAGTCCGATCGCAATTGGAAGTGTACAGGGAGAAATTTACTCGGTAGATCGTTTGAATGATGGTTCGCTGGTCATCAGAAGCAAAAATCGCTCAACGGGTGGTCAGTACCATACGTATACCACTGATAGCGAAGGTAATCGCACTCAATTAATTCAAGTTAGCACAACCTTCGATCCCCGCACTCGTCCTTGGTATACAAAAGCTGTGAAAGCAGGGAAAACGACTTGGACGGAAATTTACCCGTATTTTTCTTCATTAGGTCTAGCAATCAGTGCTACTCGACCTCTTTATGGACAGAAAGGTACCTTGTTGGGTGTCACAAATGCAACCTTATCTCTCTCCCAACTCAGTAAGTTTTTGCATAGTTTAAAAATCGGGCGTTCGGGAAAGACATTTATTATTGAGCGTTCTGGAAACTTGGTAGCCAGTTCAACAACTGAAAAACTTTTTATACTTCATCGCCAGGAAGGAGGGGAAAAGCGCAAACGTCTGACAGCTCTGGCTAGTAGCGATCGCGTCACTCGTTTGACAGCACAGTATTTGCAAGCAAAATTTAGTAATTTTAATAACATTCACTTCACCCACCACATCGACTTTAAAATTGACGGTAAGCGACAATTCATACATATAATGCCATTTACAGACGGCTGCGGACTAGATTGGGTCATTGTCGTAGTGATTCCAGAAGCTGACTTTATGGAACATATCGAAGCAAATACACGAACCACTATTTTGCTGTGTTTGGGAACATTGATAGTGACTACAGTGACAGGCGTGCTAACTTCTCATTGGATTACCCAACCAATCACCCGCTTGAGCTTGGCTTCCAAGGAAATTGCTTATGGAAAATTAGATCGGACTGTTACAGTAGAGGGTATTCAAGAACTAAGAGTTCTTGCTGAAGCTTATAACCAAATGGCTACTCAATTACAAGCGTCATTTGCTGAACTATTAAAGACTAACAACCAATTGTCGCATAACGCATTTCACGATGCACTGACAGGTCTACCAAACCGAGCGTTGTTTATGGAGCGCTTAACATATGCACTTGAGCTAGCTAAACGGCAAGAAAACTATTTATTTGCTGTGCTATTTATCGACCTAGATCGGTTTAAAGTGATTAATGACAGTCTTGGACATATCATGGGAGACCAATTCCTACTGATTATTGCTAGCAGGCTGAAGGTGTGTCTACGTCCCACGGATACTTCTGCGCGATTTGGAGGAGATGAATTTACAATTCTACTCGAGTACATCCAAGACGCATCAGACGCTATCAAAGTCGCCGAACGGATTCAACAGGAACTGGTATTACCTATTGAACTTGACGGACAAGAAGTATTCGCGACGGCAAGTATTGGCATTGCTTTAAATTCAACAGTAGATTATAATCAACCAGAAGACCTGCTCAGAGATGCCGATACGGCAATGTACCGAGCCAAAGCACTAGGCAGAGCACGCTATGAGCTATTCAACTCCGATATGTATGCTGATGCTCTAGCCAGATTGCAATTAGAAGCTGATTTGCGCCGCGCAATTGAACGTCAAGAATTTCGAGTTTATTATCAACCGATTGTTTCGCTCTCAAGTGGCTATATTTTGGGTTTTGAAGCTCTGCTGCGCTGGCAACACCCAGAACGAGGTTTGCTTAATCCGACAGATTTTATTCCTTTAGCAGAAGAAACTGGACTAATTATCGAGATTGGTTACTGGACATTGCATGAAGCGTGTCGCCAAATGCAAGCTTGGCAACTGAGCAAACATCCTAACTTACTGGAGAAAATTATTGTTAATCTCTCTCTTAAACAATTTTCTCGCTCGGATTTGACTCAACAGATTAAACAAGTTCTACAAGCAACTGGTCTTAGCTCTAGCAGTCTAATTGTAGAGATTACTGAAAGCGTCATTATGGAAAACGGCGATGAGACTACTGCGACTCTCTCACAACTTCGAGAGTTGGGCGTTGGAATATCAATTGATGACTTTGGCACAGGTCACTCTTCATTGGGACGTCTTTCTAGCTTTCCAATTAGTTTGTTGAAGATTGATAAATCTTTTGTTAGCCCTGTAGATGCTAATAGCAGAAATTTAGAAATTATTGAGATCATTGTCACGTTGGCACATAAACTAGGTGTACATGTCACCGCCGAAGGTGTAGAGACAAAAGAGCAATTGGCTATGTTAAGAAAGTTGAACTGTGAATATGGTCAAGGATATTTTTTCTCCAAACCATTGAAGAGTTCAAATGCGACAGCATTACTTGTGGCAAATCCTCACTGGTGATGGGGTTGCTTACTCTGTGTTTAGAAGTGGTGAAAATGAGATCTCTATTTACGTCTTTTTGTATTGGCGTATTCGAAATGTATAAGATTTTTTAATAAAAGTTTTTGGTCTAGCAATAGAGAGAGGGAAGTTAACACTTCTCTCATCCCCAATCGTTAGTTAAGTACGCATGCGTCTCTTATACCGCTTGGATCTTGCCACTGCTTGAGCTTTACGCTTATTTTTTTCCAAGGGTGTTTCAAAGTGACGATTTTTCTTCAAATCTGGGAGAATTCCTGCTTTGGAAACTTCTCGCTTAAATCGGCGTAAAGCTGACTCAATCCCTTCATTTTCGCCCACAATTATTTGGGTCATTCTATCTCCTACTTCATTTTGGATGGTGGAAAGCAATGTAATATCATAATTATAAGGACAAAAAAGGGCAGACTCTTTGCCCGCCCAAGTGACCTTAGAGTTTAACAGACTTTTGTCTCAAATCTCTAGTATCGGCGAGAGTATCCACCACCATTATTTCCCCGTCTACCACCACCACCAAATGAACCTCTGTTATCTTCCTTGGGCTTGGCTTTATTCACCTTGAGATTACGACCCATCCATTCAGCCCCATCTAGGGACTCAATCGCAGCAGCTTCTTCTGCCTCTGTTCCCATTTCCACAAAAGCGAACCCGCGAACACGACCTGTTTCCCTATCTGTAGGCAACTGAACGCTCTTAACCGTTCCATACTCAGCAAAAACCTGTCTGAGGTCATCTTGTTCTACCTCATAGGATAAGTTACCAACATAAATCGACATTAGACTATCTCCAGAATCAGAAGGTGTAGAGATTTTAGATTCGGAGATACGCTTGCCATAGTATTAAAAACAAAGTGCATAACCGAATAGAACCCTAGAAATACAGGATAGCATAACTTTACAAGTAAGTTACTCAATATTTGCGAAATTTATCAAAACGACTTAAGTAGCAATCATGTAAAAATGAGCAATGGGCAATGGGCAATGGGCAATGGGTAATGAACTATTTCTTACCATGGCCCCATACCGAGTGTTTATCATAGTTTTAATTGTTATCCAAGTGACAAATGAGCCATCTTTCTATATGTTTGGTAAATAGGATTGACAGTTAGTTATTCTGTTTTCTAATTCTTTAGAATATAGGATTTCACAGCTTATCTATAAAGTCCAAAAACCTACTGCTAAGCGTTTATCCTAATGTTATGTTTTTCCAGCTACGGCAGAAAAATATGTACGAAACTTTTATAGTACTGTCAAATTGAGTAATGTCCCTTATTATAGCAAGTTAGAATAATTGTTGTTAGGCGATCGCAATCCTCAGATTTTTGGAGCGATGACGTAAAAATTATAACATTACAGACACTGAAATTTCAAAAGGGTATTTTCTATATATTTGGAAAGTAAATCTTAACCAACCAAATATAATATGTTGGGTACCTCTAGCCTCGATCCTCTATTAATTTATGGCTCATCAAGAAAATACATCTTTACCAGGTTGGTCTCTAGACAAGCGAGATCCGCAATTTATTGAGTCATTAATGCCAGTGTGGGAATGGTTTTATCGGTATTACTTCCGCGTGAAAACCGATGGCTGGCATCATATCCCAGTACAAGAAAAGGTATTGCTAGTAGGCTCCCACAACGGTGGAATGGCTTCTCCCGATTTACACATGATGGCGTATGATTGGTTCCGCCGATTTGGAACTCAACGTTTAGTGTATGGTTTAATGCACGCATATGCTTGGAAGCTCGGCTCATACACCTCCGAACTAGCTGAAAAAGCTGGGGCAATTATAGCTCATCCTAAAATGGCGATCGCTGCCTTAGACAGAAATGCCAGTGTTTTAGTTTATCCAGGAGGACAGTACGATATGTTTCGTCCTCACAGCCAGCGATATAAAATTCATTTTGCCAACAATAAAGGTTTTATCAAACTGGCTTTACAAAAAGAAGTTCCAATTATTCCCGTTATATCTGTAGGTGCTCATGATACTTTGATTATTCTAGGAGATTTCTATCATGTAGTACAACAGTTAAACCAGTGGGGATTACCATGGTTGTTGGATATAGATCCAAAAGTGTTTCCCATATACTTGGGTTTGCCTTGGGGTTTATCTGTTGGTCCTTTACCTAATTTTCCTTTACCCGTAGAAATTCACACTCGTATCTGTCCGCCAATCATGTTTGAGAAATATGGCAAAGAAGCTGCTAAGGATCGCAATTATGTAGCTGAATGTTATCATTTAGTTCACACCCAAATGCAGCAAGACTTGGATCGTCTGGTAAAGGATGTACAGATGGAGAAAGAAGATAAGGGGAATTAGATGAAGGAAGTAGCCCTAACGGAAATATTTCAAGTGCTTTTTGTGAAATTTAAGTTGTCGCTCCCTGAAACTTTCAAGGCAGAATAAAAGAATAGCAACTTTTTAACCAAAAAATGTAAGGCTATGAACAAGTTTACAAGTATCTTGGAAGAATAAGCGTGAGATTTTTTGGGTGTGTATCATGACTATAGAAGAATTTAAGCAGCTATTGGAGCAAGAGCGAAAATGCCCGGAGTTTCTACCAAAACCTTTACAAGCCCTTTGGTATGACAAAAAAGGCGACTGGAATAAGGCGCATGAAATAGTACAAGATGCTAATGATGCAGATAGTGCGTGGATTCACGCTTACTTGCACCGTAAAGAGCGGGATCTCAGTAATGCTCGTTATTGGTATAGACGGAGCAATCAACCAGAATCAAAAGAAAGTCTAACCCAAGAGTGGGAACAAATAGCTTGTTGTTTGCTAGTGAGGGTGAAAATAACATGGATGCAAATGAACTGAAGCAGCGTTATGCAGCAGGGGAGAGAGATTTTCCCACAGCCAAGCTCAGCGAGGCTAAGTTGATAGAAGCTAATCTAGTTGGAGTCAATTTATTTGCAGCAGACTTAACTGCGGCTAACCTCGCGAAAGCCAAGTTATGGGGAGCAAACTTAGGAGGAGCCAACTTAGCTAAAGCAAACTTAACGCGAGCTAACCTAAGCGGTGCAAACCTACATGAAGCTAATCTCAGGGGAGCTAGGTTAAATCATGCCAAACTGTATGGAGCTAATCTAAGTGGAGCTTGCTACGACGACAGTACTCGCTTTTCTAGAGGTTTTGACCCTGTTAGTAAAAACATGAAAAAGCTATAATTTTGATGTTAACGCTAGTAGTTCAAGCACAATAAGAGGTAAGTTGTGGAATAATCTCATGACAGACATTAGCGGTACTTGGCTTGGAACATATTGGCAGCAAGAAATTCCCACTCGTTTTGAAATGACACTTATTCAAGGTGGTAACACTGTGACTGGGAATATTTTGGATGACAGTTCTTTAGGAGAAGCTCAGTTAACGGGTGAGGTGATTGGGCGTCGTATCAGTTTTAACAAACGCTACCTCACCACCTCAACCGAAGCAGTGACTTATGTTGGCACAATTTCAGAAAATGAAGATTATATGCAAGGACAGTGGAGCATAAAACTGTGGGATTTTGGACCTTGGGAAGCTAAACGTAGTGGCGAATCACTGTTAGCAGACTTACAAACACGTTTGGAAAAACGGGTTTCTCTTACTATATAGTTGATTTATATTAGTTTCTTGGCAATAAATGCCGTATGATTTGACGGCAAATTATACTCCCCATAATTTGGCATTGTTTGAACTTCAAAGCCTACCTGACTAAGTTTTCTGGTAACATATTCAGTCTCATATAATTGCTGACGGTGTACTTCATCATCCCGTCGGTAGTGTTCTCCCACCTGGCGAAAGGTGATAATTCGACGAGTTAATATTTTTTGCTCTCGATCTTCTTCCTTTTCAACCAGTACAATCCAATCTTTTCCTTCGATAAAGTTTTTAGTTGTGGTTTCTTGTGTAACTTGTCCTGGTTCTGCAATGTCAAAGATGAAGACACCTCCTGGAATTAACGCATTATATATGCGACTGAAGAGATAAGGGAGTCTTTTGCGATCGCTGTTTGGATCGAACAGATAATTAAGGCATTCACTAATGGAAGTCACAGCATGACATGGTGGAATTTCGGTTTGAAATAGCGAACCAACTTGAAATTTTGCCTCTGGAACTCTTCTTCGTGCAATATCAATCATTGATTCAGAAATATCTACTCCAAAAACCTGATAATTAGCTCTCACAAACTCTTGTGCAGATAATCCACTTCCACAACCTAAGTCTACTATTAAACCTTCCTGAATGTTGTTTTCTTTTAAAATTTTCAATATCCCAGGTGCGGATTTTAGAGCATAATCACTGAAACCAACATCGTGAATAAATGCAAGGTCTTCTTTGTACCACATCTTGAAATCCAACCTCAAAATAGTAATTCACCGCGCAAAACCGTGACTGCTTGTCCAGCTAAATAAACGCGATCGCCTCCTTCATACCGAACCTTTAATATTCCACCACGGCTGGATGCTTGATATGCCAAAAACTCATTTTTTTGTAAGCGATCGCGCCAAAAAGGAGCAAGACAACAATGGGCTGCACCTGTCACGGGGTCTTCATTAATTCCCAAGCTTGGTGCAAAAAAGCGAGAAACAAAATCATACTCTGAATCTGTATTTGTTGAACTAGTTACAATAATATCAGCAACAGGTAAAGTTTTCAGTAAGTCAAAATTTGGCTGTAATTGTCTGACTAATTCTTCAGACTCTACCTCTACTAAATAACCCAAAGAATTTTTCAAAACTGTTTTTAAAGGAACACCCAAAGCTTCTCCTAATTCTGAAGGAGCAGTAGTGACTTCAGAATGATTGACAGGAAAATCAAGTTCAATCCAACTGCCCAACTTTTTAGCAATTAATACCCCACTTTTGGTATAAAACCGAGCAATTTCATCTGGTAATAAATGAGCTTCCGACCAAAGGACATGAGAGCTTGCTAAAGTTGCATGACCGCATAACGGAACTTCTGTTGTGGGCGTAAACCAACGCAAATGGAAACCGTCTTCTTTCCTTACCAAAAATGCGGTTTCAGATAAATTCATTTCCTGCGCAACTTTTTGCATCCAGTCCTCAGATTGAGGTGCGGGTAAAACACAGACAGCTGCCGGGTTACCAGCAAAAGGTGTGTGAGTGAACGCATCGACTTGAGTAATTGCTTGTCCCATAGGTTTGTTCTAACAGCTATGATTTTACCGTCAAGTAATCTAATTGTGAGTTACAATAATAATATTATGATGTAGTACTTCACAAGTTCAAAGCAGTAAATTTTAAATTTTTAAGACTGAGATTTGATGAATAATGCATGAGGTTTGGTAGAAAGAGAGATGGTAAAACAAATCGCGCAAAATCCTTTTCCGGGAATGAATCCATATCTGGAACAGCCAGAATTGTGGCATCAAGTCCACAACCGAGCGATTGTGGCAGTTGCAGATGAAATTACCCCTCAAATTGCTCCCAAATACCGAGTTGCCATTGAAGAGCGGGTTTACACCAGCATTGCAGACTCGGTACTTGTTGGAATTGCTGATGTGGCTGTCTCTTATAAGGGGATAGTCAGTACTGAGACAACACGCACGACTACCAAATTAGCCGAACCAGTCAAAATAAAAGTCCCAATACCAGAACAAGTAACGGAACGATTCTTAGAGGTCAAATTGACCCAAACAGGTGAGGTTGTCTCTGTCATAGAAATTCTCTCACCTAAAAATAAACGTTCTAAGGAAGGTCGAGAAGCTTATGAAAGCAAACGACAGAAAATCCTGAGTTCAGCAACTAGTTTAGTAGAAATTGACCTACTGCGGGGAGGAGAGCCTATGCCAATTTTGGCAAATCCAGGAATGGGCTACCGCATTTTGGTAAGTCGCGCTTCTTGCAGACCTGATGCAGACCTTTACGTATTTGGACTAAGAGACCCCATCCCTACATTTCCAGTCCCTTTACGCGAGCAAGATCCTGAGCCAGTGGTGGACTTGCAGAGATTGCTCAACGAGATATACGAACGAGCAAGATTCGATTTAGCGATCGATTATTCTCAACCAGTTAAACCACCACTTTCAGCCGAAGACGCTGTTTGGGTTTCAGAAATTTCATAACAGATCTTCAAACAAGGGATCGCCAAAATTCATGAATCGCAGTGAAGGCATTTCATCAAAAATACTGGGGGAAAAAGTAACCGTGTAATTCTGCCTTTTGTAATTCATCTGCCAAATCCCCTTACCTTTTCTCTCAAACTCCACGCCACTGGCTTTTAAAATTGTTGAGGATGTGAAAAACTGTTCGATAGTTTCTGGTGGTTCAAAAAAAGATTCCAACCCAGCAATAACTGCATCTTCAGCATCGTCTACATCAGTCATCTTCTGATTATTGAAGCAAAACAATCGGATTTGACCAAAGGTTTTACTCAACTTGCCGTTGAATTGATTGCGCTCGATCGCTGGATAGAAAGTGAGATCTCGATTTTGTACGGTGCGGTTTCGACTGGGGAAATTTGGCGATTTGGTTTTTACGATCGCGACTTACATCATGTGGTGGAATGTTTACCACTGCATCCAGTCCCGCAGGATTTGGAGTTTGTAACGCGGACGATTATTGGGATGAGTGCAGGGAGAAGCAAAGAAGATGCAGCCTTGAGGCTTAAACGACATAAGTAGAAGCCGTGATTTTCCACACCCAAGCGCGAGTTTTTATGAAAAAACCTGGATTTATTGAGCGTCACAACTTGTGGACAGAAGCCCAAAAAGAAGTATCTGAGCAAATCAAATCTATTGTTAAGGAACGCGACCTATTGTTGATTCGCACCGCTTGGGAAGATCAGCATGGCATTGTTCGTAGTAAGTCGTTGCTACCCCAAGCATTTTTCAACGCACTCTCAAACGGAATGCAAATCAGTACGGGGACATTCCTTTTTGATACTGGAGGCACCCTGGTGTTTAATCCCTTCGTTTCCGGTGGTAGCCTAGATATGCAAGAGATGACAGGTGCGCCAAATCTTGTAGCTGTTCCCGATCCTCATACCTTCCACATCTTGCCTTGGGCAAAACGCACTGGTTTTATCTTATGCGATCTGTATTTTCAAAATGGTAGAGTAATGCCCCTTTCGAGTCGAGGCATTTTGCGGCAATCCCTGGCAGAATTACATCAGAGAGGGTTAGAGTACATTGTCGGCTTGGAAGTTGAATGGTATCTGGCAAAGTTGGAAGATCCAATGTTGGACATCTCTCACGTTGGTACTCCTGGACACCCTGGTGAATCCCCTAAAGTTAGTGCTGTTGAGCATAGCTTCCAATACCTTTTGGAATCGCACAATCCAGAGATTCACGATTTGCTGCAAATTCTGGCAGAGAACTTTGTGGCAATGGGATTACCTTTAAGGAGTGTAGAAAACGAAGGGGGTCCCGGTCAATTTGAATTCACTTTTGACCCCATTCCAGCATTGCAAGCTGCGGATACGATGATAATCTTCCGCATGGCAACCAAGCAAATCTGCCGTCAACAAGGTTATCTGGCATCGTTTATGTCTCGTCCTGCTTTGAAAGGGTGTTCTTCTAACGGTTGGCATCTGCATCAATCGCTTGTAGACCGAACCACAGGCGAGAATGCTTTGATGTCACCCGACTCAACAGCACTGATGTCAGATCTAGGCAAACACTTCGTTGGGGGTCTTCTCAAACACGCCAATGCTGCTTCTGTTTTCACAACTCCTACAATTAACGGCTACAGACGGTATAAGCCTAATTCCTTAGCTCCTGACCGTGCAGGGTGGGGGCTGGAAAACCGAGGAGCAATGATTCGAGTACAAGGCGGCTTTGGCGATCCCACGACTCACATCGAAAACCGAGTAGGAGAACCTGCAGCCAATCCATACCTTTACATGGCATCGCAATTGATTTCTGGGTTCGATGGTGTAGATCTCAAACTTGACCCTGGTTCGCCGACACACGAACCGTTTACAGCAGAAAATCCTCTATTACCCAAAAGTTTGATAGAGGCGATCGCATATCTGAAGCAAAGCGAACTTTTCAACAGAAAAATGGGACAGCAGTTTATTAACTTTATGATAAAAATTAAAGAGAGCGAGATTAACCGCTTTTTGGCAGCTGTGGCTGAATTGGCTCCAGAGGAGTCTTTAAAGCAGGTGACTGACTGGGAACAAAGAGAATACTTTGAGTTGTTCTGAACTCAACAAAATTCCTCTGTTCGCAATACTGCTCGGATACGAATCTTTGTAGGTTGGGCAATGACAGCCCAAGATGCGGTAATCTCAAAACCAGCATCAATAAGAGATTTGGCTAAGACATCCCATGCACCGGAGTCTTTGTGGTTGAATTGCACTGTCATTACGCCGTCGTCGCGCAAGACGCGATGGTATTCAGCAAACGCCATCGCCATTTTTGCTTCATAGTCTTGGTTGGCGAGTTCTTCCGGGGATACTCCCATGTTACGAAAGGGTCCTGGATTTGTGATCGCTTCTCTGTCTTTGTCAGTAAGTTCATTAAAGAATAATTCGGGAAAGATATTTAATAAATTTGCTCTCAACCAAACATAGAAAAAGTCTGAAATTTCAGCATAACGAAGAGAATCATAGTAAGGTTGATCGGTAATAATAGCATCTACATAATTATCAGGAATATGAATTCAATTATCAGCTGAAGCCGGCTCTATTTGAAGACACTTTGAATTGTATTGTTCCATCCCCGGAAGTTTTGAGTAATTCAACACTAAAGTTTTTCCGGTTAATAACATTTGGTAAAATAAAAATGGTTGAAGTCAGAGCGAATTACGATAAATCATGGAAAGAAGCGTTAAACGAATATTTTGAAGACTTCTTAGCCTTCTTCTTTCCCTCAATACACAGAGCAATTGATTGGACACAAGCTCCGGAGTCACTCGATAAAGAACTGCACAGTATTACAGCTTCAGCAGAAACTTTAGATGGAGTGGCTGACAAGCTTTATAAAGTGGCGTTGCTAGATAAAAAAGAAGCGTGGATTCTCATCCATATAGAGATGCAAAGTTATTATGATGTTCAGTTTGAAAAGCGGATTTACACTTATAATTACCGTGCTGCTGAACTTTATGATAAGTTTGTTGTGAGTCTAGCAGTTTTAGGTGACGATAGTCCCACATGGCGACCTAACCGTTATGCTAAATCTATTTTAGATTGCTCATTGAGTCTCACATTTCCCACGGTCAAGCTCATGGATTATGAATCCCGTTGGCATGAGTTAGAATCAAGTAGGAATCCATTTGCCATCATCACGATGGCACACTTAAAAACTAAAGCAACCACCAGTAATTTGCTCCAGCGGGAAGAATGGAAATGGCAATTAATTCGCGGACTTTACGAGCAGGGTTTAACAAAACAGCAAATTGCTAAACTGTTTGACATAATAGATACAATGATGACATTGCCCGAACAGCTACAAACAACATTATTTGCCAAAATCGATCGCTTTGAGGAGGAAAGGAAAATGGCTTTGGTTAGTCCAACCGTACAACTGGCTAGGAAACAAGGTAGAGAAGAAGGTAGAGAAGAAGGTAGAGAAGAAGGCAAAATAATAGGTGAGCAAAAAGTTATCATACGACAACTCAATCGTCGTCTTGGTGAGATAGAAGCTCCATTAATTGAGCAAATTCGTCAATTACCTGTTCAACAGTTAGAAGAATTATCAGAAGCATTGCTGGATTTTTCTACTGTAGCCGATTTAGAACAATGGTTACAAGATAGACCATTAGTTATAGAATCATAAAAAGGATTGGGGGAGACGTTATTGGATTTTACTGAAGTTGGGAATTTGATAGCTTGCTTAGAGCAACAGTCACTCGATCGAGTTGGATCGTACTTTTCGTCAAAGAATACTAGCGATCGCCATTGCTTCTGACTCCCCCGCACCAAACCGTTGACTGTACTGTACTTTTTGATTTCATTATTTTTTCCGTTCAATCTTCACACCAAATTATTAAGCGTTCTTAATATTCCTCAAAAGTTCTAACTCAGAATTAATACCCAAATTAACAGGAATGCTTCTTGCAAGCAATTCATAGGAATGCTTCTTCCAAAGTAATTTCTAATAGTTCAGCTAACTTACTCAAGCTGATTTTACCTAATTGATATGCTTCCAATGCCATTTCTGTATACTCATTAGGCAATATTTTAATCATAGCTCACACGATCATCCATCAGAATAGATAAAAATTGAACTTATAAATTTAAAATAAAATATTGGTCGATTGACACTAAAATCCCCTAGAGTTAGATCCCACTTGTTGGGTTTATTAAAGCTAGTCAAATACTTGACTAACAAGTTAACCCAACACTAAATTTTTCCGAGTCAATCACATTTTGTAGGAGAAAAATGGTTGAAGTCAGAGCCAATTATGATAAATCATGGAAAGAAGCGTTAAACGAATATTTTGAAGACTTCTTAGCCTTCTTCTTTCCCTCAATACACAGAGCAATTGATTGGACACAAGCTCCGGAGTCACTCGATAAAGAACTGCACAGTATTACAGCTTCAGCAGAAACTTTAGATGGAGTGGCTGACAAGCTTTATAAAGTGGCGTTGCTAGATAAAAAAGAAGCGTGGATTCTCATCCATATAGAGATGCAAAGTTATTATGATGTTCAGTTTGAAAAGCGGATTTACACTTATAATTACCGTGCTGCTGAACTTTATGATAAGTTTGTTGTGAGTCTAGCAGTTTTAGGTGACGATAGTCCCACATGGCGACCTAACCGTTATGCTAAATCTATTTTAGATTGCTCATTGAGTCTCACATTTCCCACGGTCAAGCTCATGGATTATGAATCCCGTTGGCATGAGTTAGAATCAAGTAGGAATCCATTTGCCATCATCACGATGGCACACTTAAAAACTAAAGCAACCACCAGTAATTTGCTCCAACGGGAAGAATGGAAATGGCAATTAATTCGTGGACTTTACGAGCAGGGTTTAACAAAACAGCAAATTGCTAAACTGTTTGACATAATAGATACAATGATGACATTGCCCGAACAGCTACAAACAACATTATTTGCCAAAATCGATCGCTTTGAGGAGGAAAGGAAAATGGCTTTGGTTAGTCCAACCGTACAACTGGCTAGGAAACAAGGTAGAGAAGAAGGTAGAGAAGAAGGTAGAGAAGAAGGCAAAATAATAGGTGAGCAAAAAGTTATCATACGACAACTCAATCGTCGTCTTGGTGATATGGAAGCTCCATTAATTGAGCAAATTCGTCAATTACCTGTCCAACAGTTAGAAGAATTAGCAGAAGCATTGCTGGATTTTTCTACTGTAGCCGATCTAGAACAATGGTTACAAGATAGACCATTAGTTATAGAATCATAAAAAACATTGGGGGAGGCATTATTGGATTTTACTGAAGTTTGGGATTTGATAGCTTGCTTAGAGCAACAGTCACTCGATCGAGTTGGATCGTACTTTTCGTCAAAGAATACTAGCGATCGCCATTGCTTCTGACTCCCCCGCACTAAACCGTTGACTGTACTGTACTTTTTGATTTCACTATTTTTTCCGTTCAATCTTCACCAAATAGTTAAGCGTTCTCAATATCGCTCAAAAGTTCTAACTCAGAATTAATACCCAAATTAACAGGAATGCTTCTTTCAAGCAGCAGTTCTGGATGTGAATTACCGTGGAAGTACGGGCTACGGTCGCGAGTATCGACAAAAGCTAAATGGTGAATGGGGAATTGTGGATGTTGACGATTGTGTCTGTGGTGCGCTTTATTTAGTGGAACGAGGGGAAGTAGACGCAAATCGCCTCGCAATTTCTGGCGGGAGTGCAGGTGGTTACACAACGCTGTGTGCCTTAACTTTCCGAAATACATTTAAAGCAGGAGCAAGCTACTATGGAGTCAGTGACACAGAAGCTCTTGCACGGGATACGCACAAATTCGAGTCGCGGTATTTGGATGGTCTCATAGGTCCATACCCACAACAACGTCAGCTGTATCAAGAGCGATCGCCAATCCATTTTACAGACCGTCTTGCCTGTCCGATAATCTTCTTTCAAGGATTAGAAGATAAAGTTGTTCTACCCAACCAATCAGAAGCCATGGTCGAAGTCCTAAGACGTAAAGGTTTGCCTGTAGCCTACGTTGCATTTGCTGGCGAACAGCATGGCTTCCGCAATGCTCAGAACATCAAACGTGCTTTGGATGGAGAACTGTACTTCTACTCACGAATTTTTGGCTTTGAATTAGCTGAACCAGTTGAACCTGTAGAAATTGAAAATCTTTCTTAACAAATTTCCTCGGATTTCTCACATTGGAAATGTGGGGCTATACAAACAAAGCCCGCCTACGCGGGATCATTATATCATGTTCGGTTAAACGTTTATAATATTCGTAGGTTGGGTTGAGGAACGAAACCCAACATGAGTGCAGAGTTTGTTGGGTAACGCCATCGCCTCAACCCAACATGAGTGCAGAGTTTGTTGGGTAACGCCATCGCCTCAACCCAACGAGCGTTAATAAATTTTATTATAAGTCATCACCCGAACATAAAAAAGTTATGGAACCGCAGACGAACGCAGACGAACGCGGATAAATCTGTACTTCATTCAAGTGAGAACCGCTATAGCTCAACTGCATAAGTCGCTTTTGCTAGCACTTAAATATATAAAGAAAGCTTTCCCAACTTAACTGAACGAAAAAAGAAGGTGAGGAAAAAATGCCCAAGATTGGTTTAGCAAAACTTGTTATTCTCACCGCGTTCATACTGTTTGTATCAGGAAGTTCGTACTTTCTGAATCATTCACTCCCAGCCCAAGCTTTGGCGGCAACACAAAAACAATTCGCAATAAGTCATTTTCAATCAAGGAGTTCTAAAGAAAAACACTCAAAAGTTCTCACGTCCCAAGAACAAACCCTCATTGCACAAACTAACACAAACTGTGCTCCAGTAGAATCTGGCAAGATATTTCGTTTCATAGATGGAACAGACTCGTGTGTAGCACCCATGACCGAACAGGAAATTGGGGAGAATCTTAACGATCCTTTCGCCGCAGCTATTCTTCGCAAAGGTATTTTTCCAGACAGTGTTGATGCCATTGTGACTGAAATTTCCAACTCTGGGTTAAATCTCCAACAAGCCAACTATTTGCTGGGAGAAGGTAGCCAAATTCCAACGACAGTTGTTTCACGGGAAGCACCGCGTAACCTGCGTTACGTCCTTACCTGGGGAACAAGTCCAACAAGCAGTGCTCAGATTTTGCTCAATGCACCACCGGGAGGAGATTCTAGTTTCCTGCAAGTGATTTCATGGAATGCTCAAGCGAAGAGATACAACTTTTATGAATTTCGGGAACAAGTAGGCGAAATCAAAGATATTCCGACTAGGGTATGGGTTTGGGCTGGCGACTCACCTATGGCACAAGCACCTCAGACTATGGGACATGGGTGTTTCGACTGTCACCACAACGGTGTGGTGATTATGAAAGAATTGGCGTTTCCTTGGAACAATTGGCATTCCCAACGTGCAACAATATCGCCTTTGAACGTACCGATCGCTGTTGCTCAAGAGCAAATATTTCAGAATCTTAACGGTGCTGAGATTCTCGAGCGAGTTATTAGAAGTGGATTCCAAATTTACCACCAAAATTGGCTGCGCGATCGCGTAAAAAACGAAGAAGGAACTATTCGTCTCACTGATGTCAACAAGATGTTGCGTCACCTCACCACCAATACTACCATCAATCTTACCTCTACCAATATAGAAAGTAACGGAGCAAATACCAGTCCAGCCAACAGCGATCTCTCAGGAATTCCCAATGACTTTTTCCTCTGGGATTCAGCCCTAAGAACAGCGCTAAACCTCAATTATACTATTCAGCCTATTCAGTTTAAACGCAATGATTATGACAATTACCTAAAAATTCATAACTTCAAACTGGTTCAATCTGACTTTAAAAAACCGGATGGTTCGCCATTATATGAGCAAGATGGTTCCACCTACTTTGCTTTTTTTGTCCCCGTACCATCAGCAGAGGATTTGTTCCTGTTGACCCAAATGCGCTCTGCAAAAATTTTAACTGACAAATTTATTGCTTCACTGCTAATGGTTGACTTCCAAAATCCAGTTTTTTCAGAGAAGCGAACCAGTTTGCAGCAGTATGCCGAGCCGATGACAACAGGTACTATCATCAATGGAGTCAGTAGCGTACCTGACGAGTTTGCAAACAAAGTTAAAGCTGTAGCCGCCAGTCAACCAGACTGCGATTCTGCGAATTGGGACACCTGTTCTAGCGAACAACAATTTCTTTTCACTTGGAATCTACCTGATGACCAATGGAAGACATCTGTGCAGCAGCGAATTCAGACTTATCTAGACGAAATTAACAATCTTTCTGAATCAGAACGCTTAGATCGACTGATGCGACTTGCTGTTAAACGGCGATCGCAGTTTCAATCTTGGCCAACTATCAAAAACCTCCAAGAATTTAGCCTGCTGCTTCCTCAAACCGATCTACCCCAGTAGTGTACTACTCGATAATAGGAGTCAAAAAATGCCCAAACTACCTCAATTCAATCCACCTGCAAATCAAAATGATTTCCGCTCTGGTGAAGAAGAGAAAGAGAAAGCCTTCCGCAGTCGTTGGAATAGTAACATCAATCGATATACAGAACAGACCTTACAAAACGACCCGTGGGATTCTGTAAATCAACCTACCCTAACCCAATACTACAACCCTCTCAACACAGACATTCCCGAAGGCATAAAAGGAGCAGTTATCAAGTGGACAGCATTTCCAAACAGAATCTTAATTACATTTCCCAATGTAGGACAGCGCACGCAGTGGCAGTTTGCAGATGAAGGTCCATCAGATCCTAACTATAATCCCAGAGGACCCCGTGGATGGCAAGACGAATATTGTGAATGGAGTGTCACCCGCAACTCCGAGGGAAAAATTACCAAAGTCATGTTTACTTGCGAGAACCGAGAATATTGGTACACCCTTTGGGATATCGAGCCAGCAATTGTGCTGAGGCTTTACCAAGAGTTAGTCGGAGCGCAAGTGCAACTGGAAGACCTTTACTTACGGAACGATAATGGAGAACCTATTATTGACCCAGAAACTGGAAGACCAGCCTATGACGATCGCAACAAGTGGAATAGCACGACAACCGATGGAGCCGTTCATTTAGTCAGTAATCCCAATGCTCTGAGTGCTGAGATTTTTCTTGCAGGACAAGCCACGGTTCTGCGACAAAATTCAGCAGGGAACCCCATTACTGATAAAAACCAGCTCATCAACTGCAGTCAGTATGGCACTCCAAACCGTAACAGCGATCCGACCATTGGAGCGTCGGTCAACGCATTGGTACGTGGAACCGGACAACCAGGTTCTGGCGTGAGGATTTCTTTACAGAACCCAGTCGGACTTTATATTCAAGAACCAAGTTTTGACACCTACCAACTTCCCTTAAATGCTCCTGCAAACGCTCAGCCATCTGACTATTGGAAGGTTGTTCGAGGTCGCCGGCGGCAAAATGGAGAGGATATGGATTTTATTCTCCATGCAGTGTTTGAGGTACCAGAAGACCAAGGCTTTACGGTCAGTGATATTGCCATTAATGGATTTAATATTGAATTTGGCTCTCAGATTACACAAACGTTTGACATCGCCTTGGCTGGGTTACCTTTGCCACAAATAACACCACCAGAATCTTTTCAATGTGCGGGTTTTGCACAACAGCCACTACCACGTCCATTTCTTTTAAGAGACTTAGAGTTGGTAAATGCAGCTGCTCGTGGTAACCTTAAGATGCGAATTGAGCCGGGAACAACAGTGGAAAATGTCGTGCTGATTGCGTTTAATAGCGATCGCGATGCTACCATTGCGTTGACAGGTGCTCCCGGAATCACAGCGACCAAAGTAGATTTTCAAGACCAAAACGGGGAACAAATTTTCTTCCTGACTATTACAGCAGCACCCAATGCACCCTTAGGCGATCGTTCTTTGCTTTTGACCAATCCTGATGGTTCTCAAGGTCCGGCTGTGTTCGGCTTATTGGAAGTCGTTTCACCTGGAACTCTTGCTAGGACTACTGAATCAGGAACGCGATCAGCAAGCGCAGAAAAGTCTCCTGTCACATCAATTCCTATGGTTAAGTTACCAAGAAGGTAGGCTATTGACACTCCCTACCCGCTTGAGTACCTTGAGGGTTTAGTTGGTCAGATCCCCGACTTCTTGAAGAAGTCGGGGATCTTGCAGATCTCATAATTAGTCAAACACTAATAGTTCGCCACTTTGAATGTGAGGGGTTAGATAAAAAACCGCAAAGACGCAAAGAGCGCAAAGTTAAGAGGAAGAGAAGAAGAATTTAAAGATTGCTCAACCCATCAAAGTTAATGTGACAGACTACTAGAATCTAATGTGTAATTATTTCTGTCCGATTACTTAAGTCATATAGTGAAAAGTGAGTTATAGCAATCCTAAATCATTTGTAAAATTCTTTCTTCTCTTCGCGCTCTTTGCGTCTTTGCGGTTAATAATTTTAAAACTCAAATAGGAGTGCTATATATGGTGAAGCCATTGCTGACAGTTGATTTACTTATAGAGGAAGCTGTTAAGTTTGCTGAGGTAGAAAGTACCTACGATGAACCATCGTTGTTTGGTGTTACTGATGGAAAAGCAGTTGGAACTTATCTGGAACAAAAATTTCGGACATATTTGGCTTTGTCATATGAGTTTGGACTGGGAAATTCCGCTTCTGGAATAGATTTTCCGGATTTAAATATAGATATAAAAGTTACAAGCATCCGACAACCGCAGTCTTCATGTCCATTTAGATCGGCTCGGCAAAAAATTTTTGGTCTTGGATATGGGCTGCTAATTTTTGTTTACGAAAAGACAGATGACCATCAGTATAGAACTAGTAGGTTAGATATGTGCCATACTATCTTTGTTGAGCCAAGCCGTACTGCTGATTATCAGATGACTCGTGGTATCCTGAATATTCTTGCCAATGATGGTAATTCTGACGACTTAGTTGCCTTCATAATGGATCGCAATCTACCTGTCGATGAGATAGAAGCACGTAATATTGCGGAGGAGTTACTTAACAATCCTCCCGAACAAGGTTATTTAACAATATCAAATGCTTTCCAATGGCGGCTTCAATACAGTCGTGTTATACAGAAAGCAGGAGAGATTAGCGGGATTTTTAAAATAAGATAAAGTGACATGGTACAACAGAAAGCTAAAAATATATGGGAATTTGGTGATTTTCAAACACCAGAAGACTTAGCTATAGAGGTAACTCAGCTGATTCAGAGATTAGGAATAGCACCCCAATCAGTTTTAGAACCAACCTGTGGACGTGGAGCCTTTTTATTGGCAGCTTGTAAAAAATTTTCAAATCGTACTAAATTGCTTGGGGTTGATATAAATCAAGAGCATTTGAATCACCTCATGACCAAGATTGAAGAAAATTCTTTACCTATAAATATTATTCATGGTAATTTTTTTAGCTTAAATTGGGCTGAAATTCTCAAAACATTGCCCGACCCAATACTGATTCTTGGTAATCCTCCTTGGGTTACCAATTCCGATTTAGGAGTATTAAAAAGTTTCAATTTACCCAAAAAAACAAATTTTCAAGAAAAAAGTGGATACGATGCTTTAACAGGTAAAAGTAATTTTGATATTTCTGAATGGATGTTACTACAGCATTTGGAGTGGCTGAGAAAACGGACTGGTACAATTGCTATGTTATGCAAAATGTCAGTTGCTAGAAAAATTCTGAATTATGTCTGGCAGCATAAACATAGGATTATCCGCGCCCAAATATATAAAATAGATTCACTGAAATACTTTAACGCTTCTGTAGATGCCTGTCTATTCATCTTACAAATTGGAGATAGAGAGTTATCGACTACTTGTGAGGTTTTTGAGGATTTGTTAGAGCAAAAACCATTACCAACTATAGGGTATCATGATAATACACTTGTTTCCAATGTCATAAACTATAAGCGTTGGTCTCATTTGAGAAGTAAGAATTCAGATTATATTTGGCGTTCTGGCTTGAAACATGACTGTTCTAATGTCATGGAACTAGAACGTTCAGTCGATAAATACAGTAACGGATATAGTGCTGTTTTTTATCTAGAGAAAGAATGGGTTTATCCTCTTTTAAAAAGTTCAGATATCGGTAATAGTCGTTTGTCCAATTGTAGAAAATATGTTCTTGTGACACAACGTTCTATGGGAGAAGATACAACTCACTTGAAGTTAGATGCTCCTCATATCTGGAACTATCTTCAAAATTATAGACAAGATTTATCAAAGCGCCGCAGTTCTATTTATCGGAATCGTCCAG
Source organism: Scytonema hofmannii PCC 7110 (assembly GCF_000346485.2). Classification (NCBI taxonomy): domain Bacteria; kingdom Bacillati; phylum Cyanobacteriota; class Cyanophyceae; order Nostocales; family Scytonemataceae; genus Scytonema; species Scytonema hofmannii. The sequence continues at coordinate 6,507,647 of NZ_KQ976354.1, forward strand.
AGTTTTCTGTTTTTGGCATAGGGGAATATACTTTTGCACCTTGGAAAGTAGCTATCTCAGGGTTTTATAAAACTCTTAACTTTGTGACAGTCGGTTTAATTGATAATCAACCTGTTGTCTTTGATGATACGGTTTACTTTTTACCGTGTCAGTCACAATCTGAAGCTGATTTTCTTGTTAATCTATTGAATTCACAACCTGCTAGAGAGTTTTTAGAGTCAATGATTTTCTGGAGTGACAAACGACCAATAACTATTGAATTGCTCAAGCGATTAAATTTACGTTTGCTCGCACGGGTTTTGAATCGAGAAGAGGAGTATAATAGTTACACTTCAAACAAATCCAGTCAGCAACTTTCAAATTCAATACAATTGAGCCTTAACTTGGTTATAAACTAAATCTATAAATTTAACCCACTGGCTCGATAACATTCGTCTTCATCTCTAGCGATACGGAAGCCACTTCCTAAACGCGTACTATACTTTAAAGGGTTTGCGTGGAACTCCTTTAAACTCGTCCTTACCTAAAGGAGCTGTAGAAACTCGAATGCTATGCTCGTCTTCTTCCACAAAACTAACAGGTGCTGGACTCTGTAATGCTTCAGACTCAAGTTCAGCCAATTCCTTCCGTAAAGCCTCTATCCTAGCGGGGGAAACGTGCGCTGCTTCCGCATCCTCAATCATTTTTTTGAGCCGTGCAATCGTAAGACGCATTTTTGCCCTCCATTAGTATTATGGGACTGTTGTTAACACTATTGTATTTGGTATTTGAAGAATCAGGAAGCTTCCCACAAAATCGCTCTGAATTGTACAAAGAAGGACTTTGCTGAAGCACCCAACCAGCCTAGTTTATTAGAGTATTTCATTCAACTGTTTGCTAGATATGGCATTGCACCCAATACAAAAGTCAAAACTGGGTTTTAGCATCTCTCTTTAATTGGGGAACCAGTGAGACAAATCAGTTGGTTGATTTAACTGCTGTGGAACAACTGCTCAATCAAGGTAAGCTGTTCCTGCTGCTAGATGGACTAAATGAAGTGAGAGAAGCAGAGAGCAAACGGGTTTTGCAGGAAATTCAAAATTTTACAAATCTGTTTCCTCAAAATCAGTTTTTTCTGAGACTTTTCTATACAATAGGAACAGCACTTAAGGGTCGTATTTCAAAAATGTTGACACTAAATGTATCGCAGTCCCAACCATCCGCAAATCTGAAGGTAACAATTCTACTAGAAAATCTTGCCACAGGACAAGTTGCTGCTTCTATATTTGAGTTGCCCGACTGTCGAGTAGAAGCACCAAACAGAGAAGAAGCTATTACCCAAATTAAAGCTGCATTTTTAGAAGGGCTTAAGCGTATTGAAACAATCTCGTGGGATGTGCCAGTTCAGGCTTCAGAACCTGCTTGGATAAAATTTGCGGGTGTTTTCAAAGACGATTTAGATTTTCAGGAAATTATGCAGACAATTCGAGATGAGCGAAATAGTAATGATGAATCTGAAGTTGACCCTTCTTATTATTTGTAAAGGGAGTTTTAGTGTCTCTACATATTTTGGATACTGACCATGTTTCATTAATTCTGTACAATCATCCCTTAGTTATCGCAAACGCTGCTCAACACCAAATTGCAGTTACAGTGATTACGGTTCAAGAACTTTTCAATGGGTGGATCGGCAGAATTAATGACCCGTCACTGGTAAATAATTTACCTGCGCTCTACACAAAACTTTGGACAACCGTGAAATATCTTATATTCCGCTACAATTTCTTCAGAAACAATCCATTCACAATCTGGATTATCAAAAATCAACTGAATAACTGCTCTTGGTACTCTACCTTTGAGGACAGCAGAAACTCAAACATTCGTATCAATAATAACTTTCATTCTCCGCGTCGGTAAGCTTCAATCTCTGCTGCTATTTCTGCTGAGGTAATATCTTGTACTCCAGGAAGCGACTGTGTTTTTTCAAATAAATCTCTCAGTTTTTTACTAATTTCCGCTCTTGGGTTATCCTCAGGTAAGATAATTATTTCTACTCGCTGTCCCGCCTGAAAAGGTAAATCAGATAATATCACTTGCTTTGGGTCTGTAATGGTGATATATTTTTTATAAGCGTTCATCATTCCTCCATTAACTTTGCCTTTCTCTACTTAGTGTGAAATCTGCGGTTAAGATTTTGCCTTGCCCGTTGCCGCTTACTTTCATGGAGATAAATCTATCTCATATCAGTAGCTTACACGAAAGTCAGGTGGCGTGAATTAGCGGGCGAAAAGTCTTAATCAGTAAACCAAAAAGTTTTTCCCAAAACAGCGATCGTCAAGTTACCAAGAAGGTAAGCTATTGACACTCCCCACCCGCTTGAGTACCTTGAGGGTTAAGTTGGTCAGATCCCCTCGTTCCTTGCTTCTGACCAATCCCGATGGTTCTCAAGGTTCGGTTGTGTTTGGCGTATTGGAAGTCGTTCCACCTGAAACCCTGGCTAGGACTACTGAATCAGGAACGCGATCGCTAATCGCAGAAAAATCTCTTGTCATATCGATTCCTATGGTCAAGTTACCAAGAAGGTAAGAATCTTCATACAACGTAATATTTTTAGACAATAATTCATCTACCACAATTTTCATGCAAAGACACAAAAAGTGGCTTCGCGATGGCAGGTACTCAAACGAACAAAATTTCTGCAACAAGCTGCCTTGCCTTCACGCCTTTGCATGAATTATTATGTAACTGCATAATCAAAACTTGCTTGCACCTAATAATTAATGGAAAGCACAAAAAGCGTTTTTTGTGTTTTGCTATCTAGTTTAGGCTTAACTAGTGTATTTTGACTTACGCTATTGCGTCGTTTTTAGCGACGTTTATTGGCACGGATTTTTTAAAAGTTCGTGCTGATGCAATTGCTTTGTCGAGCCACAGCCCTCTATATAGCAAAAATGATAAGACAATATGTGTATCTACCATTTACTATGTAAGCAAGTACTCAACTCTTGTTATACATTACTTTTTCTTAATTTGTAACTTTTCTAACACTTTTCAAGAATATAGTCACCCAGACGCAAAGCGTCTTTTCCATGAATAGAAATATACATACCCCGTGCATACAACAAAACTCGTGCTTGGAGAATTAACAGGGGTTATAGACTCTATGTTGATCTTCTTCTTAGTTAAAACATTAAAATTTCCATAAGTTGAGGTTTTTATGCAAAAAGTGCTTATTCTAGCCGCAAACCCAGAAGGTACTGTACGCTTGCGCTTAGATAAAGAGTTACGAGATATTGCAGAAGGGTTACGACGTGCTCAAGAGCGGGATCGGTTCACTCTAGAGCAACAAGTGGCAGTTCGTCCAAGAGATATCCAACGGGCGTTGCTAGACCATAAGCCACAAATTGTTCACTTTTCCGGACATGGTGCGGGGGAAGAGGGATTAGTCTTTGAGGATGAAGTTGGACAACCGAAGTTAGTCAGTGGAGATGCACTAGCAGGATTGTTTAGGCTTTTTGCCAATAAGATTGAATGTGTGGTGCTTAATGGCTGTTATTCAGAGGTGCAAGCAAAGGCGATCGCACAACATATTAAATCTGTCGTGGGCATGAGTCGGAAAATTGGCGATAAAGCGGCGATTGAGTTTGCTGTAGGATTTTACGATGCCTTGGGGGCAGGATACCCATTTGAGTTTGCCTATGAACTTGGTTGCAGTGCTATTCAAATGGCAGGAATTAAAGAACACTCAACACCTGTTTTGCTGAAGAAGTCAGAAGCTACCGAGATTGGGGAGCAGCCAATTGCTGTTCAACCAGAACCTTTGTCTCAATCAGAGAATCAGGCGATAAATGTCTTTTTTTCTTACGCTCATGAGGATGAAGACTTGCGGAATGAATTGGCAAAGCATCTTAAACTTCTAGAACGACAGAAAGTGATTAAAGCCTGGTATGACCGTGATATCACAGCAGGAGGTGAGTGGAAAAGTGAGATTGAAAAGCAGTTAAATTCTGCTCAGATTATTTTGCTACTTATTAGTGCTGATTTTCTATATTCCGAATTTTGCTGGAGTGTGGAATTAGAACGAGCAATGCAACGTCATGAAGCAGGAGAAGCCCGTGTGATTCCAATTATTTTGCGGGAGGTCGATTGGCACACAGCGCCCTTTGGAAAGTTACAAGCATTACCCAAAAATGCACAGCCTGTTACAGGCTGGTCAAATCGAGACCAAGCTTTTGCAGAAATCGCTAGAGGAATCACTAAAGTTGTGAAGGAGGAATTAAACAAAAATATTTAGTATGTAACAGTATTAAATATGACTGGAATTTAAATATTTATTTATGCTATTAACTAAGCAATTATAAGGTGAAAAAAAGATAGCTATTTAAGTTTAAGTAATTACATATTATATATTTTTATATGTTTCATTCAATTTTCAAATATAATTTAGGCTATAGATTTTATTTAAATACTAAGAGGTGTGACTAAAGTGACACCAAATAAATCCATTGAAATTTACTTTTCTTATTCTCCAGTTGATGAAAAATTACGCGATGAACTTGCAAAACATTTGACTAGCTTAAAGCGTGAGGGAGTAATCAGAGATTGGTATGAAAGCAAGATTAGCGCAGGTAAAGAACGTGCAAAAGAGATTGAAAAGTATTTAAATTCAGCTAATATAATTTTGTTGCTGATAAGTTCGGATTTTCTTGATTCAGAAGAACTTTGGGAGATTGAAGTTACACAGGCGATGGAAAAGCACAACAAACAGGAAGCTCGTGTGATTCCTGTACTGCTTCGCTCGTGTGTTTGGGATAGTACGCCCTTCGGTAAGCTGGAACCTCTCCCCCATAATAAAATACCTATCACGAGTTGGTTAAATAAGGATGAAGCATTCACAGATGTAGTTCAAGGTATTCAACAGGCTGTTAAAGAAATTTCTGGGCTGAAAGAAGAAGCAGAAGAAAAAAAGAGCGTACCTCTAAGAAAAAAGAGGCTGCCTCGTATTCCTTGACGTAGCGTTCGCAATGTATCGATAAGCAGTATGTGGGTAACTTTTTTAGTAATCTTTATGCGTTTTTCTGGATTATTTGAGGGAGCAGAACTATGGTTTTTTGACAACATGATGAGACTTCAACCAACTGGTGTTCCAGATAACCGTCTGTTAGTTATTGAAGTCACTCAAGAAGATATAAAAGCACAAGGGAAAGAGCCTCGACAAGATTCGTCGTTAACAAACAAGAACTTATTGGAAATTCTCAAGAAACTAGTAGACAATCCTAAAAATAAACCAAAAGCGATTGGTTTAGATATTTACCGAGATTTTGAAAATGAAAACAGAGAGTTATCTAAAATTATGAGTGAAAAAGATAATTCTATTTTTGCTATTTGTAATATAGGTGATCCCAGTCAAAAAAATAAAGGGGTTGAGCCACCAGATAACTTTAGTCAAGAAAGGCTGGGGTTTAGTGATTTTTTTACAGATCAAGATCGTATTGTTCGTCGCCAAGTTTTAAAAATGGCTAACGATCAAAAACCTTGTAGGACAAAAACTGGTAAGCAGCCAGTCATACACTCTTTAAGCCTACAGTTAGCTCGGCATTACTTCAAAGATCGGATTTATAAAGATCCATTGGATGGTAAAAATTCCTATTTACAAATAGGCAATACTGTAATTGAGTCACTTTTCGCCGAGTATCGAGGTGGCTACTCAATGCGAACAGACTTGAGGGGATATCAAATATTACTGAAATACCGTAAACCTTGTTTAGATCGTGTTTGTTCTCTTGAGAATATTGCTCCAAAAGTTACAGTTACCGAATTTTTAAAAGATGATTTTTTCCAAAATTACAACGATCTAAAAAACAGAATTGTTTTGATTGGAGTAACAGACAATTCTCGCGAAAAACCTTGGGATACTCCCTTTTCTTCTGGAGGTCACCCAATACCGGGGGTAATTATTCATGCACAGATGGTCAGCCAGATTCTGAGAGCAGTTGAGGATAAAGAAGCTCTCTTAGGAGTTTGGTCTATTTGGCATGAGATACTCTGGATTTTCGCTTGGTCATTAGTTGGAGGAACTTTAGCTCAGAGGTGTCGTACAATCAATAGTTTGACTATGTTTGGGGGAATAGCCTTTTTGAGTTTGTCCGTTATTTGCTTCATTATATTTATTTTTCCTAATGTTTGGATACCTTTTGTACCTTCTGCCTTAAGCTTTTTAAGTACAGGGGGAGTAGTATTATTTATCAGGTTAAAACCTCAAAAATCATCCTAATTTCTTAAACTACTAGTTATGTTTCAATGTTTTTTACCGACAACAAGATGGTTCAGAGCCATTATCATTGCGATTCTGGCAATCATCCTCTTTATTAGCTATGCTTCACCAGTTATAGCCCAACAAGATAATAGAAATTTTATTCAAGTTTTCATAGAGGAGGCGCAATTAGTGCTGAAAGGGCGAGCACAGCGAAAAGAACTGACTAAACCAAACGGTAGCCCACGAGGAGGAGGGTTTAGAGGTGACTGTCCTGAGCTTATTGCCTTAGGAAAAGATGAAATCCCACTTACAGCTTTTGTGCCTGTAATACCGGAAGAACAACCCTCGTCATCTAAGTCAGACGATGTTTCGCTCTCTAAATTAAATTATGTTTGGGGTCAGACAACCGAAGAATATCCAACCTTTTGGTTCTACATCCCTTATGTATATAAAAAATCAGAAGTTGGATATGGAAAATTCGTATTGCTAGATAAAGACAAGCATAGTGTTGCTGGTCCAATCTTTGTCAAAATCCCTGAAGAACAACCTAGTATTGGGAAATTTACTTTGCCAGAAAGTGCAAAACCTTTAAAAAATAAAGAATACATCTGGTATTTTTCAATTATTTGTGATCCCCTAAAACCATCCCGAAATCCCGGAGTTACTGGTTGGATTGAAAAAGTTACATCGCGATTTTTACCTGTAAAAGATTACCAATATTACGCACAACAAGGTATTTGGTATGACACTGTTACACGCTTATTTAATAGTCAAAATTCACAAACCCAACAGCTACAACAAAACAAAATATTACTCATTAAGTATATATTCAGTAGTGTGATAGAGAAACCACAGAAAGAAGAAGATTTTAATTACGAGGAGAAATTAAATCAGATCGCAGAGCGAATTGCTAGTTTTGAACCTCAGATATTAAAACCTATTCAGTTTCAGTAATCTATTTAGAAATAAACCTGGTAAATCAAAAAATGTTTGTCATCAGAAACCAAATTTTTTAGAGTAATCTGGTTTCTACTTTTGACATACCTAGTTCATTCTATTTTAGAATTGCAACACTTAAATATATAAATCCAAAGTATAAAGTAGGATTACACAATCCAAAATCCAAAATTGTATCAGAGCCAATTTCCAAGTAAAATATAGGATGCCCAATATCTTGGATGTTCACGACCAGGTAACTCCTTGAGTACTTTTTGAGCCTGTTGCAAAGCTTGGGCTTTTGTTTTCACTTTCGGGTCAATAAACTGTCTGTAAAATATCTTAGTAAAATCAACACTGATTTCATCATCCAATGTCCACAGAGAAGCGATCGCACTACGAGCACCTGCTCGTACACCTACACCCGAAATTCCCAAAGTAGCTCGCTTATCACCTGCTGCAGTTTCACACGCACTTAGTACAAGTAGTTCGATAGGTTCAAGCTGACTTTGAAGTTGTGTACGAAAAACATCGCCTAGCTCTTTAATTGAAATAATTTGGTCGTAAGCTAAGATAAATGTATTTTCAGGGCTAGAGCTAAACTCACCATGTGTTGCCAAATGAAAGATTTGAAAAGCAAAAGTATTGATTTCATTTTGGAATTCCTTAGTCTTAAATTTGTCATTGGAGAGTTTAGTAACAGAAAGTCTAGAGTTACTTTTTTCTAGATTATTCAATACATCTAGTTCCTCATTTGCATAACGTAACGTAGAAAATTTCCGTAGTTCATTGACTTTTTGATCTGGCTTATCTAAACCAGCAGCGAGAATTTTCAGTTTTTTGCCTTGAAGAACGTCAGGATATGGAATATCTAATCTAGGAGCTAGTGCGATCGCATACTTGTCTATCAAATACTCAACCTCCTTGTTTGATGCTTCATTATTATAGTTAGAAACAAGTGCTGCTAATGGAATATTTCGCAAATTCGTATCTAAAGCAAATACTAGTGTCTTAATATTTTTGTAATTTTTATCAATATATTCGTCTACATCTTTCATTAGCCAATCATACAATTGTTTAGCTTCTTGTCTAACAGCTTCAAACGTATACTCTTCTTCCAAATCTAACTGCAATTGTGTGACTAGATATTCTACTTTTTTCCGTTCAACATACTTTTTAAAACTTAGTAGTTGTTTAACATTAGGAACTTTAAGGATAACCTCAATTCTATCTTCTAAAACAAGTGGATATACAAAAGCTGTATCCTTAGCTTTTTTATCAAGAACATTATCAATTGTCTGTAAGTTATTTTCCGGGCAAGCTAGGCGTAGAAAGTTTTCGAGTTCTACTGCTTGCAGAGAGGTAATTACTGTGCGAGCTTGAGAGAGGTGAGTTTGCTCAGGGTTTTGCTTAGATAGTAATAAGTCAACGTACTCACGATAAACTGTTTCAATTTCTTCTAAAAAGGACAATTGTGCATCAGGATTACCAGATGCTAACTCACGGCGAAGAAATTGCAATGTTTCAAAAGCACCTTTATAAGCTTCTCGTGCTTCTTTTATGTTTTTTAAATTGTTTTGTATCTCATTCGCTTTTACCTGTCTACTTTGTGTAGATTCAGGTTTGTAAATGCGTCCCAATTGCCATTGCCACAAATAGGCTATTTCTTGGGCTGGAATAGATTGAGCTATCAACAACGCTTTTTGAGTTTTTGTTCTAGCCAAATCCCATTGTTTTCTGCTTTCATATAGTTTACCTAGATACCCTAACGCATAAGATTCTGCTCTTAAATTGCGTAGTTGTTTATCTGGTTTACCTTGAGCTTCGTCAATTGTTTCATTTAAAAACTTTTCAAGTTTTTGGTATTGTTCTTCAGTCAAATTTTGAAGACGCATCCAGTTTTTAGCAAAGTTAAGTCTTGTGTAAAGTGTTGTATGGCTCCGTGGCAACTTCTCTATTTGCTGCCGAAGATCATCAATTTCTTGTGACTGAATTATTGGGTTTTGCTCTGATAACTGCTGACTTAGCCAGTTATAGAGTTCTGTAGGAGATAGAAGTCTAGTTGCGGGAATATTACTATCAAATTGAAGTTTAAGTTCGGGAATAAGTAAATTCTTCCAGCAATTTCTTTGCTGATTAACTAGAGATAGGGTATTTCGTCTAAACACCCGATTGAAAACATCTTTATCCTGACTTTCTTGAATATTCTTTACCTTACTCTCTTGATTAATTTTTTGACGCCAATCTTTCAAATCTGATAAAAAACTTAACCGATTCAGACGTGTTTGTATTGCAATTTGTAAGGCTGATTTTAGGTCAGCTTTTTTGATAGCATATTCGTAAGCATCTATTGCTGCGTATGCATCTACTATGGTACAAACAATATGTTGCCGATCGCCAGAGCGGCTGTATAAGTCTTGTTCTTTATTACTTAAAGCGCGTCTTATATTGCCAACATCAAGCCAAGTTGCCATAACCTCTTCAGGTTTAACTTTCTGTAAACTCAGTAACAAAACATAATTGGATAAGTCTAGCTCACCAAGCCCTCGTAAAACGTTACCCAAACTACGTAAGCCAATTAGTTTAGCAGAAGAATCCGTTGATTTCTCTGCAAGAGAGTCGAAAAACTCCCTTTGTTGCTTTTGCTTATTTTCCTCTTTTAACTGTTGTGAATTTTGCTTGTTGTCTCCCAATTCTTGTGGTTTTTCTCGCAGCGTTGTACAATCTTTATCACTGAATATTTGTAGTAGAGTATTGCAAGCTTTTGGGTAAAATCCTAGAGCTTGCTCTGCTTGAGCTTGATTAATTTGATTATTGATAGTCTCAGTCTCATTTCCTTGCTCACGATAGGCAGTAACAGCTCTTCGCCAACAGTCTCTGGCGTCATCGAATTGCCCTCTATCGTAACTTATTCTACCATTCTTGCTTAACACTTCAGGCGCAAGATTTGGTGTTCTCGAACAAATTAACTCTATTGTTTGAGACTCTTTACCAATGACTCGCTCTACTGACAACTGTTGAATACCAAGAACTAAAATAAGTCCGAGAAGAAATAATAAGAGTATAGTAATTGCACGATATTTGATCTTCTGTGCAAAAAGACGGTGTAGTTGTGGAAATCGAGGTTTTAGAAGGGGTTCCATAAAATAGAAAAATATATGCCTTGTTCTTGTAAAGTTCTTTCGTTTGATTTAATAGAGATGAGGGGAATTCCCCAGTCAAAGCGGGCAGTCAGAGTATCACCCATCCTAAATCGCAAACCGATACCAACAGAAGCTAAGGTGTTCTCCTTAGATTCCAATACTGCTCGGTTAAGGGAAAGTGAAGCCTAAAATTCCGAAGAAACTGTTCTCGTTTTATTTACGAGAACAAAAATGAGAGAAATTTGTATAAATGAACCCACAAGAGATGAGCAAGTATCTCTCAAGAATGTTTATATTTAATTGAAAAAATCTCTAAACCTTGTCCCTTTTAATTTTCTATCTAGTTCAACTATCTTCTACTACTAGATGATGTCAACTAGCGGTTGTAAAAATTGTAAAAGATAGTTGTTGCCGGGGAGTATAATTATTTCTATGACATCGTTTTTTAGTTTTAAATTTAGAACGAGTTTTCTTGATTACCCTCGGATTAGTTCTGCCTGAGGTTGGTGGTATTTGTAAGTCTAAGATTTCCCAGATTAACCAGCTAAAATATATATTCATATTCTCAAGAGAATGATTAACTTGCTGTTGAAACTGAGGAATAGCACGTCTGACAACTCTTAGAGAACTGGTAAAACTTAAACTTAGGGGAGATATTCCCTTGATTGCTGCACTTTGAAACATTAAATAACGTATACAATAGTGTCCTAGTAACCAACCATAAATTTCTTGGATAACTTCACGAGGATTCTTCGAGCGGATAGGAATTTTACGACCGTTCAGATGGACTTTTAACTCATCCAAGGTGTTCTCAGCTTCCCACCGTTGATGGTATTCTTGGGCTAAGAGCAATGCAGGAAAAGTTGAAATATCCATCAAATCAGTTACTAAACGATACACCTTTTCTACACCCTCAACTTCAATAATATATTCAATGACACGAACAGGTATTTTCGTCGCTCCCTTCTTTCTTGACTTTCCATCAGGAGCAAGCCAACTTAGATAGGAACCATCAGGAAAAGCTTTAACAAACTCAAATTTTACATGAGATGGCACGCGACCAAGAATATGACATTTTTGTTTGATTGCAGCATGAATCATTTTAAATGAGTGCAGTCCTCTGTCCCACATTAACAACATACTCTCCTCAACACTTCTTAATAGCTTTAAAGCTCCTTTTCTCTCTCCAATTCGATATGGACAACAAAATATGTCGATAATTAAATGAGTTCCTGCTTCGACTAAAAAAGTTAACCTAGCTTTGGGAAAAGCCGGATTTGTACCAGGACGAGAACCAGGGTAACCAAATACTTTAGCATTAGTTTCTGTATCAGGAACATCAAAAACTGTGCCATCCAAAGCCATTATTCTCAGTCCACCCAAAAAAGCACCTGGTGTTTTAATTGTTGCTAAAGGTTTTGCAACAATTTCAAATAAACGAGTCATAACAGCAGCACCAATTCGTTGTCTAGCTTCACTTATTGATGAAGATGTTGGTATCTTAAAACGTCTCTTAAAGGGGATTTGCAAAGAATTAAAACCCTGAATGAGATTTTTCAATACATCCACGATTGAATCGGAGGACCAAAAACTCATGGCGATTACTAGAGAGATTACTACGTGTGTAGGAAGTATTCTTTGACGCCGTGCGGTACTACTCGTTGTTGTAATCGCTGCCATAATCGACTCGGTAGGGATGATCTGGTTAAGAGCCAGCAGTAATTGTGCCCGATTTAGGATTTGATTGTTGAATTCAAAGTTAACTAGCATCATTAGCACTCAGTTTTGAAGTGAAATTTCGTATAAGATAATATTGATTAAAACACTTTTTGTTCTCGTAATCTATTCGAGAACTCTATCTTTCCCCAATTCCAATTGATGCCTACGAAAACTGACGATATTATTGCCAGAGCCGAACTCTTACAGCAAGCGATCGCTACTCTACAACTACAAATTCAACAAATTCAAGCTTCAGGAGAAGTTGCACCCGAAGGTTGTTGTGTCCTGCGCTACCAGGCACGCGGTCAAAAAGGAACTTACTGGTACTATAAGTTGCACGCTCAAATGCCGATTTTCCCTACGCAAACTCCTAATAAATTAAGTAAATATAAGCATTTGGGGAAAGCTGGAAGCCCCGCTCATATTGATGCTGTTATGCAAGTTACACGAAGAATGCAAATCGACACCTTAAAAAATACGATTCATTCTCTCAGACAAAACTGGATAGATTTGTACGAAAGTCTCAAAGACAAAAAATAACCTTGCCCATCCGCTTTCAGTTATCGTTTTTAATACGCGAACACATTTGACACTGTTTTACCCTTTATTTCCCTTAACCGAGCAGTATTGGGATCGGAGCCATCCTCACAATTCAAAGCATTTTCAATGACTTTGAGTAATTCTTCGTCTTTGAAAACTTTGCTTCCTACAAATTCAAACCTTGTCACTGTGATTGGGAAGTTCTCAGGAAATTCAGCTTCCGGTGCTCGTTCTTGTTGTGGGGTAGGTATGTTAGGTAAAGGATTTTCTCTTAGAGTAGAAGGTAAAGGATTTTGTAACTGTGGAGGTGGTTCAGAAGTTGGGGGACGAATGTCTTGGGGAGGAGGTAAATCTGTTGGTAAATTTGGCGAAAGATTTGGTAACGGAGCTTGAGCCACTTCAATAGCACGTACACTAATAGGTATTAATAAGCTGAGAATCAGTGTTGAGAGGGTAAGTGCAAACTGAGGTAAGCATGTATGGCAACACTTATTTTTCATAACAACCTCTTGTGAATGGTTGCCAAGGACTATAAGAGGAAGACAGTTGTGAAGGGTTGGCAGCGAGAATAATTTCTCCTTTTGGTCCGATTTTTACACCTTGGGCTTCTACTATTGGGGCAGAGGAGTTGTTTTCTGGAGGTGTGGCGATCGCTCCACTACCTCCCAAAAGTATGTCACTATTTATAACTGAACTAGGGCTTGGCGGTAATCCTCCGCGCCCAGTGACAACAAACCGACTCCTTGCCCGTTTTCCACCTACCGGACAACTCGGATCAATAAATCTTGAAGAATCACCCAAGTCTTCTGGCAACGGAAGAAATCCACGCCTGGGATCAACATCAGGTAGACGAATTGATACAATACCCGCCGAACCTGTCTCTGAGGAGGCAGTGATATCATTTGAGGATGTGGTTTTTGGTCTGAACTCAATGCCATAAGTTCCTAAAGGTCTAGTGTCAATTGCGATTTCACCACCCCTACCTTCTTGTGCGTTTGCAGAAATGTCGCTACCGTTATCACGAGTTGGTGGTAATCCAAGAAGCACCCTAGTTTTAATGGCAACGTTACCACCTCTAGCATTGTTTAGGGCGTTAGCAGCTATAAGGCTTTCATTACCTAAATGTAGGAAATCAAGAGGAGAACCAGGCAGTTCTTCTTTAGTGAACTTATTATTAAGTATCAGTGATTCCAAATTGGAATCTAACTCATTTAATCTAGATTGAAACTCCTCTAGCCTATTTTTATCAACTGAATCTGGATTTTGGAATAGATTAAAAAAAGTATCAAGCACAGTCTGCTCTGAGAGTAAGAAAATATTTCCTCCCGTTGTTCTGTCTTCGATATCTTGTCCGGTTGTTGCAAAGAGTGCTCCGTTATTTAAGGAGATTTCCTTTGCCAAAACTATCACATTACCTGCTTTTCCTTCTCGGCTACTTACAGTAACTTGAGATCCGTTCTCAATTCTTAATTTGTTTGTAACAATTCCCACTTCTCCAGCAGTTCCATCTTTTCCTGTTGCTTCGGCAAATAAACCCGGACGACGTTGAACTGTTTGAGGAGTTGGGTTGTTTAACTCTAAACTAAAGTCTGTAAAGCTTGTGCCACTTAAAATAAACGACTCTGGGGCAATTACAATAACACTGCCCGCCTGAACTTGACTTGCTGAAGTTGTTGTGACTTCAGATCCTCTTATTTCAAGAGAATTGCCGAAGATATTAATGTTGCCATATTCGACATCATCTCCATTGGAAGAATTAGTTTCTCTAACAACACCAGCATTCTGTTCTATATTAGTGCGAACTAAACTGTTTTGTTGAATCAATACGTTACCCCTAGCTATAATCTCAATATTTCCAGGATTTGCAAATTGAGATTCAGTTCTAGCAGTCAAATCTGAATTGGTAATCTCAATATTTCCACTTGTAGAGATAACATCAATCTCACCAGCTTGACGAGATTCTTCTCCTTGTTGAGGATTTGGTCTTGAAAATTGGTTTGGTGGGACTATGGCACTCAAAAGAGTATCTTTCAAAGATACATTACCATCTGCTGCAATAGTAATTATTCCAAAATCTCCATTACTTTCAATATCAGGTATACTTCCCTGATTTCTTACTGGATTATTGCCGATAATTTCTATTCTATCATTAGCAAGAATTGTAATATCTCCTGGGAAACCAGACCCACTATTGGTAGTACTCAATCTTACTCTATCTAAAAACACTGAACCTTCTAATGATTCAAGTCTGACTTCGCTAAATTCTGGTCTGTTATTAGTACTAAAACTTTCTATATTACCAGAACTAATGTTATTAGCAGCTTGAAGAATTACATTTCCACTTATACCATTTTCAGTCGCAGAATTAATTGAACCACGAGTTGTATTAATTACGCCAAATCCGAATGGTAATCCTGTTGAAACTGTTACATCTTCTATATTTTCTCCGATTTGAGTAACTCCACTTCTAAGAATAATATTGCCACCATTTCCAGTACCTCTAGCGCCTACAAAAGAATTTACATTAGCAGTGGTAATATTACCAAGAGGGGCAATAAGTTCTATATATCCAGCATTTCCATTAGCAGTTGTCGAACTAATCACTCCGCTAACTGTGTTTATATTACCAGTTCCACTGATAATGCTGATATCGCCACCTGTTCCAGTACCTCCAGCGCTTACAAAAGAACTGACATTAGCAGTGGTAATATTACCAAGAGGGGCAATAAGTTCTATGTTTCCAGCATTTCCATTAGCAGTTACCGAACTAATCACTCCGCTAACTGTGTTTATATTACCAGTTCCACTGATAATGCTGATATCGCCACCTGTTCCAGTACCTCCAGCGCTTACAAAAGAACTGACATTAGCAGTGGTAATATTACCAAGAGGGGCAATAAGTTCTATATTTCCAGCATTTCCATTAGCAGTTACCGAACTAATCTCTCCGCTAACTGTGTTTATATTACCAGTTCCACTGATAATGCTGATATTGCCACCATCCCCACTCCCTCCAGCGCTGATAAAAGAACGTATATCTCCATTCGTAGTAATATTTTTGTCTGCCGAGAGCGTAATATTGCCACCATCCCCGCTATCCGAACCAGCTGTTAGACTATTCCTAACAGAGCTTCTTCCAACATTAATGATTCCTCTGCTGAGGATCTTAATATCTCCACCTTGACCTTCACTAATACTAGTATTAATGCCTGGATCAATCCGAACATCGCCTCTCGCATCTATCGTAACTGGATTACCAAAGGCAGCAATAGAAGTCGGGCCTGTAGATGTTGGGACTTCACCTGTAATTTCAATTGAACCATTAGGTAGATTGGGATTTCGCTGATATTGATTAGTTAAAAATATTTGACCGCCCCGTCGTCCATTAATAATACTTCCAATACTGATATTTGCACCTGTTTGTTGAGTGTTAGCGCTGATGACTGGGGTGATGTTTGGAGGGTTAGGATTGATAGTGCCATTACCTGGAAAATTAAATGACGGTGTAAATGGTGGAGTACCAAAATCAGTTGTACCTGCTCTTATATCTAGCGTAGGAAAGTTTCTGCCATTAATTTCTACAAAAGAGTGATCGCCATTCGGGTCATCATCTGATAAGAATACTGTTTGAACAAGTCCATTCGTTCCATCTGCAGCCGTAATCTCAACTGTGCCAATATTTACACTCCCTCCAGCAAGAATGTGCAGCGAACCTCCTGTGTAGCTGTTAAAACTTACATCGCCACTAGCCCGAATAATCGGATCGTATGGACTGAACAAACCTCCCAAACTTCCATCCAGTTTCTCAATGCGAAAACTACCGCCTGTCCAATAATGAGCATCGCCTCCTACGGTGTTAGCTGATCGCAACACCATATCCCTTCCAGAAACAAGCCCACTCGAAGGATGATTCAAAGCAAAAATATCAACCCCTTGCTTCCCTTGAACTAATAACTGTCCTCCAGCTTGAGCCACAAAAGGATTTGCCACACTATCCCGCACCCGCACTGTATTACCCGCCAATAGGTTCAAATCACCAGTTGTACCAATCTGACTCTCTACCAAAGTCAGATTATTATTCGCTGTGAGTGTTGCAGTCTGAGCCGTAACGTTGCGTGCTACGACATCGCCATCTACTACAGATAAACCCGATCCCGCTAACTCCACCTGTCCATTACCATTCACTGTCAGCCCAGGATGCGATTTTTCATCAACGCTTGTCAGTAACTCACCTAAAGAAGATGAACCTACACTCGCTACAGGTGATGAAGTTTCAATATTTAGCAATTGTGCTAGTGGACTCAAATTCACTACACTCCCACCAGGAACTGCTGCGATCGCAACTTGTCCAGACGGTGCTGACAATTGCCCAGTACTAGCCACCGTACCACCCAACAGCGTTAAGTTTTGCCCAGTCCCGACTGAAAGATTCCCAGAATTAGCGATCGCTTTTGGCTGTTGTTGGTTAAACTGCACTCCCAAAGGTACCGTCACGCTTAGCAATGGTGGAGCCGTGGGATTTGTAGCGCTAAATAGTTTCCCATCCCCAAAATTCAAACTGTTAGCTGTACTCGCTGAAAACGAACCTTTAATATCTAACGAAGCATTGGGACCAAAAATAATCCCATTAGGATTGAGCAAAAATAGGTTGGCATTACCCAATACACCAAGTTTTCCAAAAATATTTGAAGCATTTGTCCCCGTCACCCGACTGAAAATATTCTCAACTCCAGCCGGATTATTGAAATAGGCTCCTCGCCCTTCTCCCACGTTGAATTCCTGAAAACTATGGAATAAACCAGAACCGCGAACAGCACCTCCATCAATGCGATCGCTAGCCAACCCCTTAACATCAACATTGGGTGTAACAACAGAACTTTCAGTACCCAATGTACTATCTGGAACATTTTGAGCGATCGCAATACTTCTGCAAAAAAGACTCCCACCGACTGCTATTAAGCCGATACCTACTCGCAACCAATACCAATTCCTGGTACGTCTTGTCATAATATTTGTACCCCACTCATGCACTGTAATTTAATCAGTTCTGGTCTTTTTTTCTAAACTCAGACGCAACACCTGAAACATGATTACAACTCTAATTTCATGCAAACTTTACACTTATGCACAGTAACTTTAAGTACTAACGCTATTTAGAAAGCACTAGAACTCGTCAAACTATCTATCTCAAGATTGAGTAACTATCTATCTTGAGGAGGGAGACTTGGATACTTTAACATGATTTTGTATAGTAACTTAAACATATGATTTTTCACAATATTTTTTATGTTGTAGTTAGTTTTATTCTGATGTAAGAGCATTGTTGGTACTTTACAGAAAATAAGACCTTGCTTTGCCAATATTGTATAGGTGTCAGTCAAGCCAACTTATGCACTTCGACCTAGACCTAATTGGGTTATTAATTTAGCGGACTACTCGCGAGCAGATAGCATTTTTTCCTATGTCAGTCAAGATCTAGATCCCAAAAAAGTCTTTCACGGGAAAATCCCACAACCAAGCTTGAAAAAGGAATATTCCGCTACTCCCTACTCCCCACTCCCTACTCCCTGATATAATATCCCTCAATTGAGTGGCAAAGACCGAAGTGCTTTTAGATCGGTTTTTGGTTTGTGGGCTGGGTAGTTTGGGACAACATTGTATTGTTGCCTTGAAGCTGTTTGAAGTGAGCGTCATTGCCATAGACAAACAGCTACCTCAAGAGTGGGAAATTTCTCAACTTCCAGATTTATTGGATAATTTGATCGTAGGCGATTGTCGTCACTCCAGTGTTTTAGAACAAGCCCAAATTCTACAGTGCAGAGCAGCTCTTATAGTCACTAGTAACGAACAAGTCAATGCAGAGACAGCTTTAGCCATCCGAAAGCTGAATCCCAGAACTCGTTTAGTTGTCCGTTCTTCAAAAAGAAATCTCAATGAGTTATTGAGCGAGCATTTAAAAAACTTTACTGCTTTTGAACCAACAGAGTTACCTGCTCCAGCCTTTGCTCTTGCTGCTCTTGGTACAGAGACATTAGGATTGTTTAACTTAGAAGGACAGTGGCTGCGGGTGGTGAAACGCGTTATGTCATCAACAGACACTTGGTGCACTAACCGTTTGTTATACGATATTAACACTCACAACCGTCGGCTCCTCCATTATAAATCTGATGCTGCTTCCTTCAAATTATTTGATGAATGGGAATTAGATGCACGCATTATGCCAGGAGACACAATTGTTTCTATTGAAGCCACAAATCTAAATCTCACTTATTGGGAGCAACCAATAAAAAAAACTTGGTGTAGTCCTCGGCATTTCTTAACAAGCATAAAACAACTTAATTGGGTCATCATTAAGCAAAAAATAACTGAATTTTGGCAGAATCCTGAGAAGAATCGGCTCAAGCAGGTAGGTATGATTTGTGGAGCTATTGTAGTCTTTTTATTACTCTTGGGTACTATTCTGTATCGGTTAACCTATCCCAAAATGAGTTTGATAGATTCCTTTTTGACTTCAATTATGCTCCTCTTAGGAGGATTTAACGATCTGTTTGGAGGATTTGATTTTACACAACCAGTTCCTCTTTGGTTGCGATTTATTAGCTTGGGGATGACAATTAGTGGTACAGTTCTGATAGGAATACTCTATAGTTTTCTGACAGAAAGACTACTAGCCGCTAGGTTTCAGTTAATTAAGCGGCGTCCACCTGTTCCTCAAAAAAATCATGTGGTTGTGGTAGGACTTGGTCGAATTGGTCAAAGAATTGCAGAGATTTTACAAGAGTATAAACAGCCGCTTGTTGGCATCACCTTTAATACAAATTTCGATATATCTCTTTTACCAAAAATGCCACTCCTGAATGGTTCCCTAGCAGTGTCTCTTGCTAAGGCAAATCTCAAGACAGCAAAGAGTGTTGTAGTGGTGACTGATGATGAAATGCTGAATTTGGAAGTCAGCCTCATGAGTTATGATTTAAATCCAGAAAGTAATTTGGTTGTTCGTACCACAGGGCTAGGATTAAGCGATAATTTGGCTGAACTCTTGCCGAATGCTCAAATTCTCTGCGTGAATTCTGTAGCAGCTGAAGTTTTTGCTGGAGCAGCATTTGGAGAAAATATTACTCATTTGTTTCGTGTCGATCGCACAACTATCTTGGTAACAGAATACCATATTGAACTTGGCGATACGCTGAATGGTTTATTATTATCTGAAGTTGCTTGTGGTTATGGTGTTGTTCCCATTCTCTACCAAAAAGATGCAGAAACACCAAAGTTAATGCCTTCTGAAGATATTCGTCTAGCTGTGGGCGATCGCATGGTTGTAATAGCAACAAGCCATGGTCTACAGCGGGTTGAACAGGGGGACACCAGGCTTGTGTTAAAAAATTGGCAAGTTCATATTGCAAGAGCTTTAACAGAAGATGCAAAATTTGAGGGTGCCAATGTTATTGCCCGAATTTCAGGATGCAGTCTTAATGTAGCAAGAAATTTGATGAAAAATTTACCAGCTACTTTGCCTTTGCCTCTCTACAAACATCAAGCCCAGCGTCTAATTCTAGAATTAGGAAAAGCTCAAGTTGTTGGCTCTTTGCTTCCAGTTAAGTAAGAGCGTGCTCATTAAAAATTTGTAAAAATGTACCTACCCATTTTTACAGCAATATAGCGGTTTTCAATTGGGTGCAATACACAAAAAAGTTATGGAACCGCAGACGAACGCAGACGAACGCAGATAAATTGTACTTCTAATTCAGTCAGTAGTATAATAAAATAGGAATCAAAAAATATTAAGAAAGCTCAAACTCTATTTCAGATACAGCAAGTAGTAGAAAAATATATTGCATATTTACCAGATAATATAATACAGGCAATAAAATTGCTTATTCTTTTTTTTGCTTAATAATGATTCCTAAATTTGACGAAAATGGTAATCTACCACCAGGAGTTCACTTTTGTGACTGGTGGTCGTTTCAAGAGAGGTTTGGTTATACACCTAAACGAGCGAAAATGATACAAGGTTTAGAAGAGGTAATGACACAATTAAAAGCAGCAGGATGTTGTACCGCGTACATAGATGGCAGTTTTGTTAGTAATAAACTAGAGTCAGAAGATTTCGATATGTGCTGGGATAGAGATGATGTTGATATAAACTACCTAAGAAAAAATGCTCCTCTCATATTAAAAATGCATCTTTCCTTGATTTTTTAGCTGTAGCAGATACATTAGGAGTTGAGATTTTTGATGGGAAATTTGTTGCTAAGATGGATGATTTTTATCTGGAACGCCTTGTGGCGATGCGGCAAGCAGAAAATGTGGATGCTTCTTTCAAGGCTGCATCTTAATCCTTTTCCAAGAAAGCCAGTATTCGTTCCTGCTTGGGGGTGAGACAAGAGGGATCGGCTATTCTTCCTAAGGCTTCTACAACAACTGCATGGGTGGGTTCAAACTCTTCATAAATAATAAAATTGTTGAAAAACCTACCCGAAACCTTGCCTGTGCCACTCTATAAACATCAAGCTCAGCGTCTAATTCTAGAATTAGGAACATCTCAAGTTGTTGGCTCTTTGCTTCCGAACAATGCTCAAAATTTATCCTAATTTTTCATGGAATTTAGACAAGAAAAAGTGTTTTGCAAACATTATTATTTATCAATTATAACATTCTCGACTCATCACTAATTGCCCATTTCCTAATCGAGCCACACCTTGTGGTTCTATAAAGGCAATGGGCAATAAATTTTTTCTACTATTTATGTATCTTCAAAGATACTATCAAACAGCGATCGCTTAACTCGGAAATTAATCGCTACTAGCTGTTGATAAAGTTGCTCTAAGCTATCAATGGTAATTTTACCATCTGCCTGAAGTTTCTTGATGACTGCAAGAGTCCCCTTCACCTGAAGTCCTAACCGAACTGCTTCTTTTCGAGCCGCGTTGTCATCTAAAATAATGTAATCACATGGTAGTTCAATGCCTAAAGCAATTGCTTCTGACTCTCCTAAACCTAGCCGTGCGTTTAGACTGTTGGCTAAAAAAGTCAACTTAATCGCTTTAGGCGTTATCTTACCTGAATCAATCAACCCTTGCACAGATTGACTAGCTTTGTCCGATTTAGCAGAGATTTCCTCTGCCACAAACGTTGGTAAATAGAATTCATTGGCAGAGTCAACAAAAGTGTTTAGAAATCCTAGACGTGCTAGAAAAATTAATGGAGAGGAGTTAAAGACTATCAACACATTCCTTACCAATCCTTTTCAAGTGCAACATCTTGTGGAGTGAGATAGGAAAACTCTAGACCCATCATGTCTAATAATTCTAGAAATACATTAGGTTCTATTTCCATAATTTCTGCTGCTTTTTTTAAGCTAATCACTCGCGAAAATAATGCCCCAAGCACAAACAGAAACGTTTCTTTCTGCTCAATATCATTGAACAATTGAATTTCTGCCGCCACACTTCTAAGTACTTCCTTACTAGTCATAAATCTATCGCAAAACCAAGAATCTTCTTGATAAATATTAATACAATATTTAACTGTATAAGCCATCTACTGAACTAGCTCATCCACTTGCTTTGTCTCAAGTAGTGCCAGATATTACCTTTCTACAAAATAGTCTTACTGATTTGCAGCAAAATCCAATTGACACTAATGCACTCATTGCCAGTAGTTGCATCGCCCGCACTGGAAAGCAAGAAGGCACTTTCACTATCACTGGTTCTGGTGGTTTGCCCAACCGTCCTGGAGACACATCACCTTCAAACTATCCCACGGGTACTGTACGTAATGTGGATAACAATTCCTCAAGCTCACCGCATCGTCCTTGGAAGATAGGTGATCCAATTGTAGAACCATCTGGCGTGTATCAACTTCCATCGGGACAACTAGTAATGAGTCGGAGATGTCACTAGCACCGTTCCCTTGGAATTCAAAAAATCTACAAGCTTTTTTCTGCTTACTTCGTGATATTTCCGCCTGAGTTAGACCATATTATTTATGATATACATTATCAATGATACCATTTTGCGAGCGAAAGATAACAATGCTTAAAAGTTATGAAGCGATTTTTGAAAACGATCAGATTAAATGGCTCACAGATAAGCCAAAAGAATCGTCTGCTCGTGTAATTGTCACAATTCTGGAAGATACCACGTTACCAATAAGGCGACGGACTCCCCCTGCTTCCATCGCTCTTAAAGGTAGAACTTTGGGTGATTTAGTTAGCTCCATCATTGAAGAACAGGATTGGGAATGTCTCAAATAATTGTTCTCGATACCCATATCTGGATTTGGTTTATCAATCAAGAATTCGATTTATTTCCATCCCACTGGCGAGAAGCTATTGAAACTGCTGATAAAGTCGGTATCTCCCCAGTATCCTGTTATGAGGTTGCTCTCGCGCAACAACGGGGACGACTGAATTTGCCCTGTAGTGCCGATCGCTGGTTTCAAGAGGCTTTGGAACCAACAGGTATTACGTTGTTTCCTCTGACTGCTGAAATCGCTCACCAAGCAGTCAGACCATGCGCGATCGTTTGATTATTGCTACAGCACTAGCACATAAAGCGCAGCTAGCCAGTATTGATAGTTTGTTTTCTCAATGTTCAGAACTCGATCCATACTTGATGAAATAAGCGTAATCTTTCGTGGTCTCCTAAACGTTCTTGCCAATGAGAAGAGTTACTTAACAATCCTCCTGAACAATATCAAATGCTCTCCAACGGCAGCTTCAATATAGCGGTGTTATACAGAAAGCAGGGGAGATTAGTGGTATCTTCACACATAAGATAAATTGAATAAGATTACAGATCTTCTTATCCTCTTTCTTCGTGCTCTTTGCGTCTTTGCGGTTCATTTAATTCAGTAATCTTAAGCAGGATAGGAGTAATCCTGAAATCAGGAGGAACAATGCTCAAAAGTTATAAAGCTATTCTTGAAAACGGTCAGATTAAATGGCTCACAGATGAGCCAAAAGTATCCTCTGCTCGTGTGATTGTCACGATTCTGGAAGATACCAAGTACAAAACAAATTCAACTAAGAAGTTTAAAAAGTTGGATGAACTTTGGGATTATTGGGATTATGAATATCAATGCCAGGATGGTTTATTTGTAGTGTCACCTTGAGAATTGTTAAAAGCTTTTACTTTTATTTTATCTTAGGAATGCTATATATCATCAATTCGTTTTAAAAGTGCATAAATGACGGGTTAATGTTGTCGCTGACAAACTAAAACTGTTCCTCGTTCCCCACGAGTGATTCTCAATTCCTCATCTAAATAAAGAATTTCTAAACGCCCTTTTGGAGAGCGTTTCATCCTAAAAGAAACTTCCCCAGTTTCTGGATTCATGGATTCTGAAGAAACTAGACCAAACATCAACTTCAAGAAACCAGACGTTAAACTTTCTTTCCAAGTTCTCTTTCTAGACTGTCTCTGCTCGCCAAAAATAGCCTTCCACTCGTTTAATTTTGTAGGGGCTTGCGGTGCAAGAATTCCTCCCGTAAATTGTACTTGTAGTACCGTAGCGCTAATCGGCTGACATATTCCTTGGTTACGAACAAGCCCAGATAATTGAGGAACAGACGCATCAATGGTGGTAAATTCAACCACAATATCGTGAGTTCGCTGTTCGCCATTTTCTAATAAGAAGACAGGTTGAAGAACTCGGTCAACCACCACTTTTAATTCTGTCGGTTGAAACATATTGAAAGCCAGACGACCAAGAGTGTAAGCAAACCTTCCATCTGCAAGTTGCTCGCCTTGAGGAAAATTTGGCGCACTAATCAACAACCATTCACTATCCATAAATTTACCACTGTGGGCTGGTGCTGTTGTTGGGTTGAGCGATTGGAGATTTTCAATTGCAGCAATGACAGCTTGGTTCTTGGTATTCCCACCACTAGCAGCCAGTGCTTCACGCAAAGCTGTTTTAGCAGGGGGAGGGAAGAAAATCCGTCTTTGGGGAAGCCCCCGCGCCCATGCAATCGGTCTCATGCGAACGTATTTATTCGTGGAACTGCTCCCAAACCCCTCATCCCCCATTCATGCGAACATATTTATTTGTGGGGTTTCCCCTCCGCTCCCTGCTCCCTGCCCCCTGCCTCTTCCTTGACCAGTGACCAGTGACCAGTGACCAGTGACCAGCGATCAAAAAACCCGCACGTGGCGGGTACAAACCAAAGGGTTTAAAACACAGACAAACTGTTAAATTTTCGTATCGGCTTACCTCCGTCTTGAAAATAGGGAGTGGGGAGTGGGGAGTAGGGAGTAGGGAGTAGGGAGTGGTCACTGGTCACTGGTTACTGGTCACTGATTACTGTTCAAACTGTTGCTAGTTGACGATTTGTGCGGTGAGCAGGCACAGCACTGGACTTTGTAACTGGCTTCTTTCTCACGATGTCGCAAACAGCTTCGAGAGAGGACTCGATAGAACCTTGCAACCATGCAGGGAATCTAGAGCAATGTTCGCCCGCAAAGAACAGTGTATTTTGGGGTCTTTGCGCTGCTAAGTAATTGGATTCGCTATCATCCCAATGAACCGTGCATCCGCCTGCACTCCACTTGTAGTTACCCCAAGCAATTGAGGCTTTGTCCATGATCGTACCAGTCTCATTCAGTTCAGGATGAATCTTGCTGACTGTATTTTGGACATAGTCAAAACGTTCTTGTTCTGACATTTTGCCCATGCGATCGGCATCATCTCCAATAGTGTAGCTTGCCAACATAACGCTACCACGCTCTGGGTTGAACTTGACAGAAGGGTAATAGGTTTGACGTACACCTTCGCCACTGAAGGAAGCACCGCCTTTGATACCTTCTTTTGTCCAGAAAGCTTCCTTGGTGTGAAATGCCACCTTAGTACCGGGACAGTATACAGTGTTGTGAATGGACTCTAACTTCTGCTCGTCAAAACCGCTCAACTCCATTTTTCGGAGTACGGAGAATGGAATGGTGCATAATACGTAATCGCAGTTCTTGGTGTGGAGTTGACCGTTTTGTTTCCAGGTGATTTGGGTATAATCTTTTTCTACCCGCAGCGCGACTACTTCAGCATTACACTTAATGTCCGCCTTGATTGATAATGCCAAGCGCTGAATCAGTTGATCCATTCCACCTTTGAGTTGCAATAAGTCATGGCTGGTTTCGGTCATGATGTCACCAAGGAAGATATCTAATCCTTGGGAGCATTTGGCGCGGAAACTGGGGTTTTGAGTCAGGAAGGAATGCAGATCGATGGTTTCACCATCTTCACTGAAGTAGGGATCTAAATCCAAGCGCTCCAACTCATCCATCAGGTGAGATTGCAAGTCGCGCTCAAAATCAGAACGAAGATTACCAGGAGCAATAGTATTAATGATAGTTTTGAGCCAAGCCGCAAAATTGCGAGTTTTTTCACTGTAACGCGTGTCAGTCAACAGACCGCCTTCTGTTTTTTGTAGTGTGCGAGGTGCATCTTTCATCTTCAGTACTTGACCGTTGATGTTCATTTTGGCGTTGCTTTCCTCGAACACGGTCATAAACTTGCACAGCTTGTCAGTTAATCTCATTTCTTGGACGTAATGCAGTGTCAATTTGTGGTCGCTAGGAATACGCATTGCTCCGAGTTCGGCGTAAGGTGCATCGTCCGAGTTACCGAAGCGATGTGTCCACACGCGTCCACCGATGCGGGGGCTACCTTCTAATATATCAACAGTATGTCCCAAGCGTTCGAGTTCGTATGCGGCTACCAAACCTGCAATTCCTGCTCCTAAGATTGTAATGTGCTTCTTCTCGGATTGGCTGTTAATCAGTTGGCATTGTTCAAGAATCATGTTAGCGTTCATTGTTTTATCCCCTTTTGGTCAGTTGTTTTGTCGTTTGTCTGATGATTTAGGATTCAACTTGCTGTCTGACAATTACGTAATTCTTGAGATTTTTTGTATAAATTAAATACTATTTATTACGGATACTGACGGAAACTGACTTTTTCTGACGGCTAGTAGAGTGTCAATACTGCAAGGGATACGATAATTGAGGTGTCAGAACCCCGGTTTCTTTGAAAAACCGGGGTTATAATTTCCGCTTAGGAGATTAGTATTACTCCCCTACCTGCCTTCAACCATCATTTTTGGGTTGGTCGAGTACTAGGACGGGCGAGGACGCCCGTACCACAAGAGCTAGGTTTACTGAGGCTGTGCAAGTTAAAGAATTATTAGCTTAATGGAAGTGAAACGTATGGGATACAACTTTACTTGGTTGCGATGCCCAATCATTAACCAAATTTGATATTATCTGTCAGAAATTGGGAACTTTAATCATGAATATAACTATACACTTTTACAGTTATCCATCATGAACCCAGAAAAGACGCAGAATCAGAAGAAGCAGATTTGGCTGACAAAGCCTACATTTTTGATTGGACTTACTATTGCTGGAGCTATTGCTATTCTTCCTGCGTTGTATCGAGTTGATTGGGTTGGATTTGGACCGGACTCGAATAAATCAGTGACGACAAAGGAAGTCATAAATCCTAAAGATGGAAAAATTATCAAGCTCACAGAGATAACTAAGCAAGAACAATCAGCCAAGACTCTTTGGGACTGGTTGGGGTTAGTTGGTACACTGGCGATTCCGATTGTGCTTTACCAATTTCAACGGAGCGAACACGAACAGGTTGATACCAATTCTCGTGAAGAGGCTGTGCTTGGTTATTTTAAGCATATATCAGAGTTGTTGATAGATAAAGAATTGAAACTGTTGATTACTAAAAAATTAGAAACAACAGACTTTAAAGACCCCAAGCTCAATGCGTTACTAGATGCTTCCCGTGCATGCACGTTATCAATGCTCCGCAGGCTAAATAAAGATGGGGAACGGAAAGGGCGTGTTATTCGCTTTTTAAGCGATGCAGAACTTATAAGTGAGTTGAACTTGGAGCTAGCTGACTTAAGTTATGCGAACCTAAGTAATGTCAAGCTAAAAGGTGCTAAATTAGGTTATGCCAATCTGAGCAATGCTGACTTAAGTTTGACCGACTGTCGCATCATCAAGAAAATCAAGAATGGAGTTTCCTCAGAAGAGTTTGCTGAAACTGGAATACAACTATACTGTGCTGACCTGAGAAATGCTAACCTCAGCGATCGCTTCTTGCCAAATGCCTGCCTAAAAAGTGCCATCCTCATAAATGCCACTTTAAGAAATGTCTACTTAAGTGGTGCGGATTTGAGGTATGCGGACTTGCAAGGAGCTAACTTGAGTAGTGCCAACCTAAGTGGTGCCAACCTGAGTGGTGCGGACTTACGAAAAGCCAACTTTACTGGTGCGGACTTAAGCGGGGCTATTTTACCCAACGGGGAAATGTATGAATCTCCAAAACAGCTTCAGCAATTTGGAGTTCAAGCTAACTACTCGCCAAAGCTGCTAGAGACATCAAACGCTTTGCCAAAGTTGAGATGCGAGTAGCAGCCAGAATAGATCGTATTTGTGCCGACTTACTTACCTGACCTTAAGTCTAGTTAATACCTAATCTTTTGTTTGGGTTTAATCTGAACTTAAGACTAGGGACAAAATATAGTGAAGTCTAATATACTTAACAAGCTTTCTTGTTGAAAATTCATTTAAAGAAGGTATTAATACACTTGCTTTTTCTACTCAAATAAGTAACAATTCTTTTGTTTGTTAGTTTTTTAACAGTAAAACGCTGATTAAAACAAGACTTGGGATGCACTACTAATAGATTTTTCAAGCTTAGTTTTGTAAGTCATCTTTCAAAACACAATCTTTATTGAGTATGCTGTTACAGCATTTATAAGTTCGTGTTAAAAGCTAAATATTCTTTTTGAGAAGTTTGCGGATAACCTGTATTTGTCTTTGATAACTGTTTAAGTATTTTAGCTTTAACTGTTTTACTGGTTAATGGCTAAATTAAGTCACACTGATAGATAAACTAGACAATTTCATGGCAAAATCTATCTGCAATATCTGGAGAAAACATGACATTATTTAAAGTCATGACTTGGAATGTAGAGAACTTATTTCGTGTTGGCAATGAATTTGGTCCCAAAACCCAAGAAGAGTATACTCAAAAGCTGAAGACTTTGTCTGACGCTATCTTGGATCTAGATCCTCATGTACTCGCTGTCCAAGAGATTGGTGATTTGGAGGCATTTGAAGAACTTGTAGCACGTCTTGAAGGGCGCTATCCACACACACGTATCTCCGAATTTCCAGATCCTCGTGGAATCCGTGTTGCCTTTCTTTCAAAATTGAAAGTTGAAGAGCATGAGGATATAGTAGATTTTCCTGAAGGTAGCCTTATCAAAGTACTCTCTCAAGAGTCTGAAGATACCATAACTGAAATTACCCGTATGAGTCGGGGGTCTCTCCGCATTCTTGTCAAACCTAAAGAAAACTTTTCCATTCATCTTATCAATGCTCATTTGAAATCTAAGCTGTTGACTTTTCCTTCAACCGTAAATCAGTCGCGATTTACTCCAAAAGATGAAAATGAGCGCAGCCGAGTTGCTGGATTGGCACTTTTAAAGCGAACAGCAGAAGCAGTGGCTTTACGTGTCAAAGCAAATGATTTATTGGAAAAGAGTGCTACCCAGGGTCTGATCCTCCTAGGGGATATGAACGATGTCACATCTGCTGCTACAACCCAGATTCTACAAGGTTCAAGTGGTAATGAGATAGGTACAAATGGGTTTGAACGCCCAGATAAAGGAGATGATACTAGATTATTTAACTTAGCTCCTCTAATTTCTGAGGAGAGGCGATACTCCCGTATTTACCAGAGCAACAAAGAGCTAATCGATCATATCTTTGTCAGTCAAGAGCTACTACCGGGTCAACCTCGCAAATTACCAGTAGTCGATAGTCATGTCAATGTTATGGATGCACTACCCTCCATTAGCAACGACCCAAATTTAAGACGAGGAAAACCAGGCTCTGACCATGCACCTATTACCGCAATCTTTGACCTGTAATTCATGGAAATAGGGAGTGGGGAGTGGGGAGTAGGGAGTAGGAAATCAATCGTTGATCGCTTTTCGTCTACAGACAACATAATGGTCTAGATCCCCGACTTCTTGAAGAAGTCGGGGATCTGGTAGCCCCTCAAAATGGCTCATAAAATTTTGATTCAGAAGGCAATTCCTCTTCTTTTTTCTCTGTGTACTCTGCGCCTGGAGCGGTTGAAAAGTAATTTATTTAACCGCTAAGTCGAAGAGTACACAGAGGTAAGAGACGAGAGAGCTATTGATGTGCTGAAGCTTTTATCCACCTTGACAGGGAAGTGCGATCGCGACGTCATCCTTTCAGGGCTTACCTCAAATATCACAAAAATTCAAAGGAGTACAAACAAGATGGCTGCCGATCCAACAATTTACGATCGCATTTGGAAAGCTGACAAGAATAGCTTTTCCGTAAGTGTACGCGATGATAAAGGAAACTGGGTTGACCCGAATGCCGATATATTACTTGACCATCAGGTAAAAGCAGCAGGAGATCCATGGTCTGACTTGGCAACTCGCCCCCTCTTTAGCAAAGTCAAAGAATCTCGCTTTTCAGAACCTACTTATGCAGCGATGATTAAGCTATTCGATAACTATGTAGTTAATTATCGCGATCCAGAAGACTTTACAGAACAAGAAGACGAGGAAATCAATGCTTTTTTAGATTTACTCTTGAATACTGAACCCATGCAGTTGGCATACAAGTACATTACAGAAGGTCTCGGAAAACCAATGTCAAAAGACAAGTTCAAGAAAGAACTTTATATGATGTGGTTTGAGCCTTTCACCAACTACTTCGGCAACGATGTTGTATTTTATTGTTCTGGATTTGAGCACGTGTTTGTTGGTGAAGGTAAGTTCAACCGTCGGGGTGGTCCCGGTT
The DNA here is from genome assembly GCF_000346485.2 of Scytonema hofmannii PCC 7110. Lineage (NCBI taxonomy): Bacteria > Bacillati > Cyanobacteriota > Cyanophyceae > Nostocales > Scytonemataceae > Scytonema > Scytonema hofmannii. The sequence goes on from NZ_KQ976354.1 coordinate 6,538,087, forward strand.
GGGGAGAAATAAGTGGCTACCACAATTGGGTGAAATTCTATTTGGATGAGGCTAAAGGGCGGGTGAACTTCCTCGGCACTCAGTATAAATTACGTGGTGTATCCGAGGTACGCAATCCCAATGTCGTGACGTTACAGATGACATGGACGCTCAGCAACATGAGGGGCAATCCTGTCTCCCAAGTTTTTAAAGAACGTGGTGGTTTTTTTGTTGGCACTAGCCCAGAGTGCGATATGGCTTTGGGAACTGTAGCCTACTACGAGTCAATTCAGAACTTAACTGACAACGAACGGCGAAACGTAACAATTCAAGGCGGAAATTACAATTTGGTAATTTACCGAGAAACAACAGAAGATAACAAACGGGGTAAGCACATCCGTTCTTTTTATCCTGAATTTCGCGGTGGGGATTTTGAACCTTTACCACGACCTGGTAGTACGCCAGTATTACGACCAATTAATGATGAACTCTTGCAAAGTGGTTCAGTTGTTGTAGTGGCTGCCCTCCCCAATCCAGAAGGATCTCAATCGAGTGAATGGGTGGAGCTAAAAAATACTTCTTCAGAATCAATATCGTTAGACGGTTGGTTTGTTACCGATAAAGTGGGACGGCGGCGGATGCTGGAAGGTAACTTAGCAGCTAACGAACAGAAACAGTTTTCTGTAAGAACAAACAGTCCTCAGTCCATGCAATTAGGTAACTCAGGTGGTCGGATTGTACTTTATAGTCCAGATGGGGAAATGGTTGCTTCGGTGTTTTACAACAAAGCTGCAGAGGGAGAGGTCATTAACTTTTAGTTGAAGTTAACAGTGGTTCCTTTATTCGAGAGAAATTGGACCTTACAGCCATTCTCAGGTAAATAAATCTCAGCCGTAGGGGCGCAAGGCATTGCGCCCCTACAAACGGTGTGGTTCATTTAAGTGAAAACTGCTGTATGAGCTTTCATGTCAGGTTATAAATGAATTTGCTCTCAGCTGTTGCGCTCTAAGAATGCACAGTAGAACGGGCGAGGACGCCCGTCCCACAAGAGTTGAGTTGACTGAGGTTGTGCAAGTTAAAGAATTTTTAGCTTACCATTTTCATTAATTTCTACAATACAATCGAAGCCTAAAGGAAGTGTAGTGATAAATGAACGAGTTCTGCTTTGTCCGACAGCCGGATAACACAAACTAGTACGCAAAAGGTAGATATCTTCTCTTTACCTGAATAAAGCCCCAAAATGCAGTCCAGCAATTGTTGGTCTTTAAATTACCTGTCCTGTTACGTTTAATTATGCCCAATTATTTACAAGTATTGGTTGGTTAACACGAGCGTTCAACCCCAGGACTTACGCACTCACACGAAAGAAACCGGGTTTCTGGACAGAGACTCATGGCTGAAACGACAATTTTTGGTAAAGAAACCCGGTTTTTGCGTAAGTCCTGAACCCAACTCAATACGGCAAGAACACAAGACCGCAGGAGAAAAACCAGAGCCAACGCTTATCTCACTATTACTCAGTTACTACAAAAACGTCTTTTCCCTATCTGCGGTATCTGTCATTTCTGTCGTATCTGCCATTTCTGTCGTATCTGTCATTTCTGTTGTATCTATCATTTCTGTCGTATCTGCGCTCGCTAACTGAGAACTCTGCTCGACAACCATTCCTCACCCAAATGCGGTTTCTGTTATAGCCCCAATTTCCTCTACAACTACGATCGGACAATTGCCTAACAAACCTGACACGACCTGTTGTATTTATCGAACAAGTATTTCTCCGATTATCACGGCTTTCACAAGTGATGACGTTTTGAGCAGAAGCAGCATCGGCAAAGCTAAAAAGTATGCCTAGACTAAGGCTAGTCGCTATAAAGGTAGCAGCCATTATCGGAAAACGGATGACCATATTAAATGTTAGATCTCTTTAAGAATAAAAACTAACTATAATAATTTTCCCAAATTTATAAAAACACTTGCCTGTATCTGAAGTCATAACCTTATACGTTTTATGGGTGACGATCGATATATCTACATTTTGAAACCCGTTGTTATGCTTTATAACGATAATGACTGAAACCGCTAAAATCCGATAATTTTGTAGGTTGGGTTTCCTTCCTCAACCCAACTTACTGGATGAGATATCAACATACTTTAAACAAGCGGTAGTTCAATAAAAAATTTTGTACCATGTCCCAACTTAGAAACAAAACTGAGTTGACCGCCATGTCGCTCTACTACAATCTGATGCGCGATCGATAAACCTAAACCTGTTCCCTTGCTGATTGGTTTGGTGGTAAACATGGGTGCAAAAATTTGCTGTTTGACTACATCTGTCATTCCTTTGCCATTATCGGTAATACAAATGATGACTTTTTTCTCATCAGGTTGTTCGGTCAGAATGCTGATACTTGGCTGATTTTGACATCCAAGATTGACATTTGTACCTTCAGGGTCAAAGCATTCCTCAACTGCATCAATAGCATTGGCAAGTAAATTCATAAACACTTGATTGATTTGCCCTGGATAGCACTTCACTTCTGGTAAGTCGCCATATTGTCTGATGACTTGAATTTCCGGACGTCTATCTCTAGCTTTAAGGCGATGCCGTAAAATAACTAGAGTGCTATCTAACCCTAAATGCAAATTTGTCGGAACTTTTGTGCTGACATCCAATCGCGAGAAGTTTCGCAGTGATACTGAAATATCTTTAATGCGATCGCCACTCAATTGCATTGAATCCAGTAATTTAGGAAAATCTTCAATCGCAAACTCAATGTCCTCAGCTTCAAGTGCTTGTTGTAGTTCTGGTATTTCTGGACAATATTGTTGGTAAAGTTTTAAAGCTTGAGTCAGAGAAGCAAAATACTGTTTTGCGGGAGCAAGATTGCTGATAATGCAACCAATAGGATTGTTGAGTTCGTGCGCTACTCCTGCAACTAACTGACCCAACATAGATAATTTCTCTTGCTGTACGAGTTGTACTTGCGTCTTTTGTAAAGCTGCGGTACGTTCTGTCACTCGTTGCTCTAAATCTTCAGTTAATTGCATCAATTGAAAGTTCTTTTCTGCAAGCGATTTAGTCAATTTTTGCAATTGTAGTTGAACTTTGACTCGTGCTATCACCTCCTCTTCTTCAAAAGGTTTAGTAATATAGTCTACCGCTCCTAAAGACAACCCTTTGACCTTATTTTCAGTATGAGCTAAAGCAGTCATAAAAATTATGGGAATGCCTTGAGTTAAAGGATCTGCTTTTAACAAAGAACAAGTTTCAAAACCATTGATTCCTGGCATTTCCACATCAAGAAGAATCAAAGCTGGTGGTTCTTGCTTGATTTGCTTGATAGCACTTTCCCCATCCGCAGCTAACCGTATTTTCAATCCAACACTTTTTAATGCTTGCTTTAAAACAGATAAATTCGTGGGTTTGTCATCCACAATTAAAATAAATTCTTCTGTTAAATTTGATATCATAATCGAATATAAATTTTACTAAAAATTAGCAAAAATCGCAAGAAAAGTGTTATAAATTACTTATTATCAAAATACTTTCCGATGAATTCCTGAACTTGTTTCACTTGACAAGCCTCTGCTAATTCAATCAACTTTTCAGCAAACGGGGTAAATTGGATATCTTGCTGTTTGAGCATTTCAGCTATTGCTGTCAATTCATCAAAATCTCCTTTTTGAGCAAGTTCGTGGAGTTGAGCCAGTATATTACCTTGTGGTAGTTCAATTTCAGAAGAAGTGACTTGAGAATTTCTTGGTGTTTCATCTTTACTCAATTTGTCTTGTTGTTTCTCTTGATAAACCCATTCCAGTTGCAGATGTTTGCGAAGCATTTCTAACAGCATATCAGCCTGCACGGGCTTGGGCAAAAAGTCACTAGCACCAGCTTCCATACTCTTGAACAGATCGGCATCAAACACACTAGCGGAGGATGCGATCGCTACAATATTTTTAAGTTCTGGAGACTGCTGTAACTGTTTGATCAACTCAAAACCATGCATCACAGGCATCACCAAATCAGTGATAATTACGTCAGGTTTCAAGATTTTAGCTTTGTCTAAACCTTGTTCCCCGTTACTGGCTTCAGCGACTTCAAAACCAATTGGTTCTAACATATTGATAATAACCGAGCGATTTTCCCATTTATCATCTACAATTAAAACTCTTCGTTTTGCTCCTTGATAACCAGCAATTGTACCGTAGAGAGTCACTCTCGATCCCATCAACCCATCTTTGGCTTCCTGCAACTCCACATCAAACCAGAAAGTACTGCCCTTACCCAATTCACTTTCCACTTTCAAAGTGCTACCCATAAGCGATACAATCCTGTTGCTAATAGGTAGTCCCAAACCCGTACCTTCTGCTTGCTTTTTCACATCGCCTACTTGCTCAAAAGGTACAAATATTTTCTGCAATTGTTCCTCTTGTAAACCAACCCCCGTGTCTTGAACTTGAAATCGAACTATCCTAGTTATAGGTTTTGAAGGTGAATTTTGAACAGCGTCTTTTTGAGTCATTTCTTGGTTTTCTAAAACCTTGACACTAAAAGTCACTCCTCCCGTATCGGTAAACTTCACAGCATTACCCAGTAGATTAATTAAAACCTGACGCAATCTTTTCTCATCCGCATGAATACTTTGTGGAAGATGGAAATCCGCTTGATAAATAAATGTAATACCTTTCTGTTCGGCACGAAGGCGACAAATTTCCACAACACCTTCTAAAAAGGATAAAAAATGAAAATTATTTGGATAAAGCTCCATTTTTTGAGCTTCAATTTTTGAAAGGTCTAAAATATCGTTGATTAAAGTCAACAAATGAGAACCGCACTGATAAATAATTTCGGTTCCCTTACGACCTTTTTCCGTTAAAGGTTCCGAACGACGCAAAATTTGTGCGTATCCTAAAATGCCATTCAGTGGTGTACGGAGTTCATGGCTCATATTTGTCAAAAATTCGCTTTTAGCTTTATTAGCTGTATCTGCAGCTTCTTTAGCTGCTTTGAGTTCCACAGTTCGCTCATCTACTCGTGCTTCTAGTTCCTGATTCGTCTTTTCTAAAGCACTGAAGGACTCACGCAACTGTTGTGCCATTTGGTTAAAAGAGCTTGACAATACCCCCAATTCTGCTATGTTTCCCACCTTCACTTTTTGGTCTAAATTCCCATTGGCTATAGCAGCAGAAGCGTTTTTCAAGCGTAAGATAGGACGGCTAATCCAACGAGAAGTGAAAACACCAACCACAGAAGCTAGTACTAAAGCTCCCAAACACAATAGAATTGTGGTACGGGTATTGGCATTGATGCGTTCCATAAAGTCCGATTCTGGCACTACGACCACAATGAGCCAGTCAATTCCTCGACCATCTTGTAGGGGAACCACTTGCACGAATTGTCGTTCGCCATCAAAGATAAAATCTAGTTGTTGACCACTGTTGATGGTGCTGAAGTTGCCTACGTACTTTTGTAAAGACCGGGCTGTAGCGCGAATTATAGGATTGTTAGCATTCTTTGCGTCGATCCTCTCTACCTCCTTCCCTTGAATCATAAATGACTCTTTGATAACCGAACTAGCTACCAAATTCCCAGAGCGTTCGATAATGAAGGTCTGTCCCATACGACCTATCTTTATCTCTCGCAGGAAGCGATGGATTTTCTCTATATCAAACAAGTTGTTCACAACTCCAAGGAGTTGACCTGTTTCACTGTAGACGGGATTGTTCAAAGAAGTCGCTACAGATGAATGACTTGCACGCCTAAAGAACTCACTCCAAATTGGTTTCTTCGCTTTCACCGCTGCTTTGTACCAAGGTCGAGTCCGCGAGTCGTAGTCCTGGGCTTCAATCAACTTAACTCGTCTACCTTGATTATCAAGCTTATAAACGTTTCTTTTTGGGGTAGTCGTTTGGTCTTTATATTTGACAATGACTTCACCACCTACCTCACGTTCAACCCCAACGGATTCTCCTTGAACGCTACTAAATTGAATAAAGCTCACTATGTCTTGTTGCACTAGATACCATAAGTAACTCTCTAACTCAGAATAGTTAGTTCTGTTATGTTGCCAGCTTTTGATACTAGACGCAACCACTTCATTCATCTTATGGGGTTCATCCAAGTAGGTCAAAATCTGGTGTTTAATGCGTTGGCTTGTTTCACTCCTCAATTGAGTCGCAACGTCGTTAACTGCTTGTTGACCGTTGCGTAGCGACAGCCATCCGGTTACTCCTACTGCTGCAAAAACTTGCACCACAAACGGTACGACCAAAACCAGCCGAAGCGACCATTTTTTATCTGCGGGGATTCTTTTCTCTGTATGGGTTGTAGAGGTGTTCACTTAGCATTGCCAATTAAGAATGGTTCCTGACCTATAATGTTCCCGTTTTTTGAACCATCCTATCAGCGCACAAGCTAAATCAAGAAAGAAATGTTATAATTACTATATTATCTCCTGACCCAATTGCTCCATCAAACACTCAGCAATCCGTCTAGCAGCACCTGGTTTTCCCATCCTCCGCACGCCATTTTCTGCAATAACGTGTAAACTATCGGGATTGTATAGGAGACTTCGCACTACACTAGCAGTAGCTTCTGGGTCTTGAATGAGAATTACTGAGGGTCCTAAAAGACGACTTTGCGCTTCAGCAAAGGCAGCCGTAAATTGAGGTCCTTTTCCGGGAAAGATAATCGCAGGTTTGCCCAAACCTACAAATTGTTCTGTTGCTGTTCCCGCCATTGCAATGGCTAAATCCGCCATATGCAGACAATCATTATAAGCATTTTGAGTCAGTACAAAATAAGCATTTTTCTGTTTAAATGACAGCGCATTTTTATCGGCAATTGTCACTGGTGGTTCTGCATGGGGACGCCAGCCTTGAGATTGCAGCATTTGGCGCATGCTTTCAAAATGCAAGCTGGGTGCGATCGCTCCCAAGAATACCACTGTCTTAGAAGAATATCCCATAAAATCTCGCTCCTGAAACAGTGCCATTACAGCAGAGACAGCGATCGTGATTTGATGCCAGTTATCGTAAGCTTCTGGAGGACGGGAACCTGGTAACAAAGTCACAATCAGAGGTCGAACCACTTCCTCTTGTTCTGCATTCAGGTTGTAAAATCGTTGAGAGGGAAAAGACGGTTCCAACCCATCCATCATGGGGTTACCCAAATCAAATGCAGGAATAGAGAAATTTGTCAATACCGCTGATGTGAGTGCATCTCTTGGAAATACGGCTTTGCAACGAGGACGACTCATCAGCCAACGTTCCCAAGGGTGATAAACCGAGCCGGAAAAATTTTCCCACCATGTGGATGGGTTTTTCCGTTTTAATATTCCAATTTCATCTCGCACGTAATATTCCGATTTTGCCGTCCCCACAAAAGCGTAGTTGGTACTGCTTAAAGATGCAAATAACAGTGGAACAATATCTCCTACCGCTAAGACAGCATTTTTATACCCCAATCTTTGTTGAGTGTTAACCCAGTTGCGTATAGTTTTTACTTGCTCGAACGTCAGTTGTAACAAACCACCATGCACATCTCGCACAAATTGGCGTCCATCCATATATATAAAACCACCACTAGGCATAGTGCGTACCGAACCAATGATGGGAATATCTAACTGATGGTAGGCGTGTCCCTGTCCTACTATTGGTAAAGCTACAATCTCTGGTGGATTGGGTTGTTGCTGGAGTTCCTGCAAAATGCGAACGGCTATAACATCTTCCCCGTGTCCGTTACTAATAGCAAGTAATCGCAAGCGAGAAGTTTCGTTTTGGTACTGAGAGGCTAGGGGTAGCTGTGATAGATCGCTCATGAGAAACAAAAACTTAAAGTTTACTGTCTTTTGGGATAAGAGGGATACATGGGGGTATCAATAATCGGCGAAGCAGCTGGAAGTTAGTACTATCCGCATCGCCTAACCTCTGTACAGAATTTCACACTAACTCCCAGTCAATCAGGCTAGTATTATGCGAGTTTCTTCTGCTGCAATTTTTACTCTAGTGACTTTGACGGCTAGCACCGTCACTCAACAAGCAATAGCTGCTCCTTCTAATGTTCCCACTCAAGCTGAGAATGTCAACAATATTGTAGTTCCCACAGCGGAAGAAACACCCGTTCAATCGGAAGCGATCGCTAAACCAGAAACTATAGTCGTAGAACCATTTTCTCAAAAATCCGAGATTGGGGACAAGGGGGGCACGGTAGAAAAGGAGAAAATTGTACAAGAGTTTTTTCCCTCAGTCCCTCAGTCACCCACTCCCTCACTCCCTCAGTCCCCCTCAACTGATTTGGTCGTGACAGCGACAGATGTAAAAATAGAGGGTGCAACTGAAGAATTAGAGCAAGTTATTCGCAGCAAAATCAAAACTCAAGCTGGCGGTGAAACGAGCCAAAATCAGCTACAGCAAGATGTTGCAGCTATTTTAGACACGGGTTTATTTATCAATGCCCGCGTTAATAGTAATACGACACCAACAGGTTTAAATGTTGTCTATCAAGTTCAACCTGTGATTGTGCGTTCCATCCAACTTTCTGGAGCTAAAGCACTGACTTATCAAGTTGCTTGGGAACGTTTTCAATCCCAAGTAGGAACAGCCATCAGCCCCAATGGTTTGAAGGCGGTCGTAGAACAAATCAATAAATGGTACGCTGACAATGGTTATAAAATTGCACGAGTTATATCAATAACTCCAACTCAAGATGGTATTCTGACTGTCAACGTTGGCGAAGGTGTTGTTGGTAGCGTTCAATTTCGCTTTGTCAACGAAGAAGGCAAAACAGTTGATGACAAGGGTAAGCCTATCACGGGACGTACCAAACAAGATTTCTTGCGCCAACAACTCAAACTAAAATCGGGTCAACTTTTTCAAGAAAGTGTTGTCAAGCAGGACTTACAGCAACTGTATAAAACTGGATTGTTTGAAAATGTGAATGTTGCTTTCGAGGGTGATGCAACAAAACTTGATGTCATTTACCAACTGAGGGAATTAGGCGCACGTTCTGTTAACGTAGGTGGCAATTACAGTGCTGACCAAGGAATAGTAGGTACGCTCACGTATAATGACCGAAATGTCGGTGGTAGTAACGATATATTAGGTGTGAATGTTCAAGTTGGTCGTCGCGATATCCAGTTTGAAACTAAGTTCACTAGCCCCTACCGCGCATCAAATCCAGACCGCTTGGGCTACAGCATAACCACCTTTCGCAAACGGGGACTTTCTGACACTTTTGATGGTGACGTTAAACTGGCTGACGGCGATCGCATTCGGGAAGGAAAGATTGGCGGTAGTATTAGCTTCCAACGACCAATTGATGATTGGGATACTTCTTTGGGTTTCAATTATACCCGTGTAAGTATTCGCGATCGCGAAGGGACGATCTCACCCTTTGACGAACAGGGTAATCAACTGTCTTTTAGCGGTAGTGGTATTGATGATTTGGCTACCGTGTCTTTCACTGCTACCAAAGATTTCCGAGACAACCCCTCAAATCCAACAAGCGGTTCCATACTGAAACTCAGTACTGAACAATCAGTTCCGATCGGAAACGGACAAATTTCCATGAATCGCATCAAGGCAAACTACACTCAGTTTACGCCCTTTAAGCTATTTGAATCTAAAAAACCGCAAGTCGTTGCTTTGAACTTACAAGCAGGAACAGTGCTTGGCGATTTACCACCTTATGAAACCTTTAACTTAGGTGGCCCTAATTCAGTACGCGGTTATGATGGTGGTGATATTGCTAGCGGTCGCACTTACGTCTTGGCTTCTGCAGAATACCGTTTCCCCATCCCTGTCTTGGATGCATTGGGAGGTGTGGTATTTGCTGATTTTGCCTCAGATTTAGGTTCTGGCGAGACTGTATTAGATAATCCTGGAGGAGTTCGGGATAAACCAGGGACTGGTTTTGGTTATGGGGCTGGTTTGCGCTTCGATTCACCTTTAGGTCTGATTCGGGCTGACTTTGGTTTGAATGACCAAGGTGAAAGCAGATTGCACTTTGGTATCGGTCACCGCTTTTAATTTTGGATTTTGGATTTTGGATTTTGGATTGGTGATTGTCGATTAGATCCCCGACTTCTGCAAGAAGTTGGGGATCTAGTAGCCTTGAGTAGCTGAGTGCTAAGCAGTAAGTATATGATGGGAGTTAAAAACAAAGTGGAGCATCTGTTAGATGGAAAATTGATTATTATGATTTGCGATCGCTAAAAATCCAGGTTAGACTCAAGACTTGAAACCGGAGTTTCCGGTTTTGTAGTTGAAAATGCAGTATTAACATAACCATACCAATTTGAAAAAAGAATGCGACAGATCGTTGGATAGAATAAAGTCTAAGTAAGGCTTTCTCAATCCAAAATCTAAAATCTAAAATCCAAAATGGTATGACTTGATTGACTCAGCACTCAGGACTCCATATGCTAGCAGGTACAACCTTGCAAGGTGGCAAATATACTCTAGACCAGGAAATAGGTCGGGGGGGCTTTGGGATTACGTTCAAAGCAACTCATCACTACTTACATCAGGTTGTGGTGATTAAAACTCTGAATGAGAAATTGCGACAGCATCCTTCTTTTGCCAAATTTGAAGGTCAATTCCAAGATGAAGCCAGACGATTGGCGACGTGTGTTCATCCAAATATTGTCAGGGTAAGCGACTTTTTTGTCGAAGACAAGCTACCTTACATGGTGATGGAATACATTCCCGGTGAAAGTCTGGCACAAGCATTTGTCATTCCAGCAATACCTTTGCAAGAGAGCCTAGCAGTTCATTATATCCGCCAGATAGGAGCAGCACTACAGGTTGTTCATCACAATAACTTGCTGCATCGAGATGTCAAACCGGATAATATTATTCTTCGTCAAGGAACTCAGGAAGTGGTGCTGATTGATTTTGGCATTGCACGAGAGTTTAATCATGGAGCAAGGCAAACTCATACGGGGATCGTCTCAGAAGGTTACTCGCCCATCGAACAGTATATGTCGCAAGCACCTCGCACGCCTGCAACGGATGTCTATGGTTTAGCAGCAACATTATACGCTCTGTTGACAGCACAAGTTCCCATGCCAGCATTACTGCGCGATCGCGAACCAATGCCCTCCCCTCGCGAGTTACAACCCTACTTAAGTGCATCGGTCAATCAAGCAGTGATGAGGGGTATGGCAGTAGAATCTCGTTTTCGTCCCCAAACCGTTGCAGAGTGGTTGCAAATACTACCTAACAGTAGCATAAATGCAGTACCTCAATCAGTAGCAACTCAAACAGTACCGACTATCGATTTATCGGCACAACAACAAATAGTAAAATTGCCTCAGAAGGTAACCCCGAACGCAGCAGAAACTTCACCACCTCCAAGCAAATCCAATAAAGCCAACAAAACATTGTCACCCAAGGTTTTAATTGGTACAGGTGTAGCTCTCATAGCAGCTACAACAAGTTTTGCCGTCACTAGCATGATTACCAAAAATCAATCGCCATCCCCACAGCAGACAGTAGAGAAGCGCAATAATAATGGCGTATTTGAGAACACACCCACAGCAGACACGACACCAATTTCAGAACAAGATACCAACACGACTAAAAGCAATAACACCAATACATATAAAGTTGAAACTGCACCGACTTCTACTTCTAGTTACAAGCGACGCAAGCGAAACCGTCGAACTTCAACCGAACAATATTCTACACAAGAATCAACCAAAACTAACTCTGGAGCATCCGTAAATCAACAAAATCAAAATCAAGAACCAACACGGGAAGCATCAGAACAAAGACAGGAAGCTGCTTCACCAAGCACGGACTCCTCAAGTAAGTTAAGAGAGACACTGAGGAAATATCGCGATCGTAATACCGCCCCATCATCTTCCGAAAATCAATCACCACCTTCAAGTGGCACTTCTGAAACATCCCCATCAGTCAAGCAGCCAAATAATTCTCCCGTTGTTGTTCCCGAACAACGTTCTAACGTTGAATCCAAACAACCCGATTCATCCTCTGTAGTAGTCCCAACACAAGAACAACCAAACCCATCTACTGATAATAATTAAAAAAACACGATTTTAGATTTTGGATTTTAGATTTTAGATTTTAGATTTTAGATTGAGAACTTCCTACCTAAACTCAATCTCAACCTACTCTAAAAAACCTCTCTTTTCTCAGCGCCCTCAGCGCCTCTGCGGTTCATTAAAATTGTCATAATTCATATTGAAAAACTTCTTTTCTTCGCGTCTTTGCGTGAGTTTAATAATAACTCTTGAACCATATCGGCGTAAGTAGGGTGGGCAATGCCCACCACACAAGTATTTTGTGCTGCATAGCCCTACTGAAGTAGATTTCTCGTCACTGGTCACTGGTCATTGGTCACTGACTTTTCAGAACTTAACTTAAACTCCACCTGACGTAGAGCCGATTGCCAAACCTCATATCCTTCCCGACTAAGATGCAAACCATCAGTAGTTAATTCCTCACGAAGATTGCCACGAAAATCTATAAACCATTGATAAAGATTTAAATAATAAGCATTCTCTTGTTTAGCAATAAGAGCGAGATGATGATTGATATTACGAATCCGTTTATTAGGAATCTTTGATAACCGAGTCGGTAGAATTGATTGGACAAAAATCTTAGCTTGTGGATGAGATTCCCTCAAGTTGCGGAGCATTTTACGATGATTGCGTAAAATAGTTTCATCTGTCAGACCTCTCCGCAAATCGTTGATTCCTGCCATTATGTAAATAACATCTGGTTTCGTTCCAGAAAAAGCAGACAGCCTTTTGACAACACCACCAGAAGTATCTCCAGATATTCCCTGATTCAACCACAATCTATCTGATGGTAAACTTTCTTGGGGAAACCACAAACTTAAAGAATCTCCCAGTAAAATACCCAAGCTGTTTCTACCCTGTCCTTGTGCCATAACTTTAGCTTCCAAAGACAACAAGCTTTTCCAATCCTCATAAGTCAGTTGGCTTTTATTTGCTGCTACCAACAACGATTGTAGGCGTTCATTGGGAAAGTTAGTATGAGTTTGACCAGTTTTCAGTTCAATCAGTCTTTGATGGTAAAGTTGACGTCCAGATACTGGTCTGCGATTATACGTAGGTTGGGTGTTAAAATGGAAAGATGAAGCAGTTGGTTTTGATAATATCTGATTATTGCTAAACTCAGATACAGAAGGTATCGAAAGCTCTACACTAGGAACTATTTTTCCGCCAACAGCATGCTGCGTGTTGTCCTTTAAATTCCACAAAACTCCACTATTTTCTGCTTGAATAATTGATAGTTGTGGAATAGTTGATGCTGGTATTACCACTCCTGTTAACAAACCTGCTGCCAACAGATAAAACTCCCTCATTTTTTACAGTTTCTCCTCCACTTGCTGCTTCTTTCTATTGACAGCATGAACTCACTCAGTTCAGGACAATTCAAAGTACTTTTACTTATTTTTATTGCTAAAAATTAGTTTTGTAAAGGCAGACAAGATGTTGTTTATCATTTCTTCAGAGATTTTTTGAGGAATGTATAAAAGTAACTTTTATGGCATAAATTTCTACGTAATATCAGTATAGAGAATCTTTTAACCCAGTCAAAAAAAGTGTAGTGACACTACTTGACTATAAAAATCAGTCAAATAATATACTATTTTTTCGGGAAATCCACATAGATGTTACTAGAAAACGAATGCATAACAGTAGTTTTTATTCTATAAATCCACAAACCTATAACGACTGCCAATCACATAATCTTCATTAATTTCAAAAGAAATCCATCGACGCTGTAAGATTTCTGCCACAAAACCAGTGGTATTGGAACCGGCAAAGGGATCTAGCACCATATTACCTTCATCTGTTAAAAATTTGATGAAGAATTCTGCAAAGCCTTGCGGAAAACGCGCAGGATGTGGTTGAATTCCTAGAGTTTTACAGCGACGCAAGTAAGCACTATTTGATTCAGTATTGGCAATTTCTAACAAGTTTGGTGGAATAGCTCCATTGTTATCTTTTTGAAATTTGTCAGAAATATCATGTCCACTAGGACGTACTTTTGCTTTATAGCCCTTTTTCAGCAATTGTTTCATACTCTGGCTGTATGGCTTTAAAACTTTTCTATTATCCGCTTTTGGATGAGGCGTTTTAGATAACCACCAAACAATGTTGACTGAATCCTTAACACGGATTCGCCTAACTGTCACCCATTCAGCAGGGGTAGGTAGTCGGGCTGGATTGTAATGATAGAATTCCTGAGCGAGAAAAAAACCAACTTCCTTACACAGTCTGACTAAAAGTTCGTACTGGTAAATGCTTCGCACTGGATAACCGGGGAGGTATGCACCGCCTAAATCCAGAATAAAAGATCCATCTTCTGCAAGGACTCTTTTAAATTCATGGGCAAAAGGCAAAAACCATTCTACGTACTTTTCTGCACTCTCGTTCCCGTATTCCTTTTTGCGTGTCAGTGCAAAGGGAGGTGAGGTGAGGATGAGATTGATAGTACTATCTTTTATGGATTTAATAAGTTCTAGGCTATCACCTAAGTATGCTTCTCCGTTGGTTTGAGTGTAATAGGGGTTGGAATTTGTTGTTATGTGTTCTTGTTTCAAGTTTTTTGAAGAAGTCTTTAAATCTCTCTTGTGGTACGGGCGTCTCGCCCGTCACTAGTATAGAACGGGCGGGGACGCCCGTACCACAAAATTGGATAATGACCACAAAATTGGATAATGACCACAAAATTGGATAATGACCACAAAATTGGATAATGACCACAAAATTGGATAATAACTACAAAATTGGATAATGACCACAAAATTGGATAATGACCACAAAATTGGATAATGACCACAAAATTGGATAATGACCACAAAATTGGATAATGACCACAAGATTGGATAATTTATTTCTTGGAAATCCCTTATTCAATTTTGCCAGAAAAAAGGGTACTCTTCTGGAGTATCTGATAGACCTGCTTTAACAGGGTTTTGTCTGATGTATTCCCAGCATCCCTGAAACTCTTGCTCATTTCTCATGATGCGATCGTATCTTTCCTCTTGCCAAACTGTGCCTATATGTTTCATTACCTTGGGAATTTGCTTAGCACTATAACTTTTAATACTGTGCATAATACTACCTAATGACCAAAACTCATTTTCAGATTTAAGCCAAGGCTGAATTAGCATATGTACATGATCTGACATGATCGCCAAAACAAAAATTTTATATCTCTTGTTATTAAAGAAGAGGCAAGCATTCAAAACGACTTGCCTAGCTTCTGGGGTCAGTTCCAGCTTTTCCCAAGTATTAAAAGTAATAAAGTAAACTGCCTCATCTAGTTCCCAGTGAGGCAAAGTTCTTTGAGTGATTTTTAACTTTGGCTCTTGCATTGAACATTAGTAAAGTAATTTTTGTCTTGTAGGGTGGGCATCCTTGCCCGCCCGTCCCTGCATCCTTGCCCGCCCGTCCCTGCATCCTTGCCCGTCCTGCCCAACAGCACCCCTGCCTGAATTTTTGCTCCTAACTTTATCTTTCCCATCTCAATAAAAAAAATTTCATCTTGTTAGAAGGTGGCATTGATACTTGTCATCATCTATGACGGGCAGGACGCCCGTACCACAAGGGCATAGACAATTAGAAAAACTGGTTTCTTGTGGGGTGGGCATCCTTGCCTGCCCTTCCTTACTACTGCGTTGCCTGCCCTTCCTTACTACTGCGTTGCCTGCCATTCCCTACTACTGCGTTGCTTGCCCTTCCTTACTACTGCGTTGCCTGCCCTTCCTTACTACTAGTTTGCCTGCCCTTCCCTACTACTAGTTTGCCTGCCATTCCCTACTACTGCGTTGCCTGCCATTCCCTACTACTGCGTTGCCTGCCATTCCCCACTACTGCGTTGCCTGCCATTCCCTACTACTGCGTTGCCTGCCCTTCCCTACTACTGCGTTGCCTGCCCTTCCTTACTACTGCGTTGCCTGCCCTTCCTTACTACTAGTTTGCCTGCCTTTTGCTTACTACTGCGTTGCCTGCTCTTCCCTACTACTCCGTTACAAGCCGATCTTCATCTGTGACGGGTGACGGGCGGGACGCCCGTACCACAAGAGCATAGACTGTAGAGATTATTTCAAAAACAAAAAATCCCCCGCCTTGCGACGAGGGAGTTTAACTATTTACTTACTACTGCGAATTCAGTCAACTTATTAACCGAACTTACCTGCAGTCGAAGCAATCAAGAATGCGGCGTAGGTGAAGACGTAACCCACAGCGAAGTGAGTTAAACCTACTAAGCGAGCTTGAACAATGGACAGAGCCACGGGCTTGTCTTTCCAGCGAACTAGGTTCGCCAATGGAGTCCGCTCGTGTGCCCAAACTAAGGTTTCAATCAACTCTTGCCAGTAACCTCTCCAAGAGATGAGGAACATGAAACCTGTCGCCCAAATCAAATGTCCGAAGAGGAACATCCACGCCCAAACTGACAGGTTGTTCATGCCGTATGGATTGTAGCCGTTGATTAACTGTGCGGAGTTCGCCCAGAGATAATCGCGGAACCAACCCATGAGGTATGTGGAAGACTCATTAAATTGTGCAACGTTACCTTGCCAAATGCCTAAGTGCTTCCAGTGCCAGTAGAAGGTGACCCAACCTACTGTATTCAGCGCCCAGAATGTTGCCAGGTAGAAAGAGTCCCAAGCGGAAATGTCGCAAGTACCGCCACGACCGGGACCGTCGCAAGGGAATGCATAACCGAAGTCCTTCTTGTCGGGCATCAGCTTGGAACCACGAGCATCCAAAGCACCTTTCACGAGTATGAGAACGGTGGTGTGGATTGCGAGGGCAAAAGCGTGGTGAACGAGGAAGTCTCCAGGTCCAATGGTTAAGAACAATGAGTTCGTACCATTGTTAACTGCATCTAACCAACCTGGTAGCCATACGTTACCGTAGTTAGGCCAAGCGGTGGAAGCAATACTATCTGGATTCGACAAAAGAACATTCAAGCCATACAGCACTTTACCGTGAGATGCTTGAATGAACTGTGCGAACACGGGTTCAATCAAAATTTGCTTTTCGGGGGTACCGAAGGCAACAACTACGTCGTTGTGGACGTACAAACTTAAGGTGTGGAAGCCCAAGAACAGGGATACCCAGCTGAGGTGAGAGATGATGGCTTCTTTATGCTTGAGTACGCGATCGAGCACGTTGCCTTTGTTTTGTTCTGGATCGTAGTCGCGTACCCAGAAGATAGCTCCGTGAGCGAAAGCACCCAGCATTAAGAAGACAGCAATGTACTGGTGATGGGTGTACAGCGCTGCTTGAGTTGTGTAGTCCTTAGCGATAAACGCGTAAGGAGGCATGGCATACATATGCTGCGCTACTAAGGAGGTGATTACACCCAAAGCAGCTAGGTGCCATCCCAACTGGAAGTGCAGGGAGTTGTTGTAGGTATCATAGATACCTTGGTGAGGTAGATTGAATGGACCTTCGACAGGAATACCGAAGAAACTCTTGGCATTCAACGCCTCTTTCAGGCTATGACCGATACCAAAGTTGGTACGGTACATATGACCGGCGATAATGAAGAGTACTGCGATCGCCAAGTGGTGGTGAGCGATGTCCGTCAGCCACAAAGACTCTGTCTGAGGATGGAATCCACCCAAGAATGTCAGAATTGCCGTCCCAGATCCTTGAGAGGTACTGAACAGGTGGTTAGCAGTATCGGGGTTAGCCGCGTATACTCCCCAGTTTCCTGTAAAGAAAGGTTGCAAACCAGCTGGGTGGGGCAGAGTTGTCAGGAAGTTATCCCAACCTACGTGCTGTCCGCGTGATTCGGGGATCGCTACGTGAATCAGGTGACCTGCCCAAGCCAGAGAACTCACACCGAACAAACCTGCTATGTGATGGTTCAAACGGGGTTCTGCGCTCTTAAACCAGGCTAAGCTGGGTCGGAACTTGGGTTGTAAGTGCAACCAACCAGCGAACAGGAACACTGCTGCCAATATGAGGAGGAACACCGAACCTTGATACAGGTCATTGTTCGTCCGCATACCGATGGTGTACCACCAGTGATAAACACCTGAGTATGCAATATTGACTGGATTGCTAGCACCTGCTTGGGTAAATGCTTCTATTGCTGGCTTCCCAAACTGCGGGTCCCAAATTGCGTGGGCGATAGGACGGATATGAAGAGGGTCTTTAATCCACTGTTCAAAGTTACCTTGCCAAGCTACGTGGAACAGCAGGCTTGATGCCCACAGGAAAATGATTGCCACGTGACCGAAATGAGTTGCGAAAATCTTTTGGTAAAGATTTTCTTCCGTCATGCCATCGTGGCTTTCAAAATCATTTCCCATAGCCATCGCATACCAGATCCGACGCGTCGTCGGGTCTTGTGCGAGATCCTGGCTAAATTTTGGAAATTTTGTTGCCATGGGTTTGATAAAATCCTCTGACCTTTAGCCACCAACTTAATGATTTTGGATTTTGGATTTTGGATTTTGGATTGAATCTAAAACCTAAAATCCGAAATCCAAAATTTTTGTTGATGTTTAGCCTAATGAAATAATTCGTGCGTGGAAGAACGCCCAGGTTGTGGCGATTCCTCCTAAGAGGTAGTGAGCTACACCAACAGCCCGACCTTGAATGATGCTAAGAGCACGAGGCTGAATAGCGGGAGCTACCTTCAGTTTATTATGAGCCCAAACAATCGACTCAATTAGTTCTTGCCAGTAGCCGCGACCGCTGAACAAGAACATTAAACTGAACGCCCAAACAAAGTGAGCACCTAAGAAGAGGAGACCATAAGCTGAGAGCGCACTGCCGTAGGAGTTAATCACTTGGACAGCTTGCGCCCACAGGAAGTCGCGCAACCAGCCATTGATGGTAATAGCGCTTTGAGCGAAGTTACCACCAGTAAGGTGATTGACCACACCATCTGAGTCTACGGTTCCCCAGACATCCGACTGCATTTTCCAGCTGAAGTGGAAAATTGCAATGGAGATGGTGTTGTACATCCAGAACAAACCTAAGAACACGTGATCCCAACCAGATACCTGACAGGTACCGCCACGACCCGGACCGTCGCAAGGGAAACGGAAGCCCAAGTTCATCTTGTCTGGAATCAGACGAGAACTACGAGCAAACAGGAATCCTTTCAACAGAATCAACACAGTAACGTGGATTTGGAATGCGTGGATGTGGTGGATTAAGAAATCCGCCGTACCCAATGCAATTGGCATCATTGCCACTTTGCCGCCTACAGCCAAGATACCGCCACCGAAAGCATAGCTAACGGGTTCTAGTGCGTTGGGAGCAGTTGCACCTGGCGCTACTGTGTGGATGTTTTGCACCCACTGAGCAAACACTGGCTGCAGCTGAATAGCTTTGTCAGAGAACATATCTTGGGGACGACCCAAGGCACGCATTGTATCGTTGTGTATGTACAGTCCAAAGCTATGGAAGCCAAGGAACATAGAAACCCAGTTCAGGTGAGAGATGATTGCATCTCTGTGACGAAGCACGCGGTCTAACACGTTATTCTGATTCACCACTGGATCGTAGTCACGCACCATAAAGATGGCACCGTGAGCAGCCGCACCAACAATCAGGAAGCCTCCAATCCACATATGGTGGGTGAAGATACAAAGCTGAGTTGCGTAGTCTACTGCCAAGTACGGATACGGAGGCATCGCGTACATATGGTGAGCCACGATGATGGTTAACGAACCCAACATTGCCAAGTTAGTTGACAGCTGGGCGTGCCAAGATGTGGTGAGGTTTTCGTAGAGACCTTTGTGACCATCGCCAGTGAAGGGACCTTTGTGGTTTTCCAGAATCTCTTTGATGCTGTGACCAATACCCCAGTTGGTACGGTACTGGTGACCTGCGATGATAAACAACACTGCGATCGCCAAATGGTGGTGAGCATTATCTGTCAACCACAAACCGCCAGTCACCGGATTTAAACCGCCTTTGAAAGTGAGGAAGTCAGCATACTGTCCCCAATTCAAAGTAAAGAATGGCGCTAGACCATTGGCAAAGCCTGGAAATAGTTCGATCAGCAAGTCTTTGTTCAGGATGAACTCATGAGGTAAAGGGACATCCTTAACAGCCACTCCCGCATCCAACAACTTATTGATAGGTGCCGATACGTGGATTATGTGACCTGCCCATCCCAAGGAACCACAACCTAGCAACACTGCCAAGTGGTGATTCAACATGGATTCTACATTCTGGAACCATTCCAGCTTTGGCGCACGCTTGTGGTAGTGGAACCAGCCTGCAAACAGGAACAATCCTGCTAATACCAAGCCACCAATTGCCGTGCAGTAGAGCTGGAATGAATTGGTAATACCCCAACCACGCCAGATGTAGAACAAGCCGGAGGTGATTTGGATACCATGGAATCCACCACCGACATCCCCATTTAAAATTTGCTGACCAACAACTGGCCAAACAACTTGGGCACTTGGCTTGATATGAAGGGGGTCGCTCAGCCAAGCTTCGTAGTTAGAAAAACGAGCGCCGTGGAATATCATCCCGCTCAGCCAGAGTGTCACTACGGCGAGGTGACCGAAGTGGGCTGCGAAGATTTTGCGGGATATGTCTTCTAAGTCGCTTGTATGCGTATCAAAGTCATGGGCGAGCGCGTGCAGGTTCCAAATCCATGCTGTGGTTTTTGGACCTCGGGCTAGAGATCTATCGAAATGCCCCGGCTTAGACCATAGGTCAAAGGACGTAGGTACCGGGTCGTTATCGACGATGACTCTTGCCTTTTTTTCCTCTCGCTCTGGAGGACTAATTGTCATTCGACCTCCTCTCTTAACAAGGATTGAGGAATTAATACCACAACTTGTCTTCTTAGCTTAAAGAAAGCTACCACTTTTCCAGAAACTTACTGGAGTAGCGATGAAGACCGTCTGTGGAGATTGGTTTCTCGTTGAATTATAAAGGCTTAACTCGTACCTTGTTAGAGAGAATTTAACAATAATTCAAAATCCCCGAATCAACCGTGTAATCTGCTTTTGACGTTAAAAGCATTGGACAAAAAGTCAATACTTTCTTCATTTATTTTACAAAGAGACACAATTCGTAAAAATTATAGTCATAGCATAAAAAGGACGAAAAATGAACTGTAATTTGTTTTGAAAATAGAGCATTGGGCATTGGGCAAAGAATGGTGTTCATCCTTGGTTGTGAGCGATTACCCATGAATAATGTTTTGATTTTCGTCTAAATTTTAGTTACCTTTAAAATAATTAAAAAACTATTAAATTAATATTTTGCTTAGTAAAATGTATAAATCAATACTTTTTTGAAGCTACAATGAGGTGTATGTCAAGATAAAATCGTATCCCTCCTAAGTTCACGCCTGAGAACGTGCAGGAATGACGCACTTTTGGGCTATATTGTCCAGTGGACAATTTGGTTTTTAACTCTTATTTGGTGAAACACATGAACTTGTGGCAGAAGAAGGGAATTGATCTCCTCAGGTGGTTCATGGCGCTGGTACTAGTCTTAAATGTGACCAGTTGTGGTAACAGTGAAAAAGCTGTCAGCCAAGAACCGTTTGGTAGCTTGCAAGAAAATGTTCGACTTTCCGGGCAAATATCAGAAGTTTCGCCACCAGTAACAATCCAAGAACTGCGGCAAGCACTGGAAATTTATGAGCCACAAGTTACAATAGTGGCTCCCAAAGCAGACGAAACCCTGCAGGATAATACCGTCACAGTCCGCTTTCAAGTTAAAGATCTACCTATATTTAAAGATTCAAAATGGGACCTCGGTCCCCACTTACACGTCATTCTCGATAACGAACCTTACATAGCGGTTTATAACTTAGACCAACCCCTAATTTTGTCAGATTTATCCCCAGGAACTCATACTTTACGCGTTTTTGCTTCCCGTCCCTGGCATGAAAGTTTTAAAAACGAAGGTGCTTACGCTCAATCAACATTCCATATATTTACAAAGACTGACAATAATAACCCCGATCCAAAACAGCCGTTGTTAACCTACAGCCGTCCGAAAGGCGATTATGGTGCAGAACCTATTCTACTTGACTTTTATTTAACAAACGCTCCTCTGCATTTGGTTGCACGAGAAAATCCCAATGATGAAATTGCAGATTGGCGTATTCGCTGCACAATCAATGGTGAAAGCTTTGTTTTAGACCGTTGGCAGTCAGTTTACCTCAAGGGGTTCAAGCCTGGTAAAAACTGGGTAGAGCTAGAATTTTTAGACGAGCAAGGAAATCCCGTCAAAAATGTTTTCAACAGCACTGCTAGATTAATTACTTATGACCCAAAAGGTCAAGATACGCTTTCTCGAATCGTTCGAGGAGAACTTTCAGCCGACCAAGTCCGCAGCATCGTAGATCCCAACTATACATATAAGACACCAGTTGCTGAACCTACTCGGTCTCAAACCCCAGTACCAACGGTAGAGAAAGCACCCCAAGTACAACCACAGGAACAACAACAACCAGTTCTTGAACTCGAACCAACACCTGTTCCCACTTCAATTCCAAGTGTTGAAGAAAAAGCACCTGAAACACCAGTTGAGGAACCAAAACAATCGACTTCCGAACCCGAATTGCAGGAAATACCTCAAGCTCAACCAGAAAAAGCAAAATCGAGAGGATTTTTTAATCGCTTTGGGCGTCGTCCAGAAACAACTCCAACCCCAGAAACAACTGTTACACCGACTCCTAGCGAACCTCCTACTTTGCCAGAGATTATTGAATCTCCACAACCAGAAACTACAGTAGAACCACAAGCCTCAGAAACACCAAAATCTGAGTCAAAAACTATACCAGAAACACTAACTCAGCCAGAGCAAACGACAACAGTGGAACCAACAACTTCACCAGAAGCGGTTGCTCCCCAGTCAGAGAAAAAGGGGCGGTTTAGTCAATACTTCAATCGTCAGACAAACAAAACACCAGTGCCAGAGGTTACTGTTGAACCAACTCCTAGCGTACCTCCTACTTTGCCAGAGATTATTGAATCTCCTCAATCAGAAACAGTGGTACCTTAACCAGAAAGTACTACAAAACCGCAGTGTCTTGCTCTTATTCCCAGCCAGGGCTTCCTCTTGGTAACTTCCAAGAAATCAATTATCCATCTTGTGGAACGGGCGTCCTCGCCCGTTCTTTATTGATGGCAGGCTGTGAGCATCGCAATACAAGAAATTTAATAACCGCAGATGGACGCAGATGGACGCGGATAAATTTATAAAAAATATGGCAATTCAACAACCACAATATAGCAAGCAAGAATTCGCACGGCTGGGTGATGAAATTTACGAACGCGATATTTATCCGCAACTTCAACCGGATAGCCAAGGCAAAATAGTTGTTATTGACATTGCTACAGGTGCATGGGAAGTAGATATTGATGAAATTTCTGCCTGTACTCGTCCAAGTCATAGCCAAACAACAGTATGATGACTGGAAAAGTGAATGCGGATAAAGAGGTATTTAAATTACAAAAGGCTCAATCTCGTAGTTATTCCATTGCCGTTGATACCACTCAGCAACGAAGGTACGGACAATAAACTTAGGAGGACAACCATCCTTAACATCGATACGCAAGCAAGTGTAAGGTCTTCGCTTTTGCAAACCTTGACCATTACGACCAATAAATAAGTGCGATCGCGCTACCAATCGCTGCTTTTCTTTACCGACAAACGCCTCATACAAATCTGCTCCTTCAGGGCGCTGGCGTCGCAAACTATACCCACTCCCACCGCAAACAATCCAGTGAACGCCAAAATCGGCACTTTCTGGATCTACTGTTTCAAGATGTTCCAAACAGTGTGCATGACCATTTAAAACTAAATCAACCAAAGGGCGATCGCAACTCTTGGAACCAACGACCCTAGCAACTGCACTCAGGACATTCCGCAGGCGATGGCGAACTACTAAAGTTTGCGCCTGTTGCCATTTTGTCGCCTCTGTTACATAGGGAGGGTGGTGAAAGTAAATCACCCGCCCTCGAACATCCGAACAATTCCAAGATTCAATCAGTCTCTGCTTTAGCCATTCTAATTGCTCAATATCTGTTGCTGTTTCTTGATGGGTAGAAAGTTGCTTATCAATATCAACAATGATTTCCTCGATTTGCGACACATTAGTTCGTACATCGTCGAGTTTCTCCGTGCGATTGGGATCGGTGGAATGCACTTTAGGCGAACTGTCCATGAGCCGCATCTTTTCCTGTTCCAAACTCTGGCGGCGCAACTCTAATTCCTTGCGAAAAGCATCCCCTTCCTGAGTTTTAGGAAGGGGAAGTGGATTGTTGAATGTATTGGAATCCAGTGCAAAAAAGTCTATGCCACCATAACGAAAGGTATAGTAACGATTGGGAAGGCGAGTAAAATGACCGGGCTGGTAACGCAAACAGCGTCCCGTACTTGTTTGTGCTGTGTAATATTCGTCAAGATGACGGCTTAACTCTCCTGGAAGCATAATACCTTTCAGGTAATCGATAAAAGCTCGTGCATATACATCACCGTGTCCCGAACCGCGCCAACCAACATTAAGATCTATACCCGACCCTAGTAATCGCCGCAGTGGCATTGTTGTCAAAGACACTAAGCCAAAGAAGAGTGGTAATTCGTAATAATCGTGATTGCCTGGAACAGGTAAAATTGGCAGTTGAAACACCATGCGATCGTAGGTTATCCTCTCAGGATTCTCTCCCCCTACAATAAATTCGCGATAAGGCTTAATAAAGTTGTCTGGATAAAACTCGCTTGACCCCACCAGATAAATCACATCACCCGTATGCAGCATAAAACTGCTTTCTTGGTGGTGTGGCAACATAAGTTCAGCAATTTGTCTTTGGGGATTGTAACCCCAATGCGGTCCCGCCCCACTATCTCCAACAACCAAAAATGAGAATTCCGGATTGTCAGATCCGCCATCGTCGATCGTTAACCGAGTTTGGTCAATTCCCCGTTCAACAATGACAGGATCTTGCCACTTGACTCGCTGCTTCATCCTGCGAATTTTTTCGGCAATAGCTGCCTCAGTCACGAGTTTCAATAGAATGCTCCTGGAAATGATTGTTAGTTGTTAGTTGTTAGTTGTTAGTTGTTAGTTGTTAGTTGTTAGTTGTTAGTTGTAGAACTACTCACTACTAACCACTATCTACTAACCATTATCCTTTCTCCTCAACTATCAAATTTGGTAGTCCCTCTAATTTTTCGGGAAGTTCTTCTTCTTCCACTGATGGGACAAAAACTTTTAAACTAGCGGGAACGCAGTGAATTTCTACAGGAGTTGTTCCTAAAATTTCACCGTCAACAACAACCTTTTGGGGAGGATTTGTTTTAATTTTAAATTGTTTGGCTCTCAAGTAACCTATATCATTTCGTTCTGCAGCGTTACCTGTAGAGGCCGTTTGAAAAAGATGGAATGCGGCTGCGATCGCACCTGTTCTATTTGCTGGAGCCACTATTGTCATATCCAGTAGCCCGTCATCAACTACGATCCCAGCTGGTCCCTGTGCCAAAATTGAAGTAGAAGGTGCAGCATTCGCTACTGTCACTGCGGCTGCGCTCGTTTTAATTATCTTGTCCTCAGTTTCAATTTCTACATCAAAATTTTCCATTGTACGCAACTCTTGCAGCCCGGCTAGAACATATGCAAGAATCCCAAACCGATTTTTTGCTTCTCTGTCTGCTCGTTCTACGGCGTCGGCTTCAAAACCAATCCCGGCTAACAATACCATTGGATGACCGTTACAATACGCTGCATCTACAGTCCGAGTCACTCCTTGCAAAATCACTTTACAAGCAGCATCAATAGTGTCAGGGATTTCTAAAGCATGGGCAAAAGCGTTTGCCGTTCCCCTGGAAATAATACCAAATGGAACATCAGTACCAACAACAGCAGTAGCGGTTTCTGAAAGAGTCCCATCCCCTCCTGATGCTATTATTAGCTCCACTCCCCGCTCAATTGCTTGACGTGCCAAATCGTCAGCACAGCTATCTTCGGTTGTCAATTGAATATCTAAGTCAATTTCTGGCTCTAAAATTGCCCGAATAATTGCCAAATCTTGCTCTGAGTCACCCTGCCCTGCAACAGGATTAAAGATAAGGCAAGCAGATCGTTTCATATAGTTTCAGTATAAAGTCTAAAGTTGCTACAAGTTTCACTATTCTAGCTTGCCAAGCACAAGTCCTTATTAACCGATTAGCTTTTACCCAACAAATTAACCTAGATGCGCTACTACAAAAATTCTTATCCGAGCAGTATTGCTTCCTATCCTGATTGGCTGAATTACAAACTCATCAGCGTCCGTCGCTTGCTCTTTACCGGAGCGAGACTTCAACTCTTTAGAACCAGATAGGTAGCGCCACTAACCCTGGAGTAAACTCAAAGCAAGGAGCTACCCTGCAACGATGGAATCTACTGCAACTCCGCCTTTTCAGACGACCAATGGAATGGTTCCCTTATGGAATGCACCATTCACGGGGCTTTTCGTCATTATCTTTGGGTTTTCAAAGTACCGACGTAGGAACTTTAACCCAACATTTCTGGATGCGTTTTATGTCTTATTAAATTATAAATAACAACAACAACAGCGTAGCTGATATTAAGTTATATCACTACGCTGTTTTTGCGTTTAGGCTTTTTGTAATGTAGAAAAAATTAATAATAAATTGAAGTTAATAAAGCGAAGTAGATTTGGCTTTAGAAATTTTCGTAATTTTGAAATTAGAGCTTTACTTTCTTGGCACTATGCTATTAATTTAGCACGTTAAGTACGCAAGAACCTTGATGCACTCAAAGAAGCTTTATCTACCACTAAAGTACGCAATCCAGCCGGGTTTTTAGCAGAAGCTATTAGAAATACTTAGATACCCAATCAAGGCTACCAAGGAACTACTATTCTCACAGGGCGATTGTTGAAGAGATGATACACAAGTATGACTAATGAACAACGTTGTAGAAAATGGCAATAACGTAGAATATTTATCAAATAAACGTTGTAGACGTTCTAAACGACATAAGCCATTCAAGTCGGCATTCCCTATATATTTTAATGGATATATTTCCATGCAATTGAATATTTTACCGTGGCAGAGCAGCATCAAAAACCTGCTGTGCGGTAAGGTTAAGTTGGGGGAATGCGGGAGAAATAATCAAGTCGTTGCCCGTGAACTTAGTAATTGTGTATTCATCCCCAACAAGCTGACATACTGAGAAAGTAGGCTGTTTTGGGTCCCCGATAAATTTTTTACCCCCCAACCCTTTATAATCAGCAATCCAGAACTCCGGAATGCCTATTTCTTCATAATCAGCAAACTTTTTATGGTAATCATCACGCCAGTTGGTACTAACTACTTCAACTACTAAGGGTACGGATTCAGGTTGAGTAACCGTTGACTCTTTTTGAAAGAGAGGTTCGTTATCAAGATTATCAAGGTTTAATAACAATACGTCAGGTGAGTAAACTGATTTCGCGGATGGAGTTTTAACAAACGCGGTTTTGGGAATAGTGTAAGGTAGCTTTAGCCGTCTCAACTCCACGGCAATTTCTACGGCTAAAAAACCAACAACTTTTTCATGGTCTCCCGTAGGTGGCGCCATCTCAATAATTACTCCATCGTGTAGTTCGTACTGCTTCCCGTCGTTTGGATACCACTCTATAAATTCTTCGTAGGTAATGGGTTTGATTATGGTTTGAGTCATAGTAAGAACCTCAACATATATTTGAATTTAACATCCCGCAATTAAACTCCAATTCCATAATCAAACCATTTTAATTGCAGTTTCTCGCCCCAAATTTTCGGATTTTAGGATTACTACGTTAAATTCTAAACCTGTACATCCAACGTCCGAACTAAAAAAGACCAAGCATCTGCAGCTTCTTCAATTCTTTTTGTGGTTGGTTTACCAGCACCATGTCCTGCTTTAGTTTCAATTCTAATCAGAACTGGTGAGTTACCGCTATGAGCAGCTTGCAAAGCCGCAGCAAATTTGAAACTGTGGGCTGGAACTACGCGATCGTCACTTTCTGCTGTAATAATCATAGTTGCTGGGTAAGCTGTACCTGCTTTAAGTTGGTGCAAGGGAGAATAAGCATACAGCGCCTTCAACTCTTCAGGATTGTCTGGAGAACCGTATTCAGCAACCCAAGCCCAACCAATGGTGAATTTGTGGAAGCGTAACATATCCAACACACCTACAGCTGGTAATGCGGCACTAAACAAGTCGGGACGCTGAGTGATACACGCTCCTACCAGCAATCCCCCATTGCTTCCTCCTGCGATCGCTAATTTAGCAGATTTGGTATATCCCTTCTCAATCAACCATTCAGCTGCAGCAATGAAGTCATCAAAGACATTTTGCTTTTTTTGCTTCATTCCCGCTTGATGCCAATCTTCTCCATATTCACCACCACCACGTAAATTAGGAATAGCATAGACACCGCCCATCTCCATCCAGACTAAGCTACTCACGGAAAAGCTAGGAGTGAGAGATATACTAAATCCACCATAACCGTACAGGTATGTAGGATTGTTACCATCTAACTGAATTCCCTTTTTATGGGTAATAAACATTGGTACTCTCGTACCGTCTTTACTGTTATAGAAAACTTGTTTTGTTTCGTACTCGTTAGGGTTAAAGTCTACCTTTGGTTCGCGAAAAACCTGACTTTTACCACTAACCATATCGTAGCGGTAGATAGTTCCTGGTACAGTAAAGCTTGTGAAACTATAAAAAGTCTCGGTGTCATTACGTTTACCACCAAAACCACCAGCAGAACCAATTCCCGGTAATTCAACTTCTCTCACAAAGGAACCCGTCATCGCAAAAACTTTGATTTGAGTGCGAGCATCTTTCAAATAATCTGCTACCAATTGATTGTTAATTGTGCTGACACTTTGCAAAGTTTCTTCAGCTTGAGGTATAATCTCTTGCCAATTTTGTCGTTGAGGATTATTAATGTCAATTGCGATCGCACGTCTTCTGGGTGCATCTAAATCCGTTTGCAAGTAAAAGATGCTATCCTTATTATCAATAAAACTAAAACTCGCTTCAAATTCATGAATCAATTCTACAACTTCTGAATTTGGATTTGCCAAATCCTTATAGAAAAGTAAATTTTTAGGATTGCTTCCTTCCCATACTGAAATAATCAGATAGCGCCCATCCTCTGTCACATTGCCATCAAATCCCCATTCTTTGCGATCGCGACGCTCGTAAATCAATACATCTTCTGATTGAGTTTTCCCCAGTTGGTGATAAAAAAGTTTTTGATAATAATTAACTTCTTCTAATTTAGTTTTTTCGTTTGGTTCATCATAACGACTATAGAAAAACCCTTTACCATCATGCGTCCACGATGCTCCTGAAAATTTAATCCACTTTAAATTGTCTTCTAAATCTTCACCTGTTTCTATATCCTTAACTTTCCATTCCTGCCAATCAGAACCAGCAAAAGATAAACCGTAGGCTAGCAATTGACCATCTTCACTGATAGCTATTCCTGAAAGAGCAACAGTACCATCTTCTGATAATTTATTGGGATCGAGTAAAACTTTTGGTTGGTCTTCAAGAGTCTTTAACGTATAAAGTACGCTTTGGTTTTGCAAACCATCGTTCTTAAAATAGAAGTAGCGATCGCCCTCTTTAAAAGGAATACTATACTTTTCATAATCCCAGAGTTTAGTAAGACGCTGCTTGATTGCTTCTCTAACAGGAATTTGTTGAAGATAGCCAAAAGTGACTTCATTTTGTGCCTCAACCCAAGCCTTTGTTTCCTCAGAATCAGGATTTTCTAACCAGCGATAGGGATCTACAACCAAAGTTCCGTGGTAATCATCAACTTGGTTGCTTTTACGAGTTGTAGGATAAGACATAAGCAATTCAGTACAATTAAAGTTAATTGGTCACTGGTCACTGGTCACTGGTCACTGGTCACTGGTTAGCCACCAAATTTTCACCTTTTAACATCCGCGAAGCTGCTTCAAGCAAAGCTTCTTCAAGATATGGTTTGGTGAAGTAACCGCTAGCACCCAATTGTATTGCCATCTGTCTGTGCTTATCTGCACCTCGTGAAGTCAGCATGGCTATTGGCAAGTTATTGAGGCTGGGGTCTTTTTGAATGCGAGAAAGTAACTCCAAACCGTCGCAACGGGGCATTTCAATATCGCAGAATACGATGTCGCACGGTAAACCCGATCGCAGTTTATCCCACGCTTCTTGACCGTCACGTGCTTGTTCTACTCGATAACCTGCCTTATTAAATGTCAATGATAGCAACTCCCTCACTGTAATGGAGTCATCAACAATCAGTACTGTTGGGTCGATCTTAACAGCAGAGGCGTCTATGGTGAGTGTCGGTGTTTTCTGTTCTCTGAAGCTGACTCCACGTTGTTTGGAAGTTCTTCCTTGGAAGATATCAATGATTTCCAAAACGTCAGCAATTGGCATAATGCGACCGTCTCCCAATACAGTAGCACCAGCAACACCAATGGGCTTGGGTGCAGGTCCCTCAAATTGCTTGATGACTATTTCTTGCTCGTTAAGGACTAGGTCAACTTGTAGGGCAACAAGTGTACTTGCCGATCGCACAACAACAACAGAAATCGTATCATCATCGCGATTCCCACCGTAAACATTACCGCGACTGAGCAGACGATTGAAGGTTAAAATCTCCTTAAGAGGTCGAAATGGCAGCATTGTATCGCGCCACATGATGTACTTTTGCCCATCATTACCCTGCTGAACATTTTTTGCAGGCATATCGAGGGTATCTTCCACTCCATCCATTGGAAAAGCAATCCGCGCTTTGTCAGAAACACAGCACAAAGCCTTACAAATACTGAGGGTTAAAGGCAGACGAATGGTAAAGGTAGTTCCTTTGCCTATGGTAGAATCAATAGTAATAGTCCCCCGGATTTCACTGATTCTGGTACGGACGACATCCATACCAACACCGCGTCCTTTGAGATCGTCAATATTTTCGGCAGTGCTGAAACCTTGTAGGAAGAGTAAATCGTAAACATCAAGGCGAGATAAAGTTTTCGCTTGTTCTGGGGTAATCAAACCTTTCTGAATCGCCTTTGCCTTAACTCCTTCTGTATTAATTCCCGCACCGTCATCGCTAACAGAAATAACAGTTTGGTTTCCTTGGTGGAAAGCGCGAACGGTAATAGTTCCCATAGGTGGTTTGCCATTGGCTTGGCGCACTTGTGGTAGTTCGATACCATGAGCGATCGCATTATTCAGCAAATGATTCAGAGGGCTTTGGAGATGACCCAAAATCATTTTGTCAATTAAAGTATCTTTCCCTTCGATTTTGAGTTGCGCTTGCTTACCTGACTTAATAGCGTTTTCGCGGACTCCTCGCTCTAATGCAATGTTCACCTCGGAGAAAGGCTCCATTCGTGCTCGCGTAATCCCCTCTTGCAGTTGGTTAGTTACCTGACGGAACTGTCGTGCAACTCGCTCGGTTTCTTCTGTCACAAAATCAATGTCACTTGCTGCCTCACGCACCCGTACAATTAATTCAATCATTTCTTGCGATAAAGAGTGGAAGGGGGTGAACCGATCCATTTCCAGTTCTGTGAAACCTCTATCTGTTTGTTGCGGTAAGAAACCAGAACTATGGTGTTTGCGGCTAGCGAGCAGAGAGGCTTCCAAAAGAGAACGCTCATATAATTCCTGCATTCTCGCTCCGACATCACTTAATTGCTGCACTTGATGGAGCAAATTGTCCAAAGATTGTCGCGTGCGTTCGTGATCTTGTTCCAACGTGTTGCGATTGACCACTAATTCCCCAACCAGATTACTCATGTCATCCAAATGCTTAACAGGAACCTTCATAAGTTGCTCAAAGCGAGGGGCGCGAGCAACAGAGGGGCGGGGAGGAAAATCTCCTTTCACCATCTCCTCTAATTCCTGAAACTGAATGTCAATATCTCCTTTGGCTGCAGGTGTTACTGGCTTGCTCGTGACTTCTGAGACTTTTTTCGGAGGAACCAGTTCTACCTCTGGTTTCTGTGGAGAACTGAAACTAGATGCTAATTCCTCTTCCAGTAACTTATCTAGATCGGCAAACTCATCATCAAATGATGGGTCGATTGGTTGAGCGACTTCCTGTTGTGGAGCATTTGATTCTGTTTCGTATGAAGAAGTAGATCCCATGATGAAAGATGTATCATCAAGGTCTAGCTCAGCCAGCAACTCTGATAAATTTGCAGCTTGAGTATCTAAAATTTGTGTTTCTTGCTCGACTGGATTATCTGGTAAAGAGGTTTGTGGAACAAAGGTTGCTTCCTCTAATTCTAAATTCGCAAATAGATCTGAAAAATTCGCTCCTTGGATTTCTGGTATTTCTGCTTTCTCTGTTGCTGGTTGCTCTAACGCATCTTTTATTATCGGAAAAGAAGCAGCGTTACTAATGGGTTCTGGATTTTCAAATAGAGCAGACAAGTCCGAAAAATCAGAATCTTGAATATCTAAGAAAACCTCTTCTTCCAATTCAGCAGAATCTGATGAAATTTTGAAAAATCTATCTGGTTCTTCAAAATTTGATTCCAATTCTTTTATTTGAATAGCGTTTACAGAATTTTTCTCTTCCACATCTTGTGGTGCTTCCTCAGAAAAGGCGTCAATATTTGACAAGCGATCGCTAATTTCTAATTCTTCTATTACATCAGATTCTTCTCTTAGTATACTTTGGCTTGAATCGACTAATAAAGCATTATCTGAATCAAGAGAATCGGTAAAATCAAAATCAGCAAAATTTTCTTGGACAAGTGTTTCTGATTGAATATTTATTAGACTATCTAACTCTACAGACTCAGAGAGTTCTGTAAAACTTATTTCATCAAAAGTATTTACAGAAACCCGATTTTTTTCCGTAAATTCCTGTGACAAATCAAAAGGATTATCTGTGTTGCTAACAGTGACATCCGTTAAATAAATTGCTGGTGAATCTTCTAGTATAAAAGATGAAGTTGCGCTTTCTTCCTCTTCAGCAAGGTCGATATCAGATTCAGCAGAGTTTACCCGTATCTTTTCTTGTGGAGAATGGGTAAATTCAGGAGTGAATTCGAGCGCTTCCGGAGGTGGTGCGGGCGAAGCTGTCTGTGTCAACTCCTCAAACAAATTATCATCTGTTTGGGACGGAAACATGAAATCAAAATCTTGCTCTTGTGTCTGAAAGTGAACATCTAAATCTTCCAAGCCCAAGCGTTCTGATTCCAACTCTAAAGACGGCTCATCCTCAAACATATCTTCATCAGCAGCTGCTTGAAACAGCATTTCTTCTAACTGCTGGGCTATATCTTCTTCTACAAAAGAATCAATCTCTTCTTTATTTTCTTCGAATTCATCATCCCAGAACAGGTTAGTCTCTTCTATTTCAGGCAGTTTTTCTAATAAATTATCAGCTATATCTACTTCTTCTTCCAGTCCATCAAATATTTCACTGGGAGCTAAATTTTCATTTTTTTCTTGGGTAGTTTCCGATCCTTCTCTCGAAGCTTTTGGTGTAATTTCTTTTAAAGGAGATAAATTTGTATTTTCTATGAATAAATCATCAAAGCTAGGCTCTTGAGTAGGAGCCAGTTCAAGATTTACTACAGATTCAGTATCCGTTGTAGAAATTTCTGCTAAGGTCAATGGTTGATTGTCATCAATTCTCAGTTCTAATAAATTACTGATTTCATCTGGGATTTTTTCAATGTTTTCTGATGGTAGAATTGTGACATCATTCGGTGTCTGTTTAGCATCTACATTAAAGTCCAAGTTTAAACTAGCTTTGGCTTGGTTTTGTAGTTCTGAATTTTCTTCTTCTATAAGACCGCCAAATAAATCACCAAAACTTGATTCTTCTTTGACAGTTTTTGCCGTTTCCTGTTGAATGTTAATTTCTTCTTGGAAGAACAAGTCCTCAAACTCGCTATCCGTATCCTCTATACTATTTGTGCCAATTTCAAGTCCTGGTTGACTGCTATTAGAAATTTCTACAACTTCTTCCTTATCCCACGTATCATCGAGATCGGAACTTTCTCCTTCAAATAAATCGGCAAGAGTATTTAACTCTGCGATTCCTACTTCAGGACCGTGAGAATCTGTGCTGCTCTGTATAATCGGTATGTCAAATTGATTTTGAAATTGGTACGTTAAATCAGAGAGGCTGGTAATCCGATCTTGTAGTTCAACCCCTTCAATTTCCGACTCATCTTCAATAATTTGTGCCACCCCTTCATCTGCATTCGTGCTGTCATCGAAAGCACCGAGCGTGATGTTTGGTTTTGGGACTTCTGATGGTTTTACTGACGTAGTAGCCAATTCATCCATCAAATCTAGGGGAAGTTCTAATAATTTTATTTCAGTTTCAATACAGATCAGCGCTTGCAGTTGCTGACTCACTGCAATTTCAGCCTCTCTACCTGTAAGGACTAATTCTAAAGCTTGTTTAATATCTGTAATAACAATTTTAGCTAAGGTAAGATACGTATTTTCAGGGTTAGCGATCGCACTTCCGCAAGAGACGCACAAACTGCACCAATTTGACCAATTTGATGCTTCACCGAGTTGAGCTAACTTATGACAGCATTCCTTAAGGTTCTGACGAGTTTCAGGTGTTGCAGGTTGCTTAAACATTTGCAACATATCCCGTAAAACTTGGAGTACCTCAGTTTGCACCTGTTGTCGTCTTTCCCTCTCTGTGAATGTTGGCTGTGGTGAAGATGAGGTTGCTGCTATACTTGACCCTTCTTTAGTTCCCTGTGCTACAAGTAATTCTAAATGTTCGTGCAACCACTTAAAAACGGGTTCGGTTTCCGACATCAAGTTATTGACTGTTTCTTCAGTCAGACCGAAAGGTCCCTGTAAATTCTCCAATAGGGCTTTCAAAGTATCCAACACAGCAAGAAATAAGGATTCTAACTTTTGGTCAACCTTGATGGGATGCTCTTTTAAAATTTTGAAACAGTCTTCTAAACGGTGAGCGGTGTGCTGAATGCTACTCAGACCAAGCATTGCCGCCCCACCCTTAATAGAGTGAGCCGCCCGGAAAACTTCGTTAACCATTTCCGGATCGCCAAGGGTACTCTGAAGATTCAGCAAGCCCTGCTCGATCGTATTCAAATGATCTTTGGCTTCTTCTATGAAGTAACCCAAAATGCGCTGTTGTTGTTCTGGCAGCATAATCTTTTAGTCATTGTTAATTGTTAATTGTTAGTTGTTAATTGTTAATTGTTAATTATGTTTACTATTAACCATTAACCATTAACCATTAACTATCTAGTATTTTCACTGGTTTCAACGCGGAAGCGTTCAACCGAAGCTATCAAGTCACGAGACACACCCACCAAGTGTTGTAAAGCGCCGGAAACTCTTTGTGCTTCTTGAGAAGTTTCTTGTGCAGTCAGTTCCACTGATTGCATAACTTGAGCGACAGCACGGGAAGTTTCTGTTTGCTCAACTGTATCAGCAGTGATCCCCCGTACCAGACTATCAATGCGCTTCGCTACTTGAATAATGTTTTCAAGCGATCGCTTGGCTTCTTCTGCCAACTGAGTCCCTTTGATAACTTGTTGCGTACCTTCTTCCATTGCAGTCATGACAGAGCCTGTTTCGCTCTGGATTTGCCGCACAATTTCTTCAATTTCTTTCAAAGACTTTGCCGATCTATCTGCAAGCTGTCGCACTTCATCCGCCACAATGGCAAAGCCCCGTCCTGCTTCTCCAGCGCGTGCTGCTTCAATACTAGCATTGAGGGCGAGCAAGTTGGTTCGCGAAGCAATCTGAGAAATTAACGCCACAATCTTAGAGATTTCTTGAGAGGATTCTGCCAACCGCTTGACTTTGCGAGTGGTTTCTGCTACAGTTTCTCGAATTTCTAGAATACCTGCCACCGTATTTTCCACCGCATCGCCACCTTTAAGAGCAATTTGGCTGGCATCACGGGCAACGGCTTCTGCTTCTCGTGCCGCTTCTGCTACCCTATGGATGGAATCTGTCATCACCTGAACGGAATTCAAGGTGACTGCGAGTTCTTCTGCTTGTCGCAAAGCATCACTAGATAACGCTCTAGCAAAAGTTTCAGAATTGGTAGCACCTCTAGTCACTTCCCTGGCAGCAACTTTCACCTGTTGCACGATATCCCGCAGGTTTTGAATTGTGAGGTTGAAAGCATCAGCAACTGCTCCCAGTACATCGGCTGTAACTTCAGCTTGTACTGTCAAATCACCTCTAGCAGCACCTTCCACGTCATCAAGCAAGCGAATCACTTGGCGCTGCAAGTTCTCTTTTGCTTCTTCCTGTTCTTGTGCTTTACGTGTAGCTTCGTGAGTTGTTGTAAAAATGACACGAGCCATCTCGTTAAAGCTGGCGGCTAACTGCCCTAATTCATCCTCGGAATATACAGTGGCTTGAACATTCAAGTTGCCTTTGCTAACAGCATCAAATTGTATTTGCAAATCTTTAGTTGTGCGACGAATTTGCTTGAAAGCAATATTTCCCATAAAACTTGCACTTGCAAAGCCAGCCAGCCCTGCGGCTAATGACATTGCCCAACCCGTGTTTCGTACTGCTTCCCGTTGTGTTTTTGGCGTAAAGTTAGCAGCAGTAAAGCTGACAGCTGCAACAACTAGTGCTGAGACACAGCCTACAGTTCCTGCGGTAATCCACTGTTTGGTTTGTAGAGGGGCATTTTCTAATGGTGCAAGGACACCTTGCTCTACTGAAACATGGGCTTCTACCTTCGAGACATCCCCTTGGGTAAAAACAGGTACTCCTTCTTGGGAACCTGTAATGCTAAACAATTCTGAATCGCGATCGGATGTTATGTTTCTGTCATGACTAGTTGTATCTAAGATCGGATTGCGCGATCTACCGTTATTTTCTATGGAGGCAGAACGCAATGGCACGTCATTATCAGTAATGTCAAACCCAGGAATACTTCCTAAATCGTCAAAGTCATCAAAGTCATCAAGAAACTCTATATTGCTGCTTTTGTTCGTCTTTCCATCTACAGGACGACTGCTGCTTTCTTCTTCCTCAGAACCAAAGGCAGATTCAAACGCTTCAAAGTCAAAACTATCGTCTTCATCAAAAATATTTTTCTGCGTTTTGGGGTTTGAGTTCTGCGGTTTTTCTTCTTTCCCAAGATGATTGTAGGTAAAACTATTGTTAGATGAAGCTGAATCGATTTGAGGCAGAGGAATGGATTTAGAATTGCTCGTAGAAACTCTGTCTTGGGAAGTGGAATCAGATTGGGAACGCACGCCGCGATCGCTTTCACTTGAGAAGGAGGGCGCAACATTTTCTAATGTATTATTTTGTGAATGAGAAAATTTTTCCTGACTGCTGTAGCTAACTGCTGAATTATTAGTTAGTTCTATATCATCTGTCAGTAAAGTTTCATCATCAGCAATATTTATTCTCATGTTTATATCTTTATCATTTTCTTCTTCAGAGTTATTGTTACTGAAGAAATCTTGATTCCCCAATCCTCCAAGGGAAGGCAACTCTAGTTGTGCAAATGGAGAGTTGCTTGCATCTTGTTGGTTGTCGGGTTCTTTTTCAACAGAAATTGTACTAAATGGCTGTGGAGTATTATCTTCTACATTTTCAAACTTAAAGTCTGAGAGATCATCCTGTAAGAAAGGAGGTAGCTCTAACTCTTCCTCTTTACTGTTGGCATTTTTCTGCTCCGAAAAGCTTGGATTGACAGCGAAAGGATTACTTCCGACACTATCTTGAGAACTAGAAGACGAACTAGATCTAGCACTGCCATCTAGCGGTATATCAAATGGACTGCTGACAGGTAGTTCTTCCATTTCGTCTGCAACTTCTGCGCGATCGAGATCAAATGATTTCAAATCAAAGCTGTTGCTATCAAAATCTTTTATTTCTTCTAATTCTTCTGAATCTTCTAATTCTTCCTCAAAAACATGAATTTTTGACTGTGATGAAAAACTGCTTTGCTTTTCATCTTTTTCTGGGACATCGTCTTGTTCGTCAAAAGCTTGTTGATATTGTTCAATAGCCTCTAATCCACTTTGAGCGTAACTCGTAATGTTTGGATCGCCTGTTAACTTCAGCACATACTGATATTCGGTTTTTGCAACATCATACTGCTGCAAAACATAATAGATGTGACCTCGTAATAAACGAATGTTAGGGTCATCTGGTAAATGTTGTACCACCTGGTCGATAAGAGTGGCGGCTTGTTCGTAGTTAGTATCTACGTAGGCCAGATAAGCCTGTTGATATATCTGCTCGTAATCTTCTATACCGGTTGCCATGTTATTTCCTACCTCCCAAAGTTCATCCTGCCCACCGGGCGCTTCGCAAAATTGCCGTCTGATCGAGCAGTCTCAGACACTGATTTTTTTGAGCATCTAACATCCACTCTCCCCGTAAAAAGGGAATCATCGTGTCTGGGACACCAGATGGTGCCATTAAATGCTGAACATCAAGCCAGTCCATTCCGCCAATTTCCTCTACTGCCAAGCCGACGATTGTGTCTTGCTCTTCAATAGCAATTACCGGAATTTCAGCTCGATCTGTATTCAATGCCGCTACTTCTCCCAGGAATTGACCCAAATCAGCCACCCAAATGACTCGACCTCGTAAATTTAGAGTACCCAAAAGCAATGGAGAAGCATTAGGAATTGGAGTAATTCTGTCAGGACTCAGTTCAATGACTTCTCTAATTCCCGTGGCTAGTAGTGCAAACTCCTGATGCGAGGGAATGTAAAATCTTAAATACAGTTCTCCTTCAGGACTTTCAACTTGTAATTCAGGGCGGAAGTGGTCTTGTCCACTACCTCCTAAAAAGTCCGGTTTGCTAACCATTTTCCATTCATCCTCATCCTCGCAAAAGTTGTTTGACTGTTCCCACCAACTCAGTTGGCTGAAAGGGCTTAGCTATGTAAGCATCAGCTCCTTGCTTCATCCCCCAGTAGCGATCGAATTCTTCTCCTTTAGAAGAACACATAACAACTGGGACGTTTTGGGTTTTTGGATCGGACTTCAGGCGACGACAAACTTCGTAGCCATTCATCCGAGGCATAACTATATCTAATACCACCAGATCGGGGCAAGCACTTTGAATAGCTTCTAGTGCTTCAACTCCATCACTGGCGTGGGTGACTTTTAAGCCACTCGCTTTCAGGAGGTCTGTAATCATCTCCCTTTGTGCGACACTGTCTTCCACAATCAGAACTGTACTCATAAAACGCCTATATACCTCCTGAGTTAGACGTTCCTATTCGGAACATACCCCGCTTAAGTGCAAGCATTTACTGTATAAATAATTCTATTCCTGAATCGAATTAGTTAGATAATGAGGTTTGATTAAGGCTTGCTGATTCTGTGATATTATTTTTTACCTCATATTGAATCGGATCAACAAGAGTTGTACCTCGATCGTTATCTCCAATAACACTGTAGTTCATATATCTTTCTACAAGCTTTAATAACTCAGTATTCCCAAAAGGCGTTGCTAAACAATCTGTCGCCCCCATCATTTTGGCTTTGATACGTGAGTGATGCTCTGGGGCATCCACAAGCAGAACAATTGGTACAAAACGAAATACAGTAGAGTTTCTGAGCATTTTACAAATCTCGTACCCGTCCAAGGGTGACATGGCAGTGTTACATATAATTAAATTGGGTTTGAGTTGAAAGACTTGACCGAGGGCAGCCAAAGGATCTGTCAGCGCGATCGCTTCATACCCCTGTTGTCTTAAAGTAAACTCTACATCTGCCGCAATTTCCCTTTCCCCGTCAATACATACTACACGTGCTTTACAGTTGACCTCCACTTTGTGAATTGAATTTTGTGTTTCAACAGTGTCATTATTAGTAACAGAACATACAAATTTCACCCACCCCTGTTGTACGTAAGGGTACATTGCCTTAGCAACAGTTAAAATACTGCGATTAAGATAACGAGAGAGTTGGCGTAAAGAGGTTTTGCCATCTGCCCAAAGTTGTAGCTTATTTAATGTCGTGTGGGGTAGAGAAGATTGTAACTGAGTGATGTCAGCGAGAACTGGAAAGCGATCTGGAGACTGAATAAAAGGATATAACCGCTTCCACTCTTGTAACTGCACCACCGTTTTAGTCACCAGAGGTGTAATTTCCCAAGCACTTAACTTTGGTGTTAGCGTCGGATATAACTCGAAGATAAAACGACCGTCATACAAGCTTAGGAGGTCGAAAAAAGTTTCAGAAATTAAGTTTTGAATAATACTGCGAGCTTGTACGGGGTTGATGATATTTTGTTGTAATAGTACCCAAATGTATTCATACTCTGGTATGTTAAGCGGTTCTAGAGGAGCAATCTGTATGTCCTCAAGACGCACGTTGATGCGGTAATGCCGCAGGTAATCACCTAAAGGTGACAGATGACTGCCATTGGTGGCATAGATTATTTGACCGTTAAGAAAAAAGACAAACCAAGACTGAGGACAGCCAGCACTAGACGCATCGGAACTCAGAGCATTACCCACACCAAATTTTTTGCCATTGTCAGAGCCGTCAATTTCAACAAACAAGACTCCTGTTCGTTGCCCCAACTCTATCAATTGCAAAATACTTCGAATATCAATTTCTTTTAAATTTCCCTGCATTGAGCTTATGGGAACTCCTTATCATTCGTGTTGGCTACACTCAGCATATTATGGCGGTTTTTGTTGAGATAATATATAACTTTTAATAGGGGGAGAATAGATAATTTACCGTTACCTAAAAGGCTCTTTCATTCATCGGCTGCCTTTGGTCAAAAGTGAGATAAAGAACTAAAGACTAAGGACAAATGACGATGGCGCAGATACTTTAACCTAGCTTATCTTAAGTTCTTTTAATATACTTTGACAATGCTAGTAATTACACGGTAGCCATTGTCACTACTGACAGTACAAAATAAGAGCGATCGGTAAATAACAAGACGTAAATTTTACGGCTGCGCGAAAATATAGTCTGTCTTAATTTTCCTATATTTGGGATAAATAAGGCAGGCAAAAATCATTATGTAAGATATAACTCAAAACGCGGACATCAAGTACACCAGAGGAATAACAGTGTGCTATATTTAGCAGAAGTACAAAAACAAAAAGGTGGTTTACTCAGTGGCGGTGGCAAAACCGAACTGAAGTTGTTGGCTTGCCAGCGAAACGACCAAAGTTGGACAACAGTGTCAGAAGAAACCATCGCTGGAGAAGAAGCGAGCAAGTTAAATGATGGCGTTCTTATTCTGGTTGAACTCACTCCCAATCGCCAAGTGCAAAGAGTTCAAGAAGCTGGACGTCCGTTAATCAATATTTTGCAGAATTTTTCCCGACAGGTAGAGAAATTCAAGGTTAAGGAAGAAGAAATCGATCAGTGGAAGCAATCATTGACATTTCAAGCACAGGAATTCAATCGCCGCGAAATGGAGTTAGAAGCGCGTTTGGAACAACTGCAACACATGGAGGAAGATGTTCAACGCTGTGAAACTCAACTCAAGGAAGTAGAAGCGGAGCGAGAGGAAGTAGAAAGGTTGCGAACAGAAATGGAGCGTAACCGTCAAGAATTAGAGGGAGCGTGGGAGCACTTGCGCGGTGAGCAACGCCGTTTGGAGGAATTTAAAGCAGAATGTCAGCAAGGGGCTGTATTGGATGGGGAACAAAGCAAAGCCTTGAATGAATTGCTGACTCGCCTTTCTACAAGCGTTGCACCCACAGGAACAGTCCGTGAAAACCTCAATTTGGCCTTTGAAATTGTAGAAAGGCAACAAGCTGTGCTAACCCCACACTGGCAACAACTCGAACAGCAAAAAGTTGTAATTGAGCAACAGCAAGGAGAAGCTAGTCGCCTGTTGCAAACTTTGTCCGAACAAAAAAACGAATGGCAGCAAGCGCAACAGTCATTAGAAGAGCAAATAGCAGAGTTAAAAGTTAATACAGTCACGCTTGCCAACAAGCAGGAGTACGCTCGTTCTTTAAAAGAGCAGTTGCACTATCAAGAAGAGTTATACAAGCAAATTAGTTTTCTTGCTTCCATATCTAGCGACGTCATCGCTACGCCAAAAGTTGATATAGCTGCCTTAGAAAAAATGCCTGTAGAACAACTGCAAGACATTCTCCGGGATTTGCAGCAAAAGTTAAATATAGACTCTAACTTTGTTAACGAGCAAGAACAAGAATTAACAGAAAGACAAAAAATTATAGAAGAACTGCAAAACAAGATAAATCAAGTGTCGGTCGGAGAACGTTCTAAATTAGAGTCAGAACTAGTAGATGAAAAAGATTCTTACCAAATGTTGAACCAAACTTTGGTAGGACAGCGTCGCAGTTTACAAGAACGGACAGAGATTTGCAGGCAACATCAACTCGTGCTATGCAAAAAACAAGGAAAAACTCCCAGTCCCGAACTAGAAGAAAAAAGCGCGGATTTCAAACAAATTCTTGCAATTATTGACAAGCAAAAGCAGCAACAGGTACAGGAACTGCAAAGCTTAGAAAGTGAAATCGAACAGATAAGTACCAATCTAGAGCAAGCACAAAGCTTTATTGACCAACAGACTCAACAGCACCAGATAAAGCACCAAGAGATCCAAACCATAGAAGAAAACTTGCTGTCCGTGCAAACTGCGATCGTAGAATCTCAAACTCGATTGAGTTTGTATCAAGATTTACAACCCATTCAAGACTCTATAGATGGGTTGAGACACAATTTAGAAGGCATAGCTGAATCTGTGGCTAAAGTACAGGAAACGGGAGATTATCAAAATCAAGCAATTAACCAGATGCGTCAAACCCTCGAAAATATTTTGTCATCAAGCACGTAATGGTCTGCCAAATTAATTTTGATGGGTTAAGTTGATTTAGATCCCCGACTTCTTGAAGAAGTCGGGGATCTAGCAGCCACTTATAATTAATGCGATGAACTAATCCGTTTGTACCATTTGAACTATAATCCGATCGCAGGAGAGCGGCGTTCTTATATTTTTCTGTGATAAAGTAGAGTCGATCATTTTGGTCGAATTTGTTGTAAACTGCAAAAACTTGATATTTATCAATGAACTTTCCTTTACACATGAGTCAACTAAGTCTTGAACTTAAAATTTTAGAAGTCCAAGCTAAGGATGCTACTGCCGAATTAGAGCAAGAGACTAATCCTGTCATACAAGAAATTCGTAATTTAGATTCCGATCTAGAGAATTATTTTCAAGAAAAAATTAAAATCTATCCAGACTTCACTCGTAAAATTGTCAGCTTTCAAGCAAACAAAGAAAATCCCAAATACCGATGGTTTAAGTATAAAGAGGCGTTCTCTGATGATTTAGTTAAGTTTCTTTTACAAAAATATAAAAATCAAAATATTTCTAAAGTTTTAGATCCATTTGCAGGAATAGGAACAACTTTATTTGCTTGTAACGAATTAGGTATCGATGCAGATGGAATCGAACTTTTACCTATTGGTCAAGAGGTTATAGATATTCGTCTGTTAATGGATCAAGACTTTCCCAAAGAGTATTTTGAAAAACTAATTTTTTGGAAAGAAGAAAAGCCATGGAAGTACTCAACTGGTAGAAAGCCATTAAATCGTTTACGAATTACTGATGGAGCGTATCCTGCTAATACGGAAGAAGCGATCGAGAAATATCTGTACTTAATTGAGCAGGAAAGTCTTCCCGTTCAAAAAGTTTTAAAATTTGCTCTTTTATGCATTCTAGAGTCTATAAGTTATACTCGGAAAGACGGTCAGTACTTACGTTGGGATGCACGAGCAAAGCGTAAGAATAGTTCAGAAAATTTTGATAAAGGAAAAATATTAGCTTTTGACGAAGCGATCGCATCTCAAATCGAGCTAATTCTGAACGACACTTTTTATCTATCAAATATTTATATTTTCCCAGAAGAAAAAAAACAATCGCAAATAACTTTATTGAAAGGTTCTTGTTTAAAGATTCTACCAAATTTAGCAAAAGATTCATATGATTGTGTGATTACCTCCCCACCATATTGTAATCGTTACGATTACACCCGCACATATGCTCTCGAACTAGCTCTTTTGGGAATAGGCGAACAAGAAATTGTACAACTTCGGCAAGACATGCTGAGTTGTACTGTAGAAAATAAAGAGAAGCCAATCATTAGTAAATGGCAACAAGCAATTAAGGCTGCTGACAATCAGAAATTACTACAAAGCATCCTAGAATTTTTAAATACTGAGCTGAAGAATAAAAAATTAAATAATAGTGGCATTCCTAGAATGATACGTGGGTATTTCTACGAAATGGCTTGTGTGATTGCGGAATGTTATAGGATAATGAAATCTGGCGCGCCGTTATTTATGGTGAATGATAATGTTCGCTACGCGGGTGTTGAAATTTCTGTTGATATAATTCTTTCTGCAATTGCAGAACAATTAGGCTTTGACATTGAGGCAATTCTAGTTTTACCAATAGGTAAGGGTAACAGCAGTCAGCAAATGGGATCTCACGGTCGTAAACCTTTGCGTAAGTGTGTATATGTCTGGAGAAAACATTAGTGTCATATTATAATCATCTTCACTCTAGTAACGATCTAGTTACTACATATGAAGAAGTTCGAGCAGGATTTGTTGCTTTAGCGCTCGAACGAAATCGGAAAGCAACGCCCTTTTTAGAGCAAGCTCGATCTCTAAAAATCCGAACACATCAAGTTAAAAAACCTCAAGATTTACTTCAAATGCAGGATATACGACCAGCCCTTCTTGCAGCAGCAGGTATATCAGATAAAGCAGCAGGATATTTACAAGAGCAAGATAAAATTGATGCCATAGAAGGATTAATTAAGAATTTTTTAGAACCCGTAG
This sequence comes from Scytonema hofmannii PCC 7110, assembly GCF_000346485.2. Lineage (NCBI taxonomy): Bacteria > Bacillati > Cyanobacteriota > Cyanophyceae > Nostocales > Scytonemataceae > Scytonema > Scytonema hofmannii. The sequence continues at coordinate 6,582,877 of NZ_KQ976354.1, forward strand.
GAGAAGAATTTCTTGAGGAATTAGTTTATCGTTTTTTACTAACCCGTGGCGATACATTAGGCGGGATGATGCGTAATATCGGCGGTGTTCTTGCAGAACGAAAATTTACAAGAGCGGTTATTTCTGCACTAAGACTTTCTGCAATATCCTATAAATGGCTTGATAAAGAAAGTAAAAGTTGGCTGGACCAACCAGAGGAAGATACTGATATAGAGTTACGAGTTAAGGGTCTAAGTTGGGTTCCTGAAAATAAGGAGCACAGAACTCTTATGTATAACATAGTCGTACCTATTGTTCGCAAAAATATTGATATATGTTTATTTAATTGTAATCCGATTCAAGTCAACACTAGCTTGCTGAAAAACCCAAATGCTTATATTGCCCTTGGCGAACTAAAAGGAGGTATCGATCCAGCAGGAGCAGATGAACATTGGAAAACAGCAAATAGTGCTTTGGAACGTATTAGAAGCAGTTTTAAAAAACACAGCCTTAATCCATGTACTTTTTTCGTTGGAGCAGCCATAGAAAATAGTATGGCAGAGGAAATTTGGCATCAACTTAACAGTGGTAAGCTTTCTAACGCTGCAAATCTTACATATGCCGACCAAGTTGCTTCGCTCTGTGCATGGCTAATTACGCTGTAAAAGATTTTGAACAACACATCCACTGGATTTGTAGCATATTGAGCAATAGTTCGCCATATATGGTAATGAATTCCTAAAAATTAATGCGACGATAGATTTCAGTTAGGGGAATTTCTACGTTTAAACTGTGCAGAACGATCGCTTGTTCGAGGTGAGAGTGAACTTGCCATAGCCAGTGATCGTTACTGTTACGATCCTGGTTGTAATACTGCTCTACATAGGGTTCAGTTTGACTCACAAGCAAATATTCGCAAAAGCTGGCAAGAGAGCGATATTTTCTAAACTTTTGGCCTCTATCATAGGCTTCGGTAGAGGGCGATAAAACTTCGACAATGAGTAAAGGATTGAGAATTTCATCATTGCGCTCGCCATTGAATTCTGGCAAACCATTAACAACCATCAAATCGGTATAAGTCCCACACTGACATTCAGGAATCCAAACTCGCAGATCGCTGTTATATAAGCGAAAATCCGTGTCTCTTAGCAAAAACCCCAAGTAAATTAATAAGTTGCTAGCGATCGCACTGTGGGCTTCAGATCCTCCCGACATAATAATAATCTCTCCGTTGCGGTATTCATGTCGTTCTGGGTTGGTTTCTTCCATCGCCCGATACTCGTCCAATGTCAGGCGAGTTGCGATCGCATCTGGGGGACTGGTTTGAGCAAAGACCACAATTAGACCTCTTGCATCATTATTTCTAAAACTATTATATCGGACTGCATTTAGTGACTATGGATTATACTCAAATTCGCCAATCGAACGTACTCCAATCCAATCGTTTGCTGGAGTTTGTCCAAATTCATAAGTGTAGCTGATGTCCCAAAAACCAAGGCTGTAGAGAGTGCGATAAGCTGGGTACAGCTTGCGCTTCGCGATCGTGCAGACACCGATGCATGAATTGAGAAATTTCTTGACTGATGGAAGCATCCCAAGATTCAAGAGCAGGCTTCCGTACAACTAGCATTTCAGCTGCTTGTAAGGCGAGTTCGATCGCACTGCTTTGAGTTGGAGTTACTGCGCCAACAATGCGATAGTCATAACTATAGTTATATCCACCATGATAATAGCCATAGATTTCGATGGGTTTGAGCTGGTCAAGTAGAGAACAGCATAAAACTACCTCTTTTTTCTTGGATATTTCTCAGGCTATATGTTACTATATGCACAACAAAATGTATCTGTCACTCGAACATAATCCAATCACCTTGAACTCGAGCGATCGCACCACCAGGAAATGGATCGGTTTGCGAACGATTGGGTGCTGCAATCAAAGCTGTGAGTTTTTCAATTTGTTCAAAACTTGGGGCAATAGCAAGTACTTCCAATAAAGCTTGGCGCATTACCCGCCTTTGTAATGCAAGTGGTGCTTTCTGTAAGATACGACGATTTAATTTCAGAGGAAGTGAGGCATCAGAACTTTTATCTCCATCGCCTTCATTCTCTTTTCCAAGCATTGCCTCTTCACGTAACTGAAGAGCAGCTTGTTCTAAATAATCGACTTCTGCTTGCAAAATTTCAGCAGTTTGCGCTAAAGCTGATTCAACTTGAGGATTAAAATTTTCTTGCAAATATGGTATCAACTCTTGGCGAATACGATTGCGAGCATATTTCAATTCAAAGTTAGTAGAATCTTCCCAAATAGAAAGCTGAAAATCTCGACAAAATTGTCCTGTTTGGGTGCGAGTCACTTCTAAAAGCGGACGTACAAGCAAAATTTTCTCAGAAAGTAAGCGTTGCCAAGTTAATGCTTGCAACCCATCTGCACCAGTTCCACGAATTAAATTATAAAGGAGAGTTTCAGCGCGATCGCTAGCTGTATGCCCTGTAACAATACAATCGAATTTACGTTCGCAAGCAATATCGCTCAAAACTTGATACCGCCAATCACGAGCAGAAGCTTCACTACTTGGAGGTGAATCAGCAGTTTGTAAATAAAATGGAATTCCCCAAGCTAAGGCTTGGTTTTGGACATGAATTGCATTAGCTTGGGAATCAGTACGCCAACGATGATCGCAATGAGCGAGCGCTAAATACCATCCCCATTTTGGTTGTAAATCTAACAGTAGCTTGATTAAACACAGAGAGTCTTGCCCCCCAGAAACAGCTACTAACAGTCGATGATTGCGAGCGAATAGACGGCGCGATCGAATAGTACGGTGTATTTTTGCATGAAGTGGTGTCCAAGGAGTAGAAGAGGGCATTTAGCAATTCAAAATTCAGCAACAATTTTTAACAAAAAATCTTGAGCGATCGGAAACTCCTAATATAGCGATTCTCACTCGAATAAACTACAAATTCATTTGCTTGCTTTGTTGTGCGAAAACTGGACAGTTCACACAAAAATATTTTAGACTAGTCTAAAGCTAGCCTAAATAATTTTATGGAATCAATCGGTTCATACGAAGCTAAAACACATCTTCCTAGCCTTCTTGAACGAGTGGCAAAAGGAGAGGAATTTACGATTACGAAGCATGGAGTCCCTATTGCACGACTCGTTCCTGTAGAAAAAGAGCAACAGCGTGATGTGAGAGATGTCATTGAAGAGTTAAAGAAATTCCGAAAAGGACATATTCTAGGAGGTCTTTCAGTGCGAGAGATGATTAATGAGGGTAGAAAATGAATTTTGTTCTTGATTGCTCAATAGCTATGGCATGGTGCTTTGAGGATGAAGCGACAGAATTTACTGACTCATTACTAGAGGAACTTGTAGGAGGAAGTATAAAAGTACCTTCCATCTGGTTTCTTGAAGTTGCAAACGTTCTGGCGATCAGCGAACGAAGGGGGCGAAGCAATCAAGCAAAGATTTCTCAATTTCTCGGACTCCTAGTTAGCCTTCCCATTACCGTTGATACAAAAACCGAAGAGAAAGCATTTACAGACATCTTGACTCTTGCACGAACCCATAAACTGACCTCCTACGATGCAGCATATTTAGAACTTGCACTCCGTGAAGGATTACCTCTTGCAACCCTTGATGAAGGACTGAAACGAGTTGCTTCTAATGTTGGTGTTACTACACTTTGATGACATCTTATGTCCTATCTTCAACAGCTTTAAGCACTTCTCGATACCAATTACTCTCTTGAGGATGAATAATAAAAACATCAAAACCATGGTCTAGACCTTCAAGGCGAATACCTTCAGAATCATCTACATGAAGATCTATACCAAAATAACAAGGATATTTACTAGGAGCATATTTGTTTTTCCAAAACAGACGGGGATTATTTTTAACTAAGCGCTCGTGTTTATACCCGTTCACAACATTATCGATACGAATTCCATAAAAGAAAAACCAGCACTTTAAATAACAAGTAGATCGATAAGATGTAGTATAAATCCACAGACTATGATTTTGTTTTTGAAGTTTCCGTAATAGCGATCGCGTACCTAAGCGTAAAGATTCACGAAATAAAGGTTGCAAGAAGAAAGGAACACAATTTGGTTCTAATAGACACGAAGGCTCATAACAAATAAGAGTATCATCTAGATCGAAGGAAATACGCATTGATGAAAAAATATAAAAATTTTTATAAACTTATTGATTATCAGTAAATACACATAGTCATTCTATGTAATTTGTGTAAATTTGAGCGATCATCTCCCGAAATTCTTTGACCATTGGGGCATCTAACTATTTACAAATGATTTAGAGTAACAATAAGCCATTTGAAGCAAATATGAAGAACATTATAGAAAATGTCAAACAAAATATAGCGCAAAAAAAAATACTTTGGGCGCACCCAATTGCACAAGAACTACAAAAATATCACTATATTTTGGCAATTCAATGGACAATAGAATGCATAAAAATATATTCATCTGAAATTAAATCAGATAAGTTTTCCAAGCTTAATAGATATATTCAACAAGCAATGGATGAGCAAAATATTTTAACTCCTTTACAGTGTAATGGAATTAGTCGAGAAATATGGTACTTACCAGAAAGGGAAGAAATTCAAACCGCTATAGCTCGACTATGGGGTTCTATAGCAGCTTTTAGAGATGGAGAAGAACTGGGTGGGATCGTAGAAACCACTATGGCTGTTGAATTAGTATTACCTGATACATCCGACAGTCATCTATTAGATCGATACCTAGAAGCTGCTGTAAGAATTTGTGAAGAATATAACTCACAAAACGAGGCATATGATTAATATCTCAATTTAAAACCATTTACTGGTAATACTTTCAACTATTATGTCCCCAATGACAGCTTTGTTAAAGCTACGCCAATTTACGGTTCTAAGCCTTGACGACGCTTTTCTTCAATAATTCGTGTTAATTCATCAATAGAGTTAAGCTTTTTACCATTTTCTTGGAGACGCAACACCGCTTCATGTACTGCATCCTTATCATCACGATGATCGAGAATATATTGCCTTAACTCCTGCTGTGTCATGGTTTGATAATCTGGTTGTATCATATCGCGCTCGCTTTCTAAATATCAGGAATTTGCCAATCAATTTCAGGCTTACCAAAAGAGCTTAATGCTGAATTGATAGCTGAGAAAGCTTTGCTACCAAAAAATCCGTTACGTGCAGATAGCGGCGAAGGGTGTGCAGATTGCACAACAATATGCCGATTGGTATCTATTAACTTCAGTTTCTTTTGTGCGTAACCGCCCCACAGTACAAAAACCACAGGGTCTGTCTTTTGATTCACCTTGTTAATAACAGCATCTGTAAAAGTTTCCCAACCTTTGTTTTTGTGAGAATTTGGAGTATGTGCGCGTACAGTTAACACGGCATTTAACATCAAAATCCCTTGTTTAGCCCATGTTACAAGGTAGCCATTATTAGGAATATTAAAACCAACATCATCTTTGAGTTCTTTATAAATATTAACTAACGATGGTGGAGGCTTAATACCCGGTCTTACAGAAAAACACAATCCATGTGCTTGATTATCATCGTGATAGGGGTCTTGTCCAAGCAAGAGGACATTCACTTGTTCGTATGGTGTGAGTTCAAAGGCTGAAAAGACATCTTCTTCAGGAGGATAAATTGAGTAAGATTGTCTTTCCTCTTTCAGAAAATCTTGAAGTTTTTGAAAGTAAGGTTTATCAAATTCCTCAGCAAGTACAGTTTGCCAAGAAGTAGGAAGTTTTGTCATTTGTTAGTTGTTAGTTGTTACTGGTCACTGGTCACTGGTCACTGGTCACTGAATTACACCAACTTTTTCACATACATTTTTCAGAACGCACTCCGCACACTTTGGTTTTTTTGCCGTGCAGGTGTAACGTCCGTGAAGAACAACGGCTGGTCCCCAAAAAGTCCATTCTTCTTGAGGAACTAGTTGCATCAATTCTTGCTCTATTGTTTCTGGCGTTTTACGTTTTGTTAAGCCCATGCGTTGGCTAACCCGAACGACATGGGTATCAACGATGATTCCAGAAGGAATACTAAAGGCAGTGTTGAGGACTACATTGGCTGTTTTGCGAGCCACTCCAGGTAGAGTTACCAGTTCATCCATTGTTTTGGGAACCTCTCCTCCATATCTCTCAACAAGGTCTTGACACATATTTTTGACTGTTTTGGCTTTGTTGCGGTAGAAGCCAGTTGGTTTCAGTTCTTCTTCCAGTTCTAAAATATCGGCGTCAGCATAAGCCTGAGCCGTGGGGTATTTAGGAAATAAGGTTTTAGTGACTTTGTTGACGCGTTCATCAGTAGATTGTGCTGCCAGAATCGTTGCAACAAGGAGTTGAAGCGGAGTTTCCCAATCTAGCTCGTATTTAGCATTAGGATAGATTTGTTTCAATTTATTAAGAATTATTTCAATATTTTGAGTATTGGCGGGCATAAAAATAATGTTATTAATTTGACTATTCTTTAGCCCGTTATACCTCTTTAAACAAAATTTGGCAAAGTAGGGAAAACCCATGGGGATCTATCCCTAATGATACAGTCCTGACAATAAATACAGCTTTTCTGAATTCAGTTGCGCTTTGTAAATAACATAAAGTTATATACGCTGTTTATGCTTGTACAGGCTACTATGTCTTTTCTATCCAAGCTACGTCCATCTATTCTTATTCTCTTCAGCCTCTTCTTAAGTGGAGTGCTGTGGGTAAATGATTTTTCTGTTGCTGCTATCCAGACAGAAGTTGCACCTGTTTCTGGTCTTTCCCTCACCCAAGGAGTGCGAAAAACTGTTCTGGATAATGGTTTAACCGTACTTACCAAGGAAGTTCACACTTCCCCAGTGGTGAGCGTACAAGTATGGTATCGAGTTGGTTCGCGCAACGAGCAAGCAGGAGAGAATGGCATTTCTCACCAGCTAGAGCATTTGATGTTTAAAGGAACTACTGACCGTCCGGTACAGTTTGGTCGGTTGTTGAGTGCTTTGGGTAGCCAGTTCAATGCTTTTACCAGTTATGACGAAACGGCTTATTTTAGTACAGTACAGAGCGATAAACTGGATGCACTGCTGACTCTAGAAGCAGACCGTATGGAAAGCGCTTTGATTAAATCTGACCAACTCACAAGCGAGAAACGCGTTGTTATTTCAGAGTTGCAGGGCTATGAAAATTCTCCAGGGTATCGTCTCAATCGTGCTGTCATGCGAGCTGCATTTCCGAAACGGGCTTACGGTTTACCTGTGGGAGGTACGAAAGCCGATGTAGAAAAATTTACTTTGGAGCAAGTCCGCAATTACTACCAAACATACTACAGCCCTGACAATGCAACGCTAGTCGTTACCGGAGATTTTGATACTCAAGCCGTTCTCAAATCCGTTCAACAAAGCTTTGGGAAACTACCGAAACGAGGACGAGGAGACAAACCAATTCAAAATTCAAAGTTCAAAATTCAAAATCCGGAATCTCGGTCTACCTACCGCACACTTTCATCTTCCCCAGTCGCCAGTCGCCAGTCGCCAATTGTTCTAAAAGAGCCTGGTAGTGCAGCACTGTTACAAGCTGTATATCCTTTACCTGATGCCAACCATCCAGATGTAGCTGCCATTGATGTAATGGATGCTATCCTGACTGGTGGACGCAGTTCTAGACTTTACCAAGCTTTGGTGGAAGCTGGTTTGGCTAGTTCGGTGAGTGCGAGTCCTGCAGAACTGATTGAACCTGGTTGGTATGAAATTAACGTGACAGCAGTTCCAGGTCAACAACTTTCTAAAATTTCTCAAGTTCTACAACTGTCTTTAAAAGAACTTCAACAAAAACAGGTTGCTAATGATGAGTTGAACCGGGCAAAAACACAACTCCAAGCTGCTTTTGTTTTAAACAACCAAGATATTACAAGCCTTGCAACTCAATTAGGATACAGTGAAACTGTGTCTGGTGATTATCTTTACATCAAGCGGTATCTTGAGGCAATAGGCAAAGTTTCAGCCGCCGATGTACAGCGAGTCGCAAAAACTTACCTGAATCCGGCTCAACAAACTATCGGCTTTTTTGAACCAACTCTTCGTGATGGTAAATCAGGAGAAAAGAGTGCTAGTTCTGGTCGCACTGTGGAAAACTTCAGTCCTGGTAAACCTGTAGATCCAGCTGAACTTGCGAAATACCTTCCTGCTGCTAAATCAACGAGTGTTTCTACGAAGCAACCAATACCAGAACAATTGATCTTTAAAAATGGTTTGCAAGTTATCTTACTTCCCGATCGCAGTGTTCCTACAGTTAACCTGAGCGGACAAATTCAAGCGGGTAGTGTATTTGACACCAATCAAAAAGCAGGATTGGCTAATCTAGTTGCTTCCAACCTCATGAATGGAACCCAAATTAAGGATGCTTTAACTCTGGCAAAAACTTTGGAAGATCGAGGAGCTAGTTTGGGATTTCAGGCGACTCGTGAAGGGGTTAATATTAGTGGAAATGGCTTGTCTGCTAATTTACCAGTTTTAATTGATACTTTGGCTGATGTCGTGCAAAATGCTAATTTTCCCAACTCTCAACTCGAACTCAGCCGTCAGCGATCGCTTACCAGTTTAAAAGTCCAGTTAGACGATCCTCGTGGGTTGGGAAGACGGGTATTTCAGCAAACGATTTATCCAGATAATCACCCTTTCCATAGCTTCCCCACAGAACAGAGTTTGAAAAGTATTACTCGTGACGATCTTTTGCGCTTCTACCAAGAGCACTACCGTCCAGATACAATGACCATTGCTCTGGTTGGTGATTTTGAGCAAACTCAAGTCAAAGCTTTGCTAAATAAAGCTTTTGGTGAATGGAAATCTGAGGGTAACCCACCAACGCTCAACTTAGCTTCAGTATCATTGCCACAGAAGACAACACAACTAAACCCTTTGATTCCCGGTAAGGCAGAAGATGTCACTTACATTGGCTACAACAGTATATCTCGGAAAGATCCCCGTTATTATACTGCTTTAGTACTGAATGAAATTTTGGGTGGCGATACTTTGTCCAGCAGATTGGGTACTGAAGTCCGCGATCGTCAAGGTCTTACCTACGGTATTTACAGCGTTTTTGCTGCTGGTGTTAACCCTGGTCCGTTTTTAATCCAAATGCAAACGGCTCCAGGAGATACTCAAAAAGCAATAGCCAGCGCAGTAGCTTTGCTTAAGCAATTGCGAGAGCAGGGAATTACAGAAGCTGAGTTAAATGCTGCAAAACGCTCAATTACAAACAGTTACCCTGTAGAACTGGCAAATCCAAGTAACGTAGCGGATGTGATTTTGGGCAATGCCATTTACGGTTTGTCTCCTGCAGAAATCCGGGAGTATCCCAAGCGCATTGAAGCAGTTACTATCGCTCAAGTGCAACAGGTGATTCAGGAGTTAATTCATCCAGATAAGTTGGTGATTGTTACTGCAGGACCGGGAGCGTGAATCAGTGAACAGTGACCAGTGACCAGTGACCAGTGACCATTTTTGCTGGGAACTGATAACGGGGCAAAAAACCCGGTTTCTCCCTGTTGCAAAGCTTGATATCTCTTATGCTCAACTCGAAGAAACCGGGTTTTTGGGATTACTAGACCGCCCCTCTAGCTACTGCTAAAAATTTTTACATAGATGCTTTGATCTGTACCCAGTAGCCTCTGGGTGGTTTTTCGATACCGTATCCTTTGCACCATTTTTCTATTGCTTTATCAGATAAACCAAAATCCTTTGCAATTTGGCTTGTCGGCTTTTCCCACACCAGTTTTTCTAATTCTTCTTTGCTGGGTCTTGGTACTTTGCGCCTGTTGATTCTTGCTTCCGTGTTAACTTTTCTGGTTGTTAAATCAACTCCAAATTCTTTGTAAGTTCGCTTGGTTGCATCTTCTGTAAAATCTGTAAAGTCTTCCCACCAGTAGAAAGGCTTGGGCGACTTTGGCAGTGTTGTTCTGATACAACAACCGCCAAACTTAATGGCTGGATAAATAACTTTATCTATGTCTGGAAAGTAAAGAGCATAGAAGTCAAAGTCATCTGCTTGGTACTTTTTTTCATGACATCCGTTTTTATCGACCCAACTCGTTTTATTTTTTACTGTGTTATGAGCAGCAAACTTAGCTTGTACCCTGTAACATTTACCTTGTTTGTACGCAATTAGATCGAAGGCTAGATGTTCGCAAACAACAGGTGTAAAAACTGAGTATCCCTTGACTGTTAAGTCCGCGACCGCTTTAGCAGCTGCAATATCAGCTTTATTTTTTGTATGATGTAGCAATACCAACTCCTAACTAAGTGTAATTATCGTAACACTTGGAGAGTATAGTAAGTTAATAATGTATTAAAACGAGCGCGGCAGGATTCGAACCTGCGACCAACGGATTAGAAATCCGTTGCTCTATCCACTGAGCTACGCGCCCAATCAAATCTTCTGGCTATTGAAATAGTCAGTTTCTACATTATATCTGTACTTCCTTGCAAAAGGCAAATTAAAATTATTGCAGATTTCACGTCGTCAAGGCTAAGATCCAAGGCGCTAGATATTATATGTACACTCACAACCCCGCTTATGAAGTATTTGTTAGTTATGCCGATTTATCAATGAGTTTGTCTCGGCAAGCTCTAAAAACTGCGTACAAGGCTGCATCAAAAGCCATGCAGCTAGCGTGCGATGATTTATCCCATGTATAGAACGCCCCGGTAAGGTTAATTGCCAGTGTCATGTTTATTTTGAAACGGCAGGATGTAGAAATATCTACCATTCAGCACCCAAAGCGAGAACAGCAGGTGCCAATCCTCTATTATCAGGGGCAAACCTTTCGGTTAATCAGTGTCTTCAAAGCTAGCCAAGAAGAAGAGGCTAAAGCTTTGTGGAGAGATTTAACCGATAACCGAGGCAAAGCCTGCGTTCTACTAGAGGAACCCGATCGCTACAGCGTTTGGGGTAAAGTTCGTGTAGAGCAGATAGGTAGTGACACGGGGAGTAGTAGCAAGATGGGAATTTTTACCCTTGCCAGTCTTGTGCTGCTGCAATCTGTGTTCATCGACATAGAAGACTTTTTAGGTTCAAAACAAGCAACATTATTTCAAAAAAGTGTTGCCGAAGTCATGCAGCAATGGCAGTTTCCTCTGGTATCCTCACCAGAGACTTTCAAAAATCTGCTGACTATGGACTTACAAGAGCTAGCCCAACTGCCAAGTTGGCAAGAACATCATGTGATTACGTTTTTGCAAGAATTGCATCGATTGGCAAAGGCATCTTTTGGCAATACCAACTTTGCCCATCAAGTGGGCGAGAGGTTACAAGAGATGCCAGAAGGCGAGCGAGCGCTTTTTATCAGTTGGCTAAATCAATCTCCCTTGAGTAAACTATGGCATTAACTGACAGCAGTTTTTAATGAGGATTAACTGGTCACTGGTCACTGGTCACTGATCACTGATCACTGGTCACTGGTTCAAAAAAACTGCTAGAGTGCATTTATACTGTAAAGTTCTATGAGTAGCGCTTACAACAAAACACACCGAAATAAATCCATGTTCTCCACCCAGAACATCGTCTTGGCAAGTATGGGCTGGGGTGTACTTGCACTGTTATACTTTATGTTATTCAGTGCCAGAATTCCAGACACAGATGGCATAGAAAAACGTGCTGAGTGGTACGTAATAGGTACAAATATTTTTGAAGCAATGGCTTACTTAGGTGCTGGTATCTTATGTTTGAGAAATTGGCGAAGCCCACAGATCGTCAGCGGTCGAAATGTGTGGCTGGCTATCGGCATCGGTATGCTTTCTTATTTCCTTGGAGGGATAATTTTTGGATATACGGAGATAGCCTTAGGAAAAGAACCCACTCTTTCTTGTGCTGATGTCTTTTTTGTAGCAAGTTATTTGTTACTGGGTGCGGGTATGGTTTTGGCAGTGGCTTCTAGAAGGCTGAATCTGGACAAGTGGCAGTGGGCAATTGTGCTGGCGATCGCAGTACTTGGGAGCGCATTAGCATGGTTGATTTCCAGTCAGCCACCACAGGAAGCAGCCAAAGTTGCCATCCCAACATGGGAAGAAAATACGGCGGCAATTTTAAACTGGTTTTATATCGTTAGCGATGTACTACTATTAGTGATTGCGTCCACTCTACTGCTAGCCTTTTGGGGGGGAAGAGTTTCCCTATCATGGCGGATGATAGCAGCAGCAGCATTTTCGCTGTACGTAGCCGATATGTGGTTTAAATATGCCACAAATTGGATTCCAAATTATCAAAGTGGAGAGATACTTGAGGTATTTTGGGTGTGGAGCGGAGTTTTATTTGGCTTGGGCGCTGTTTTAGAACATGACGCATCAATAAACCGTTCGCGGCGTGCAGGCGGAAGAAAAAGAACTTAGATTAAGGAATGGCTGGTGTCCTACCGTGAGAAAACTAACAGAATCAGACAAACAAGAAATTCTAAAGTTATATCGTGAAACTGCTGAAACAACCTCGACTTTGGCAGAACGTTACGATGTGAGTAATTCCACGATTAGCCGCTTGCTAAAAAGCACTTTGCCAGAAGACGAGTACGAATACCTTGTTTCTTTAAAACGTGCTGCTAGAACTCCTGAAGGCAGGGCACAAGTTAGCTATGACAATCTACCCGTGTTTGCTCACGACGAACAAGAAGAACAAGAGGAAGAACAAATAGCAACTCCCGTTGTTGCTCAGAAAGTTGTAGAGGTTCAACCACAAGAAGAACTAGAAACAGAGAAAAAACCCAAACCTCGGAAAGTCGTTGAGCCAACATCCACTAAGAGCAAACGCGAATCTCCGAAAGTTGTTGAGCCAACACCCATTAAGAGCAAACGCGAATCTCCGAAAGTTGTTGAGCCAGTATCTACTAAGAATAGACGAGTGAAGCGACGCTCCTCACTATCTGAAGAAGAGCAAGAGCAACTCACTTTACCAGTTATGGAGGAACCAATCGCCGAACAATTGGAATTGTTAGAACAAAAATCACCTGAAATCACAAACATTCCCAGCCCATTGGAAGAAAACACCCATCCACAAACAAACGTGATAGCGGAAATGTTTGGTGAGGACTTGCTAGACGAGTCAGATGATTTGGATGATTTAGACGATGATGACGAAGACTATGACGACGATGATGACGATGAAGATTTTGAAGAAAGACCACGGCTAGTAGCAAGAACAAGTAAGAGTGATTCTGTTCGAGTTCTACCACTGTCAGCCGCAGCTTTACCAAAAACGTGCTATCTCGTCATAGATCGTTCCTCGGAATTAATTACCCGACCACTGAGAGATTTTGGAGATTTAGGACAAATTCCTAACTTGGAAACCCAGCAAAGAACTCTACCCGTGTTTGATAACCATCGAGTTGCCAAACGCTTTTCCACCAAACGCGATCGCGTGATTAAAATCCCTGATAGTAAAATGTTACATAAAGCACGCTATCACCTGCATGCCAAGGGAATCACTCGACTGTTAATTGATGGTCAAGTTTATTCTTTGTCATCGACTACGGTTTAGTTAATAGTTAGTAGGAGCGCAAGGCTTTGCGCCCCTACTAACCACAAACCATTAACAAATTATGAATGAATCCGTTAAATACGGTGTAGTGTTAGTAACAGCTTCTTCCGTGGAAGAGGCAGAAACAATAGCAAATGCCCTTGTGGAGGCTAAGCTAGCTGCTTGTGTGAGTATCATGCCAATCCACTCTATTTACATTTGGCAAGGACAAAAACACAAAGAGCAAGAATGGCAGTTATTGATTAAAACTGACTTAGGAAAATTTCCTATAGTGGAAGCAAAAATTCGCGAACTACACTCCTACCAAGTTCCAGAAATTATTGCGCTATCTGTAGTTGCTGGTTCTCAACCTTATCTTCAGTGGATTTCTGAGCAAGTAGGTTGATATAGCAATTCCCACTTTTATAAGATACAGGAAGAAAGAAATAACCGCAGATGAAGGCTGATGGACGCTGATAAATTTATACCTTAGCAGACTTTAGGATTAGTCTTATTCTAGAAATTTTAGTAACAAACAACAGATGCTAAACGAATTGCCAAATTAATAATGTCGTATTTCCGAGCAATCTGCTCAGTCCATTCTTCTGGAATATTTTCTACTCCATAATAAATGCCTGCCAATCCTCCTGTAACAGCAGCAGTTGTATCTGTATCTCCACCTAAATTGACAGCTTTTAATACTGCTTCAGCATAAGATGAACTATTCAGCAAACACCAAAGTGATGCTTCTAATGTATCGATTACATACCCACTTGAATTAATGCTCTCTTCTGATAACTGAGCAATTTCACCACTCATGACTCTGGCAAAATGCGATCTCTCTGAAGCGTACTTGGTATCTGAGTAAATACCTTCTATGTTTTTTAATCCTTGTTGATAAGCTGTGTTTGGATCGGCTCCTTCTAAAAGACCAACTGCAATACTAATATAAATCCCGCAAGCCATTTGTGACCTGAGATGAGCGTGAGTGATGCAAGAAACTTGATGTGTTCGAGAAATAAGTTCTGAAAAAGTTAATATTTTGTAACAGTAAGCCATAGGCAAAATTCTCATTAAGGAGCCATTTCCATTACTTCTTTCACTCTTTTCTCCTGCTTCTAAAGGTAGTGCTCCTTGTTTGAAATTCGTAATGGCAAGAAATGTTGTATTGCCTATGTCAAAGACTTCGCCACGTGCTGTCCAGTGATTATCGTTATACCAGCGCCAAAATGACTGGGCGATCGCATCCAGTGAAAACCCATCACAAAGACACTCAGCCAAGCAAAATGTCAGGGAACTGTCATCAGACCATGTGCCTGCTGGTACATCCCAAGTTCCGTAACCCTGCATTGATGTGACCGGCGATCGCGATCGTTCTGCACGGGTAGTAAATTCTACTGGAACACCCAAAGCATCCCCTACGCATACTCCCATGAGTCCAGATAAAACTTTTGAAGTCATTGATGTTAGTAAATTTCTATTTTTCTTTTTTGTAGCAAATAAAATAGGTGGGCAATGCCCACCCTACAAGAATATTTTATTTAAATCTTGTGGTACGGGCATCCTGCCCGTACTACGAATTACTCATCATGAGCAAAACGACGAAACAGGTAATCAAGAGCGTAGTTGCGAAGTTGATAGTATTTTGGATCTTCCATAATTCGAGCACGATCGCGTGGACGGGGGAAAGGAATATTTAAGATTTCACCAATATTTGCTGCAGGTCCATTCGTCATCATAATCAAGCGATCTGCAAGGAACAACGCTTCATCAATATCATGAGTAATCATCAGTACCGTGCATCGCCGTTCGTTCCAAATTTTCAGCAATTCTTCCTGTAATTCTTCTTTGGTGATAGCATCTAATGCCCCAAATGGTTCATCTAAAATGAGCACTTGAGGACGAATTGCCAAAGCTCTTGCGATCGCAACCCGTTGTTTCATCCCCCCGGAAAGTTGTGTTGGTTTTTTGTCAGCAGCTTCTGTTAGTCCCACCAATGCTAGATGTTCCCGTGCGATCGTTGATTTCTGTGCTTTTGGCTTGTTAGGAAAAACAGCATTAAGTGCCAAGTAAATATTTTCAAATGCAGTGAGCCAAGGTAACAAAGCATAGTTTTGGAAAACCATCATCCTATCTGGTCCCGGTTGAGTGATGGGCTTGGAGTTCAGCAGCACCGAGCCACCAGTAGGCTTAGTAAAACCTGCAACCATGTTCAGTAAAGTTGATTTACCACAACCGGAGTGACCTATCACGCAGATAAACTCGCCCTGATTTACGGTGAGGTTAACATCTTCTAGTACTACGAAAGGACCCTTTGGTGTGGGATAGACTTTAGAAACGTTTTCCATCACCAAGAAAGGTTGGGGACGGGTAGGAATAGCAAGAGGCTGTGTAGATGTTTTGGTCATTGCGCGAGAAGTAAACGTGCGAGTGTTTATATTATTTTGGATTTTAAATTCATCGATTAATCCAAAATCCAAAATCTAAAATTCTTAGGCTGCAGCGACGGAGGAACGCGTGTGGATAACAACTTCTGCTACAGAAACATTGCGTTTTATCTCGAGACTGATGAGATAAGCAATAGGGTCATCGGCATTAAATTCAGTGCCATCAAATAGCTGAATAGGACCGCGATGGTACTTAATATCAAGCAAACCTAGTTCCCTTGCTGCTGTGCTAAACACGCTAACTCGACAAACTCTTTCCAAAATTTCCATCCAGTTGCGGGGGAAGGGAATATCACCCCAACGAGCCATTTGAGTCATCATCCATAAATGTTCGGTGCGGCTGGGACGATTGACTCCGTCACCAAAGAATAGATGATGGGCGTACTCTCGCATTGGTTGTTCGAGGTTGCAAACCATAGAGTTTGGATCGCCAAGCTGAATATATTCTTCGTTAGTGCTAATGTACTCGCGACGAGCTAAAATCTGACGAATTTCTGAAAAGTTCTTTTCATCAGCACAGTACCGACAAGCTTCCAATAAAGCTTTAACTAGAGCGATATGGGTATTTGGATATGCATTTGCCCAATCTTCTCGAACTCCCAAAACTTTGCCGGGATGTCCTTGCCAAATTTCTAAATCTGTGGCTATGGTAAAGCCAATACCTTCTATTGCAGCTCGGAGATTCCAAGGCTCGCCCACGCAGTAACCGTCTATACTTCCTGCTTGTAAGTCAGCTACCATTTGTGCTGGAGGAATAGTTTTGAGAGAAACATCTAAATCGGGATCAATGCCTGCTGTTGCTAACCAATAACGTAGAAGCATATTGTGCATTGAGGAAGGGTGTACCATCCCCAAAGTATGGCTTTGCCCTGCGGAATCTTGTAGCAATTTTTTAAAATCGGCTAAGGTATAAACTCCTTTGTCATAAAAACGCTTATCTAAGGTAATGGCATTGCCATTGCGAGTTAATGTCAGTGCGCTCACAACAGGTGTGGGGACATCTCCATGACCACCGACAGTTAACCAAACAGGCATACCTGAGGGCATTTGTGCTGCATCTAAATACCCACCTGCAATACCATCGGTAATTCCGCGCCAGCTAGATTCGCGGACTAAGTTAACTTCATCTAAACCGTACTTTGTAAAGAAGCCCTTTTCTTTAGCGACAGCAAGAGGGGCGCAAGCAGTCAGAGGAAGGAAACCAATATCTAAGTTAACTTTTTCTAGACCGTGACGTGCAAGTACTTTAACTTTCCGCGCTCTCAGTTTCTTAATTCGTTTTTGTTGATTGAGGAAGTAAATCATCTCACTCCGCAAGCTGTAATAGCTGGGATGTTCTACCACTTCCATCCGCTTGCGAGGTCGGGGAATATCGACTTCCAAAATTTGTCCTATTTTAGATTCCGGTCCATTCGTCAGCATGATAATTCTGTCTGACAACAACACGGCTTCATCCACGTCGTGAGTCACCATTACTGCAGTAACTTCGTTTTCCTGACAAATTTGCATCAACTGTTCTTGCAAATTACCTCTTGTAAGTGCGTCCAATGCTCCAAAAGGTTCATCTAACAGGAGCAATTTAGGACGAATCGCTAAAGCACGTGCGATCGCAACTCGCTGTTTTTGACCGCCTGATAACATTGCTGGGGCTTTATCAGCATGAGGACGCAAACCGACTAGATCGATATGCTTTTCCACAATTGCTTTGCGTTCACCTGCAGGAGCATCCTTCATCACTGCATCGACAGCAAGAGCAATATTTTCCCGTACTGACCGCCAAGGTAGGAGCGAATAATTTTGAAACACCACCATCTTGTCTGGACCGGGTCTTGTAATTCTTTGTCCTTCTAGTGCTACTACACCCTCAGTTGGTAAATCCAAACCAGCAATCATATTCAGTAGGGTAGACTTACCACAACCGGAGTGACCAATCAGAGAAATAAACTCTCCTTTTTTGATTTGAAGATCAATTCCTTTGAGAGCAATATACTGACCGCCACCGGATAAGGAGAAAACTTTATCAATTTGGTCAACAGCAACAAAAACGCTCATTTTTTATTAGTCCTTTATCATTAGTCATTGGTCACTGGTCACTGGTCACTGGTCACTGGTCACTGGTCACTGGTCACTGGTCACTATTTCTGTTCTTCTGGCAAAATTCTTGACTGCACCCACAGCATACACTTGTCAAGAATTAAGCCAACAACACCGATATAAACGAGGGCTAAAATAATTTCACTGACATTGTTATTTTGATAAGCATCCCAGATGAAAAAGCCAATCCCAACAATACCAGACATGATAATTTCTGCTGCAATAATAGCTAACCAAGCCAAACCAATCGCAATTCTTAAACCTGTAAAAATATAGGGAAGAGCAGCAGGTATCAGAATATTCACAAAATATTCCTTGCGAGAAAGTTGCAGAACTTTAGCGACGTTATTGTAATCTTGAGGAATTTGCTTCACACCAACTGCTGTATTGATTAAGATCGGCCAGATTGCTGTGATAAAGATGACGAAAAGGGCAGCAGGTTCATTTTGTCTTAAAGCAGCCAGAGAAATTGGTACCCAAGCTAGAGGTGGTACGGTACGGAAGAGTTGAATCATTGGATCTAAAGCTTTCGATAATGATTTACTCAGTCCGAGCGCAATACCAACGCTAATACCGATAACTGCTGCTAGCGAGTAACCAATCACTACCCTTTGTAAACTAGCAAGGACTTGCCAAAATAAACCTTTATCTATGCCACCTCGGTCATAAAAAGGATACATAATCAGTATCCACGTATCTTGTACAACTTGAATTGGCCCCGGTAATGTTGCTCCAGGGAGCCAAGTAAATAACTGCCATATAACTAGAAAGATTGCGATCGCAGTTAATGGCGGTAAAAGATCGGGAAATTGCTTTTGCAGACGGGATAACCAGGCATTTTGAACAGTAGCATTATTGCGTCTTTGTAGTGTTACCATTGATTGTCTCCTCTAATTTGTTGTTGGTTAGTTGTTGGTTGATAGTTGTTAGTTGTTAGTTGTAGGGGCGCGGCGGCCTTGCGCCCCTACCCACTAACTTTTTTAATCTTGAGGCTTTGCAAGTAAGCCTTAGGATTTTCTGGGTCGAACTTGATGCCATCAAAAAACTCTTCAACACCACGGGATGTACTGATGGGAATGTCAGCAGCAGCTACACCTAATTCTTTAGCAGCTTCTTTCCACAAGTCCTCGCGATTAACTTTATCTATCAGTGTTTTGGCATTTGCTAAGGTATTTTCCGGTAGGAAGCCCCAACGCACACTTTCTGTTAAAAACCAGAGGTCATGGCTCTTGTATGGATAAGAAACGCTACCCTTTTCATCTTTCCAATACAACACCGCCATTTTTCTATCATCAATTGTGCGACCATCACCCATGTTGTATTTACCCATGAATGGATCGTTGAGAATTGCTACAGGGACGTTAAAGTAGTTTCGTCCTGCAAGGATTTGAGCTAACTCTTTTCTGTTGTCAAAACGATCGCACCATTGCTGAGCTTCCATTAGTCCTTTGAGAAGAGCTTTAGTCGCTTTTGGATGTTTGTCAACCCAATCTGCCCTCATTGCCAAATATTCTTCTGGATGGTTTTTCCAGATTTCAGCCGTTAGCGCTGCCATGAAGCCAATCTTATCTTGGACAATTCGGTAAGGCCAGGGGTCGCCAGTACTAAAGGCATCCATTGTTCCTGTCTTCATGTTTGCAACTGTTTGCGCTGCAGGCACTGTTAGAAGTTGAATGTCCTTGTCTGGATCGACACCCGATGCAGCTAACCAGTAGCGAATCCAAAAATCTTGATTGACTCCTGGGAAGGTTTGAGCGGCTTTAAAGACGGCGTTTGCTGATTTCAATTGAGCAAAAAACGTTTCCTTCCCAGCAACTCTTACGCCAATCCCTTTGCCTAGATGTTTGTTTGCGATCGCAATACCATTGCCTTGAGTATTTAATTGAGCTAGGACATACATGGGAAGTTTTTTATTACCCTTAGTAATGCGTCCTTCAGAAATCAAATAAGGCATGGGCATCTGCCATTGACCACCATCAATTCCGCCGCCGGCCGCTCCAATTTCTACGTTGTCTCTTGCCGAACCCCAATTCGCTTGTTTGGATAAATCAACATTAGTCATTCCATATTTGGCAAAAAAACCTTTTTCTTTTGCAATAATGAGAGGCGCTGCTTCAACAATTGGAATATATCCTAGTTTCACTGTGGTGGTTTCTGGCGCATCTGCTGCACTGATATTAGTAGCAACAACTTGTTGTGCTTGAGTTGTCGTACCACCAGGTTCGGGAGGATTGCCCAAACACCCTTTTAAGAATATAGAACCAGCAGCAGAAACTCCAGCAGTTAATAAAAATTTGCGTCGAGAAAATTCAGGCATAAATGTTTTCCTGTTTCAATTTCAATTATTTTTGATTACAGTCATGTTGCAATGGAACAAAGATATTCCTTGCTCAAAAACACTATTTATTCGTGATTTGAAACTTAAGTCAGACTCAAGAACACTAGTTATGTATTTGTCTTTGGTTTGAATTATTTGTTGTAGACAAATTTATCACCTTTTTCAAAGGATTTGTTAATTTTCACTCTGGATTATTAAAAAAATCTTATATGTTTACCATAGATAAAATTTATCTAAGTACTGCTTTAGGTTCAACTTAGTCTATATGTTAATATAAATTAATGATAACTATAAGAATAAATTAATGTTTCCCTGTCTTTAGAACGATGTAATAATCGTTTATTTAAGCAAATAGAGGATTTTAATAATGGAATGTATTGAGTTTTATTAAGAGTAGATGACCTTATATTGTACGATAGGCGTTAACCAATTTACTTATAGAAACGATTGATTTAAGTCTATAAACAAGCTTCAGATCCCCGACTTCTTTAAGAAGTCGGGGATCTGGTTTCTCACAAATGATTTAGAATGACTATATTTTTTGTTAGTAAAAGAGCATTTAAGCCATTGAGAGTTACTTTGTGTTTAAGTTCCCACAGATATGAAAAAACATCCACTATTTGACAATCGAGTGGCAATACTAGCTACCAAGCATCATAAAGAGAAGGCGATCGCTCCAATTCTCGAACAAGAATTAGGTATCAAAGTTATAGTTCCACAAGATTTTGATACGGATCGCTTTGGTACATTTACAAGGGATATAAAAAGGACAGGAAGTCAAATCGAAGCAGCAAGATTGAAAGCAGAATCAATCTTGTCTGTTACAAATGAAACGCTAGCCTTAGCAAGTGAGGGGTCATTTAGTCCTCATCCAAGCAATCCGTTTGTGCCATGTAATCTAGAAATCGTGATTCTCATAGATAGAACAAATGAACTAAAAATCATCGGTCAATCAGTTACTATTGAAACTAACTTCAGCCATCGAGCGATCGCAAGCATTCCAGAAGCACGTGAGTTCGCTGCAAAAGTTGGCTTTCCCGAACACGCTGTTGTAGTCATGGTTCATTCTTCATCTGAAAATCAAGAAGAAATTATCAAAGGTATCAATACAACAGAACAACTTGTGGAAGCAGTCACATATGCTTTAAAGCGGTCTAAGACTGGTGAAATCCATATAGAAACTGATATGCGTGCTCTTTACAACCCTACAAGGATGAAAAATATTGCTAGAGCAACCCATGACTTGATTCAGAAAATCCGAAATGCTTGTCCCAATTGTGACTTTCCTGGGTTTGATGTATTTTCCAGAAAAAGGGGATTACCTTGTGCTTATTGCCTCTCTCCCACAGAACTGACTCTTGCTGTCACTTATAAATGTCAAAAATGTGGATTTTTTAAAGACGTGATGTTTCCAGATGGAATACAAGAAGCAGACCCATCTTGGTGTAATTACTGCAATCCCTAACTTGAACTTGACAAAAATACGTTAATACATTCGACTTTATTAGTAATTTTATAAATTGGATTTATTACCTAAATAAGATTGAGGTATTATTTAATTACAATGAGTTAATGATTGAAAGATATTTGGGTAATTACGAGTAAGAATCTTTTATATCGTCATCACAAAATCATATAATCCTTAAAGGATGTTTTAAAAGTCCTGGGCGAATAGAATTCGCTACTATACAAACAAAGTCCGCCTACGCGGACTAATAAAGAATTAAGGTGTTGAAACCCACGAAGGTGGGTTTCGCTTGTATAGCCGCGAATTCTATTCGCAAAGGCAAGTATGAATTGAGACTTTACAAACATCCTCTTAACAGATTAAGAGAGTGAATGTTTTCATGACTAAATATAAAAATTCCTCTTCCCTAGTCCCTAAACCCTAAATTGATGTGACACTAAAATAACTGTCTACTGTTAATTTTTTATTCCGGACATTAAAAAGTTTTTTTTGTAATTAGAATGCTTTATTTATAGAGTTAATTTCTTAATAAATGGTGTGATTCATCTATAGCAGCAACAGGGGTTGATGGAAAATTTTTAGAAATTTTCTGGAACCTTTCTGTTCCTTTTTCGACCTTAAATGTAAAAGCAATACCTAGAACAATTGGTAGGTTTTATGAAACGGTTACTCAAGTCTTTTGTGACAATTTCTGCACTGTCTTCCATAGTAATTGCTCCTGTTATCCTTTCGGCTGGTCAAGCTTCTGCTCAACCTCAAAAACAAAAAGGAACTGATGCTAGCTATGTTGGTGCTGGTGTTTCTGCTGGTATTACCAATGGCGGACAAAATGGTGATGCTGCCACATTTGGAGGTAACGTTACTGGTCGTTTGAAGTTAGGTGAGACTCCTTTTTCTGCACGCGGTCAAGTTAACTTTAGTAGTGAGACGAGTGCTATTATTCCCCATGTTTCCGCAGACTTGGGAATTGCTAAAGGTACTAATGCTTATGTAGGTGTTGGTTACCAATTTGTGGAAGCTAACGGTCAACCAACTCCAAGTGGTAACGACGATGGAGTGGCTTTGGTGGCTGGGGTAGAATCTGAGGTTGGTAAAAACTTCCTTATCTACAGCAATGCTACTGTAGGCGTTAATGCTTACGAAAATAGCCCTGCTTCTGCTGTTAGTGTTAACGGTGGCATAGGTTATCGGTTTAAGTAAGGGGTTAGGGGGTAGGGAGTAGGGGGTAGTGCCTCTTAAATATTCCTAAAAAATTGGAACATAAACATAGTATAAGTAATGTTGCTGGGTTTATTGATGTGTTACACCACTCGTAAACTCAGCTTTTTGCCGTGTTAAAATCATACTAATCCTCTAAATCTCGCTCGGATTTTGTGGATATAAAAGCCGTAAGGGTGCATATTAGTTCACGCTTTGGCATATTGTGACGCATATTGGTAATTTTCTATTACTCCAATGGTTAAATCTGCTCCTTCCCCGACCACAAGCCGTAAGCCTTCCAAAGTAGAAGCCATTAAGGAACGCAGTAACTCTTTGCGCGAACCTGTGGCAACTGAAATACTTCAGGATACAACTCACTTTAGTGAAGATGCAGTACAAATTCTGAAGTTTCATGGCTCTTATCAACAAGATAATCGTGATAATCGAGTCAAGGGGCAGGAAAAAGATTACCAGTTCATGCTGCGGACAAGAAATCCGGGTGGATTTGTTCCACCAGAGCTTTACCTAGCTTTGGATAAGCTGGCTGATGAACATGGGAATCACACTTTACGAGCAACAACTCGTCAAGGTTTTCAGTTGCACGGAATTTTAAAGAAGAATCTTAAGGCTGCGATCGCTTCTATTATTCAAAGCATGGGTTCTACGCTGGGAGCCTGTGGTGACCTAAATCGCAACGTGATGGCACCTCCAGCACCTTTTAAAAATAAGTCTGAGTACGAATATGCTTGGGAATATGCCGATCGCATTGCTCATTTGCTAGCACCTCAAACAGGGGCTTACTATGAAATTTGGCTGGATGGCGAAATGGCTCTGAGTGCTGAAGAAAACCCAGAGGTGAAAGCAGCGCGAGAAAAAAATGGCACTGGAACAATCTTTCACGATAAGGAAGAGCCTATCTACGGCACATACTATATGCCGCGCAAGTTTAAAGTTTGTGTCACCGTTCCAGGAGATAATTCAATAGATTTGTACAGCCAAGACCTCACCTTGGTTGTGATAACTAATTCTGAGGGAGAGTTAGAAGGATTTAATATCTTTGCCGGTGGTGGCTTGGGACGAACACATAATAAAGAAGAAACTTTTGCAAGACTGGCAGATCCAATTTGTTACGTAGATAAGGAAGATGCCTACGAGATCGTCAAAGCAATTGTTGCAACTCAAAGAGATTATGGCGATCGCACTGACCGCCGTCACGCTAGACTAAAATACTTAATTAATGATTGGGGTGTTGACAAATTCCAGTCAATGGTGGAGAAATACTTTGGCAAGCCTTTGCAAGCTTTTAAACCATTGCCAGAGTTTCAGTACTATGACTTTTTGGGATGGAACGAACAGGGCGATGGCAAGCTTTTCTTAGGCATTTCCATTGACAATGGTCGGATTAAAGATGAAGGGAATTTTCAACTGAAAACGGCGTTGCGGGAAATTGTCGAGCAATTTAATTTGCCGATCCGCTTAACACCTCACCAAAACGTCATACTGTACGATATTCAACCAGAACACAAGCAAGCAATTCAAGACATTCTCAGCCGTTATGGTGTTGTCTTTGACCTCGAAAAAATCGATCCGATTGTGCGTTATTCAATGGCTTGTCCGGCTTTGCCTACCTGCGGGTTGGCTGTAACAGAGTCAGAACGAGTCATTCCAGAAATATTGGATCGGATTCGCACTCTTTTAAATAAGAGTGGTTTACAAAATGAACATTTTGTGGTAAGAATGACAGGATGCCCTAATGGTTGTGCTCGTCCTTACATGGCAGAAGTTGGCTTTGTCGGTAGCGCCCCAGAATCTTACCAAGTTTGGTTGGGAGGCTCACCAAATCAAACAAGGCTGGCAGTTCCTTATATGGAACGGATGCACGTTAACGACTTGGAAACCCAACTAGAGCCAATTTTCGTTTACTTCAAACAACAGCGTCAAGCTGAGGAGAAGTTTGGAGACTTTTGCGATCGCGTTGGATTTGATGCCATCCGCGAGTTTGCGGCTAAATATGAATCGGAAACTGCTATGAAGTCAGATGATATTACAGACGATAGCGATGGTTTAGTTGAAACAATGGCAGACTCTACCACTGCGCCCATTACAGAGGAAAGCGATGGTCAAGTTGTAGCAATAGCTAATACAACAACTGCTGCTAACAAAACACGCCGTCGCATCACCCTTCACGAAGAGGTTTACACTCAATTGAAGGAAGTTTCTCAGAGCCAAGGTAAGCCAATGACTCATCTGGTAAATGAAGCTCTCTCTGAGTACTTGAAAAATCTGCAACAATAATGTAGAGACGCGCCATGGCGCGTCTCTACTACTCGCTATCTGTTAAACCAAGTCTAGAGTGCCACTCAGCAATAGATTCATCGGGATAGCGCGGATAATGGCGATCGCTAGGATTTTGCGGAATTTCTATCCAATTGGCTGCAAAATCCAGCATAAGGTGAACTTGCTCTGGTGTCTTTGGCAATTCAGAGTCAATCGCTGAAGCAAAAGGGTGGACAAGTTCCGGATAATCAGAGTCATAAACCCACAAAAATGAACCGCAATGTCGGCAAAAGTGGCGCTCACCTTTGCTAATGCGCGGTTTTTCATCTTCTGGATTTTGAATTCGGGCGTGGTAAATGGTAATATTTTCCTCGCCCTCAACTTGCAATGTCGTTTGATCGCCAGAAAGGTTGATAGCATATCCGCCCGCTCCTGCTGTTTTGCGGCAAATTGAGCAATAACATCGCGAAAACGGATAAGGATAGACACTTTTGACGGTGAAACGCACTGCTCCACAATGGCAGGAACCTTGAAGCAACATATCGTAGGGGTTAGGGGTTAGAGGTTAGGGACAAGGAAGAATAACTATCCTTAATGCCCAATGTCCCATACCCATTTTCATTTATCAATCATTCCGAGCGTGTTCAAACTCGTATACGTAGAAAAGCCGACTGAATTTTTTCAGCAAATATCCTACTGTTGCAAATGCGATCGCACCGACTAACGCGTACCAAAAGCCTGTGGACGGAATAATAGTGAAAAAGGATGTGGTAGTTTGCTCAGCAGTCACAACTGCTGCTTTGAGCGCCATAGCCCGTGCATCGACCATAATGCCCAAACCAAAACACGCGACAGCAGCTATATACGCTAGTACAGTGAGACGATTGATATTTTTCAGCGCATCTTGACAAACCTTACAGTGTTGAGTATGGGTTGTCCATACATCAAATAACTTTTGCTTATCTCGCTCTGGTGCTGGAAGTTCAGGATTACATCCCGCAACCCAAGGAATACCAGAGCGTACTCTCGTCTCCCACCATTTACGAAAGACAATGACCATTTTATCTTGGGGGTTTGGTGTATAAACAGCATCTTGCCATTTACCTGTTTGCCGTTTGGCTAAAATTTTCTCTTGGTGATGTATGAAAGCTAAATCTTGATGCAGGAACTGGGAAGCGAGCACATGACTCAACCAGATAGGCATCTTTACCCCAAAGAATCCTAAACCTTTCGTTGTTTTACCTACCTCATTTTTAATTAATACCTGAGATTGGATATGGCGACACCATCCAGGGCGGATGGGAATGGCATATAAACCTACAATCAGTTTTGTGCCATTGTTAAAAATTGAAGTAATTTTCAAGTGACAGGGTGGTTGAAAGTCATAAACCCACTTCTCAACGTTTGGAGGAGTTGGCGTCACTTCAAAGGAAAACCCTTCCTCAGTAGACATATCGCGAACGCGGAGCATATCAAAATATTTGGCATCCTTGTACCGATTCCCTAAAATACCGTGATGAGCAACAGGAACGTGAGCGGGGTCAATAACATTTTCCATGAAAGAGTCCCACCCATAGGGAATATCACGTATATTCCGCAACAGTTGTAGTTCTTTGTCTGAGTAATTCTCAAGTTCTGGAATGAGTCGAGGTGTCTTCAATTCACTCTCTACTTGTGCATTGGCACCAGACTCCGCCCATACCCACAATAATCCCTGACATTCTTGTGTAGGATAGGAAATAGCACAAGACTTGCGATTTGAGCAATGCTTTGCTTCTGTCTGCTCATCTTTGGACTGGGGAATGCTGACACAGTTGCCATTCCCATTAAAGCGCCAAGCGTGGTAAGAACATAAAAGCGTACCATCAGATTCTACACGACCTTCAGAAAAAGGTGCGAGTCGGTGAGGGCAAGCATCTTCAAAGCAACGCCATTTGCCGGAACCATCACGCCATAGGACGATATCCTTACCTAATAGCTGGGTTGCATGGACACGGGAAGAATCTAGAAAGTCTACAACAGCGACAGGATACCACTGCTTTGTCCATTGATATATTTCAACATTTTCCTTTTGAATTTCTTGAATAGCATCTAGTTTTTCTGAAATCATAAGTACCTCTTGCCCTTGATGAGGGCTTCTAGAAATATGAAAGGACAACAATATTTAAAAATGAATTTCTTTACCAATACACTTTAAATCAGTTCTTAAGATTAGGCGGTATGAAAAAATCATAAAAAGTCATAAGTTTTAAATAAAAATAGGTCTTTAAAAGTCAGAAAAAGTCAGATTTGAAATACAAGTAGGGTGGGCAATGCCCACCCTACTGCAAAGCTGCAAAGCTTGATATCTCGTATGCTCAATTTGAAGAAACCGGGTTTTTGGTATTACTGTACCGATGCGCTAAGTACAGCTTTTCATAAATTCGTAGCGTGTTGGTTCGTAGTTGCGCTGTCTTTGCTAAAGCGCAACTACAAACGATTTGTACCATCTTTATTTCGTTACGAACTTGTAAAATTATGGACTAAGTTCCTGGTAAATGGCGCAACCGCTCATCTAAATGAGTAAGCTCAGCCAATGCCTTCAACAAAGGACCGTGGGAGCTAAATTCTACAATACTGACTGAACCAACAGGACATCCCAAACGGTAGCGAAAGCGCCCTACATCAATTCCCAAAAGGCTACATAACATAATTCTGATAGTCGCTTTATGGGAAACAATTAAAACATTACCTTCACTGTAAAGCTGTTTAATTTCTTCAATAACTTGTGTAGAGCGAGATGCGATCGCAACTGCCATTTCCCCACCAGTCGGCGCATACCATGCCGGATCTGCTAACCAACGGATATAATCATCGTGAAATTCTGAACTCACCGTTTCTGGTGATTTTCCTTCCCACTTGCCATAATTAATTTCCTTCAACCCATCTCGCAGTTCTGGTTCCATCCCTATGGCATCACACAAAGGTTTTGCAGTCGCCACAGTGCGTTCCATTGGGCTGCAAAAAATTGCCTTCCAAGGAGTAGATTTGTACGAATCGGCAAAAGACTTTGCCATAGACAAGCCATCGGTGGTTAGTTCTGGGTCGATGGAACCACAAAACATGTTATTACGGCTGCAATCAGTCTGTCCGTGACGGAGGAAATAAAGAGTTAGGCTCATAGTAAACACATTTACTTCGACAGCAAACAGGTCTAATGGTAACAACAACCGAGAACCCTTTTCTAAGCGGTAACTTTGCCCCAGTACAAAAAGAAATGACTTCGAGCACCCTGCAAGTCAAAGGAAAATTACCATCTCATTTGTCAGGAATGTTTGTACGCAATGGTTCTAACCCCCAATGGGAACCCATTGGACAGTACCACTGGTTTGATGGTGACGGGATGCTGCATGGGGTTAGGATTAGCGATGGCAAAGCAACTTATCGCAATCGCTACGTGCGAACTAAGGGATGGAAAGTAGAGCATGAAGCGAATAAAGCTATTTGGAGTGGGTTTTTAGAACCGCGATCGAAGGATAATCCTGGCGGTATGTATAAAAATACTGCTAACACGGCACTCGTGTGGCATGCTGGTCAACTACTGGCACTCTGGGAAGGCGGTGCTCCTCATGCCATTCAGGTTCCCCATTTAGAAACTATTAGCGAATACACCTACAAAGGCAACCTGGCTTCTCCCTTTACCGCACATCCTAAAGTGGATCCAAAAACAGGCGAAATGATGTTTTTTGGCTACTCATTTGCATCACCTTACCTGCAATATGGGGTAGTTTCAGCAGAAGGAGAGTTACTGCGGACAGTACCTATTGACATACCGCAGCCAGTTATGATGCACGATTTTGCTATTACCCAGAACTACACAATTTTCATGGATTTGCCCATGACTTTTAATCAGGAAAGGGTACAAACGGGAAAACCTTGGATAATGTTTGAGCCAGATAGACCAAGCCGTTTTGGGATCGTTCCCCGATTTGGAGATAACCTTAATATACGGTGGTTTGAAAGCCCTGCTTGCTATGTTTTCCATACCCTAAATGCTTACGAGAATGGAGATGAAGTTGTACTTATTGCTTGTCGCATGAGTTCTTCTACTGTTTTGGGTTCAGATGACGCACAATCCGATCCAGAAGCAAATATTCCACGCTTGCATCAGTGGCGGTTTAACCTCAGCATAGGAAATGTCAATGAAGAAATGCTAGATGATGTAGCGTCAGATTTTCCTCGTATCAATGAAAATTTGTTAGGACAAAAAACGCGATACGGGTACACTGGTAAAATTGCCCAAAGTTCTCTTCCTTTGTTTGAGGGTATCATCAAGTATGATTTAAATACTGGTAAGTCTGAAACCCATAAATTTGGGCAAGGACGCTATGGTGGTGAAGCTGTATTTGTCCCTCGTCCTGGGGCGACTGCTGAAGATGATGGCTGGCTTGTAACCTTTGTTTACGATACCAATGAAGATGCTTCCGAACTAGTGGTGGTCAACGCCCAAGACATAACAGGTGAACCTATAGCACGAGTGCTACTTCCTCAGCGAGTCCCTTATGGATTCCACGGTGCTTGGATTTCTGAAGAACAGCTGAGTGGTTCTTTAAGAATATAGAGATCGTAAATTTACGGTTTCTATAAAACATAAACTTTAGTTCAAGGTATATTGCAACATTCTAGAGCACCAGTACAGTAATCACACGCAATCCGGTTTTTTGAAGTTGAGCTAACAAGATATCAAGCTTTGTACCTAAGCGCAAAACCGGGTTTTTTACCCATATTGACTACTGTATTGGCTTAGGATAAGCCAAGGGAGACTGTTACCATAAATTTGGGCTGGGCGACGGCTTAATTCTGCTAAGTGGAGGCACAGGTGTCAGCAAAGGATAGATTTCACAATTTGGTCAAGTCTGCGCTCATTCGGGATGGGTGGACTATTACTCATGAGTTATTTCCAATAGATTATGGGGATGTACAAATGCAGATTGACTTGGGAGCTGAACGCTTAGTTGCTGCAGAGCGAGGGAGTGAAAAAATTGCTGTGGAAGTAAAAAGCTTTATTGCTCCCTCTACCATTTCTGAATTTCACACTGCCTTGGGACAGTTCCTCAATTATCGCTCTGCCTTACGTGCAATTGAACCCGAGCGGATTCTTTACTTAGCTGTTCCCTTACAAACTTATGAAGAATTTTTCCGGCTCAGGTTTATTCAAGAAGTGACCCAAGAACATCGGCTTAATTTACTAATATATGATGTGGAAAAGGAGGGGATCGTACAATGGATAAAATTGAACAGTACCGCCAAATAATTAAGCAAGTACTGATTGACCACAATCAGATTAAACCAGTTTACGGTGATATAGAAGTACACACTGTATTTGATAGCGAAGGAGATCACTATCAGGTAGTACGCTCCGGCTGGAATAAAAGTCGTCGCGTGTATGGTTCCCTCATTCATATTGACTTAAAAGGCGATAAGATTTGGATTCAGTACGATGGTACAGAAGTGGGTGTGGCGAATGAATTGGTGGAACTAGGGGTACCCAAAGAGGATATTGTATTGGCATATCATTCGCCGTTTATGCGGCAGTACAATGGGTTTGCAGTTGGATAGCTTCCTTCAACATTTTTGCCTTTAAGTTTATAGGCGGCTTGCATATTTTTACTCTGTGTTTCTTCTAAGATACTGATTACCTCAATAGTAGAATTACCCGATAAATTTATGCAATAAAAGTCATCAAAACGAAAAGGATAAAGAATGAAAGAATCATACTTTATCCTTTAGTTGACTTTGATAGTAGGTCAAAATTTGCCTTACTCTTTGTCGGCTTTGCAAATTAGAGCTTGAAGTATATTCAATCCACAAGCCACCAACTTGGCTTTGATTGTAATCAAACTCTTGTGATGTTTGGGGAATTAAGCTGACTTCTACTCCTTCCACTTGACGCAAATGAGCTGCTATCTCTCGATAAACGGCTAAAGGTAAACCAGCAAATTCAATTTTCTCTTTTGTCTCCATCTTTACTTAGCTCCGGTTGGAACAAATTTAGAGATGGGACTGCTAGGACATAGGACTTCCAATAGATGCTGTGGGTGCCTGCTTGTCCTTATCAGCCCCTTCTCCTACCATTCTGGCAACTTCTATACCATATTGTTCCAAAATTACGATAGGTTCGGAGCCTTCATTCATTTCAATGCGTTTAATTAACACTCCGTTTGCCAATCTCTGTCCTGCTTGTACGTATCGGCTTGTCGGCTCATTTGGGACTTTGATAATTGCTTGGGGTTCTCTGCCAATGAGAACTACACCTGTAACCACAACTGCTCTAGCTAATTCTGGTTGTGGTGGAGGTGGTGCCATAGCTGTTAAGCCCGGATTGGGTACAACTTGGGGTAGTACTTTAGGCAGCACTCTAGCGGTAGGCGGTTTCAGTTTCTTTTTTGGAAGAATTGCGATCGCACTCGATTTCCTCTTTTGCTGATTCTTCAAAAGATTTCTCTTTGCTGAATTCGTTTGCACTCTCGATTTTCCTGTCGATCCACGTTGAGGTATTTTACCAGAACGCAGAGGAGGCAATGTAGGAACTGCTCTGATTCTTCCTATAACTCCGGGATTAGATCCCATCCCAGGATACGAGCCTGTAATTTGTTCAAACGGATCGTTACGCCCTGTATCCACAAGACTTTGCCGTTGTAAACCATTAGTAGGTTGAATTAAATTAGCAGATGTTGAAACATTTGGGGAAGGAGGCTTTGCTGCAACCACTGGGTTGGAAAAGGCTGGCTTTGCTCCTTTAGACGGTACAGGTGGGGTAGCTGCTTGATTTGCAGGATTTGTTGTAGCTGGCGCGTCAGGTGGCGTGGGATTGGTAGATTCCTGTGTGCCTTCCGAAGAACAGGAGGCGATCGCCAGAGCTAGAATAGCTGCTATTGCGATTGTTAATTTTCTGACCATGAGTCGTTCTCAAAAGTTATTTGCTATGTCTCGAAATCAACATGCTTGACGTTTAGATTCAAGGCAAAGTGTGATACCGTTATAACCTAACTTTCCGCAATGCAAGAGTTTCTTTAAATACGTCATTGCTCTTCAAAGACCACAGGTAGAGATCTTAATCTTCTGCCACAGCCATTAGGTTTTTCAGTACATCCAGCCCTTTTTTCACCCTTCGAGAAACAGTGACTACACTGATACCAAGACGCTCTGCCACTTGTTTCTGCGTTAAATCTTGTAAAAATACAAATTCCAAGACTTCACGAGTACGGTTTTCTAACTGTACTAAAGCTTGTTGCAAGCGAATTTGGTCTTCTTGTGCTAGTTGAAAACTGCGGTAGCGATTATCTGGAACTAATTCTCCCAAACAGGTAGCTCCTTCTTCTCCATCCTGGATTGGAACATCCAAGCTGAGTGGAGCGCGATTAGCCCAGGCTAGTTTGATTTCCTGCCATTCGTCTACAGAAATTTCTAATGCCACTGCTAATTCAGAATCAGTAGGTTGGCGGTTGTATTTTTCTCGCCAAGAACGCGAAACTCCTATCGCCTGCTGTTGCAGTGCTAACCATCGTCGGGGAATTCGTACAGTCACACCTTTATCACGAAGGTAGTGTTGAATTTCGCCACGAATATAGGGAATCGCAAAAGAACTAAAGGCGTGTCCTTTTGAAATTTCAAATCTTTCAATAGCCCGAATCAAGCCCAAACAACCTACTTGGAGCAAATCTTCATAACTTTCATGACACTGATTCATCCAGTAATGAGCTTCCTTTCTCACAAGTCCAAAATTCAGTTGTACTAGCTGGTTGCGAACATTAGAGCTTCCAGACTGCTGGTATTCTCGCAACAACTGCCAAATCTCATGTTTCAGTTCGTTGGTGACTGTAGTTGGCATAGCACCGCATTAATTTGTTTAATAAAAAGTTGGGTACTCGTTGTTAAACTAAGCTGCAATTGTGTCTGGAAATTCAGCCTTTGTAGCCTACCTGGAATCTCTTGAGTACAAGACTCTTATAGCCACTAACAAGCAGACGACAAGGCGCGGCTTCCGGTGAAGGTAGCAGCTTGTCGCCAGACATGGGATTGTTTGCACATTGTTCTCCAATAGGTTAGGACTTTTGTAATAGCACACTTACCAATGGCGATAGCCGGGTACGGCTTGCGCTTCGCGAACGAACAATGCGGCTTAATTTAAATACGATGGATTTTTGGTTTTTTAGTTAACTTTGGTATGGTCGGTAGTTTTTAAAAACTACATAGAAATAACATAGAAAATTTGCTACCAAAATACCAACCGAAATTATACTGAATTCTTATAATTAACAATAAAAAGGGAGTGGGGAGTGGGGAGTCAATACTACTCGGATAAGGGGAAATTAGAACCCCGGTTTCTTGAAGAAACCGGGGTTCTGACACTTCAATTATCGTGAATATAAAAAGCGAGGGATTGGGAACTAGGGAGTGGTAACTAGAATCAAAAGTTCTCCTCCCAGTCTCCAATTTCCAATCCCTACTCCCTACTCCCTATTTTTAAAGAGAACTAGGCACGAGGTTCAAGCCGAGCATAGAACAAACCGCGAATTTTAACTTCTTCAGGTTCTTTCGCACCCAAATCTGTGTCTGAAGGCTGTTCGCTCTCGAAAGTACCTCCAATTTCACCAGTACCATTATCTACTTTTGCTACCTGCAAAGAGATTTTGCCTTTTAAAACATCAGTTCTCTTAACGTTAGCATTCACAAGTTCACTATCGTCTGCTTGAGCGGGGAGAGCCACTGCGTTATCATAACCGCTAGCAACACCGCGACCTTTGGGGTCAAGGAAAGTCGCACCACGATAAGAGGGCACTTTGAAACTACCTTCAAAATCCGTGGAGGTATTAATGCTCGTTAAGCCTGGTTGTGATTGAGCAACCAAACCTTTAACAGTGAATAAGAAGGGTATGCTTTCACCGCCAGGAAGTTTAACAGTGGCGGCTTGGAAGTCAAAACCATCTTTTTCTACAAAAGTAAGGCTACCATCGGAATTGACGTTCAGATCTCCCGAAATTTGGTCAAGAGAGTAAGTGCGGCGAGTTAACAATTTGCCACCAACATATTCTGCTTGTTGCCGTTTATTAAGTGGCTCTTCTTTTACAAAGAATTGGGTTGGTTCTAGGCAAAGTTCTTTGATGACATAAGCCCCTTTAGGATCGATGGGAATCGAACCGCGACTGGTTTCTGCTAGTTGCGGGCATTTGTTAGCCAAACCAGTTCCTCTAATTTGGTCATAGGTCAGGTAATCTGTACTAGAACCAGTTGGTTCACTACAAGCAGTTAAAAACCCCATGCATAAAGCCAAGATTGCCACAATTAAAGCGCGAAACCTCATGGTTAACCTCAATGTAAAAAATTATTAATTATGTAGTAAAACTGATGGCTAAATGTGCTTAACGTTTAGCTTTCTTTTCCTGGAGAAAACCCCCAAATAGCCCAAGCACAGCATCTTGACAAGATGTGTGGCTGTAGGATACTAGAAAAATCCACCGTTTTACATACAGCCCATTGTTGGATGGGCAATTAGCGAATCATCAGCCAGATCATACGATTTTTTTTAACTCAAAATCAAAACGTTTTAATTTTGAACTAGAATGCTGGGATCGCTTGAGTGCTTTTCCGGAGTCTTTACAGTATTCAAAGCAGAAAGCCCACAAAGTTGAAACACGAAGTGTGACGTAGTGTTTCAACTGTCATGCGCGGTGTGAGACGGACAGATTGCTCAAAGGTATAAAATGCAACGCTGATCTAAATAGAGCAGCAAATATACTAAACAAAGTAGCTACGAGGCTTGGGCTAGACCTGAGCCAGATAGGTAGGGGCGGTTTGACTCAGCCTGTGCGGATCTACGCATGAATCCCACGGCTTGAAACCGTGGGAGAAGTCAAAGAACAGTACTATAAAAGGGGAGCAAGAAAGTAAAAGCAATTCTCGCTCTATAGATTTATAATCGAAGCAAACGACTTGCGGTAAATTGAGGGGTAGTCCATACCGAAGGTTGAGACAGGTTTCCAACAGAGGTTTCAATGAGTCACAACGGCAAAGCAACCGAGTCAGTCAATTCATCAGCTAACTTGTCTCCCCAACTGCAAGCGATCGCATCTGCTGTAAACACCGCAGTGCAGGATTCGCAAAGCGACACTATTGCTCTTTTAGCCTTACTGCGACAGCTCGAGCAGTTACACCAAGAAATTCGGGAAGGGGCTTTCCAGCAAAGTTTGCCTGATAACCGTCAAGCACTCTATTCCCTGCTGCGTAATATTGAGGCTGAGGGTGGTTGGCCTTACATAGAGCGGATGAAGTTGCAACGCTTTCTAAAACATTTAGAACAAGAACCAACTGTTGACAATAGTAGCGACGGACTGGTAGTGGAAAGTGAAACCTCTTTGGGGAGTAGAGAGTAGGGAGTAGGGAGTAAGGAGTAGAGATTCTCTACGAACAATCGCTATCTTGGAAATTGGTCACTGGTCACTGGTCACTGATTACTGGTCACTGTTGTAACATAAATTTCGATCGCGCTGGTCAACATTGCGGTTGTACTTGAGATAATCACCTACCCAATAGCATCCCCGATTCAGCAGGTCATGAATATCTAAATTCCACAGAATAATTGTGTTGTCATCACTAGCGGATGCCAAAGTTTCACCATCAGGGCTAAAGCTAGTACCCAATACTGGGGCTTGGTGACCGTTAAGAATTTTAATTAACTTGCCATCACGACTCCAAAGTTTGACAGTACTGTCCCAACTTGCTGCAGCAATAATCTCACCATTTGGGCTAAAAGTCACTGCATTGACACTGTCGCTATATCCCTTAAGTAAAGTTTTTAACAACTTGCCATCCCACCGCCACAATCTAACAGTGTTGTCCCAACTCGCAGATGCTAGCAAATGGTCGGTAGGACTGAACCCTACACCCATCACCCAGCCCTCATGAGGAGAAAAAGTCTTGAGCAAAGTACCATCTCGCCGCCAAAGTTTTACCGTTTGGTCATCACTGGCTGAAGCTAAAACCTGACCATCAGGGCTAAAACTCACGCTATTTACCCAACCGTTATGCCCTTCTAAAGTGGCAAGCAATTTACCTTCGCGATTCCAAAGCTTAACAGTCTTATCTTTACTACCCGATGCCAATAACGTTCCATCAGGGCTAAAACTGACACTCATAACGCTATCACTATGCCCTGTGAGGGTTTTCAGCAAGTAACCGTCGCTTCGCCAAAGTTTGACAGTTTTGTCATAACTCGCAGAAGCCAAGATTTTCCCAGATGAGTCAAAACTGACGCTAGGCACTCTGTCTTTGTGTCCCGTTAAAGTTTTGTAAAGACGGGTTTCCATTCCACTGCCATGACGGTCTCGCAACCACAATTTTACCGTGCGATCGCGACTACCTGAAGCTAGCATTTTGCCATCCGGTCTCCAAGCAACGCTCAAGACTCTGTCGGTATGACCTTTCAAAATCGGAAGCCTTGGTGGTTCTAAACTCCACTGTTTCACAGTTTTGTCATAACTTGCCGATACCAAAAATTTGTTATCTGGGTTAAAAGCCACACTCGCAACAGCATCGCTATGACCCTTAAAACTCTTAATCAATCTACCGCTAGCACTCCAGAGATTGATAGTATTGTCATCACCTGCTGAAGCTAATTGTTTGCTGTCAGGACTGAAGCTAACACTCCAAATGGTAGAATTATGGTGCTGTAAAGTTTTGTCAAGACGAAATATTAAACCATCTTGATTATCGGAATCAGACCAACGCCAAAGCTTCACAGTTTTGTCCCGTCCAGCTGATGCTAGCATTTGACCGTTTGGACTGAAAGCAACAGAAGTCACCCCCTTTTGATGTCCCAATAAAGTCTTCATCAAACGACCATCTCGCCGCCAAATTTTTATTGTTTTGTCGTCACTTGCTGAAGCAATAAATTTACCATCAGGGCTAAAGCATGCCCAATTAACCCAACCTTGGTGTCCTTGAAGTCTTTTGGCTAAGCTACCATCAGTACGCCAAAGATATATACTTCCATCCTTGCTAGTAGAAGCCAGAATTGTACCATCAGGGCTAAAACTCACGCTATAAACCCAATCTTTATGCCCTTTGAGAGTTTTATATGGTAATAGATCAAAAGTTCCTGTGATTGAGTTTCTGCGCCAAAGTTTTACAGTTTTATCAAGACTGGCAGAGGCTAAAGTTTGTCCATCAGGACTAAAAGTTAAGCTGGTGATAGCATCACTGTGACCTTTAAGAGTTTGGAGTAAAAATCCATCACGACGCCACAGTTTTATGGTTCGATCTGTACTCCCTGATGCTAATAACTGACCATCTAGGCTAAAACTAACAGCCCAAACAATATCATGATGCCCTTCCAAACGGTTTACCTCTGTGACTCCGTAGACTGCTTGCTGTAGGGCTGTCACAACTCGCATCTGCGTATCTGGAAGCACATCTTGTGTTTGTTTCATTTTCCGAAACGCTCGTAAACTTTCTAGTAAAGCATCAAACTCTTTATTAGAGGCAAATAAAGCTTCACTTGCTGCGGTTAAAGCACTAATTTTTAAATTAGTTTCGCTACGCTCTGCTCGTAAAGTTTGTCGGATTGCTGCTCTTTTTTGTAAATGGGCGTTCCACCACAATCCTCCTATTGCTGTTAACAGCATGGTCAATAAAAAACCTACTAAACGTGCTTCTCGCAATCTTCTTTGTAAAACGGAATTTAGCTGCTTTTGAGAGAGCTTTTGAGCGACTTCAGCTTTGTTTTTTTGAAAGCGAATTTTTTCTAACTTAGCATTAATTTCATAATGATTTTTTTGGCGGATAGGTTCTACTAAATAATCATGAACTAACTGATAGCGATCGCCTGTTTCTTCACGTATTCTCAGCACTAGTCCACTGCCCACAAGAATTTCTAAAATGAGTTCTAAACTGGAGAAAAGAGAAGAAAAAGAGAAGTTGCCCTTATCCCCTACTACCCCACTTCCTCCTTCCTCTTGAGCTAGAGCAGATAGTAACTCAGTTTTAGTTTTAAGAGGTCGGATACCTTTTTCATGAGTTAACTCAAAAAGTAATTGCCAGCTTATATATTCATTTTCTTCTCCGCAATCTTTGAGAACTTCTTCTAGCCATCGCTGTACCAGTTTTTCCGAGCCTCCACAAAGCAGATACTCTTCAAGAGTTGTGATGTTTTCCGCTTGCAATTGAGCCCCTACAATTTGTAATTCAATTGGATGAACTTCATCAACTTCACCTGCTAAATCTTGTACTAATTTGTTAATTAATGCATCTTGAGCTTCATAATAAGAACGTTGGGTCAGACTTTTGATAATATTAATTGCATCTTGACTGGAAAATTTACTCAAATAGTATCTGATATCTTTATCAAGAATGTCTCCATTAATGATTCCTAAATCACAAGCATTTTTTTTATACTGACTGTAGCGTTCTAATTCTAATAAATAATGTAAATAATCTTCTCTCATGGAAAGAAGAACTTTCACAAAAGGCAGATTTAAACACTCAGACAAAAAATCGTAAAATTCTCTTCTGACTTGTGATTCTGTGTTAACAAAGAAAAATTCTTCAAATTGGTCAAAAATAAGAATAATTGTATAATTTCGATGAGTGGCAAATTTTATTTTTTTGATAATATCCAATATTGAATTTTCCGGATAGTCTTGGGTTTCATCACCATCAATTGTTAAATTAATATTATGAAAAATTGTTGCACTCCAATCATTATATACAGACAAACAAACTGTTATAGGAAGGCGATCGCCAATAACTTTTCGTTTTAATGCTGGTAATAACCCAGCTTTAATAATTGAACTTTTCCCAACACCGCTTGAGCCGTGAATAACTGTGAGTTTACAATCTGCACGAGTAATTCTTTCAATTAAACGATTGACATCTTGTTGCCTTCCAGAAGTGGCTATTTCCCGAGCAACTTCTTCTGGAAAAGAGGGAATTTCCTGCGAACTATGTATGGGATTAATTCTATAGCGTTGTGGCTGTAATTGACTCGCTCCTATGAAAGCACGAAAACCATACTGATGTTCTATTTGAATTTTTTCTTGTTTGAGCTTAAAAGCTTCTAGGTAGTTACGATCTTCAAAAAAGTAGAGAGAATGTAATTCTTTTAAAATCTCCAAATAAAGTGAAGGATCGTACTGCAACTCACAAACAATTTTTGCCCATTCCAAATTATTGACTGCTTCCTCCCACTCACCTAGATGTCTTTGGGCGCGTCCAAGCAACAGAAGATACCAACTCTCCTGCTGTCGTGAAACATCTAAAGCACCTTCCGCAATGTTTAATGCCTGACTTGCTAATTTATAAGCTTCCAACCAATTAAATTTAGAAGCATTTACAGCCGATAAAAAGCCATAATCTTGAGCAATTTGTGCTTGAGTACCGTAAATTTCGTGTAATTCTAGAGATTTGCGAGCTAGTTTTTCCAAGTCTTCCCAAGCTTGCAAGCTTTTCAGCATTTCACAAGCAGGCAAAATAAATTTGGCAATTAAATCTTTTCTTTGTATGGTATCCAAAATATTTAAACATTTTTGAAACCAGACAAGAGCATCTTGCCAGTTTCTTTTGCTGACAGAGGGGCATAAATCTGCCATACGAAGATAGCACAATCCCAAGTGAAATAAGACTATTGCATATCTTAAGAAATAAGGAGAGGGGGAGGATGCTATTTCCTCAATGCTGAACTGCTGCTGCCAAAGAGTTAAACTCTGTTGATAATGATATAAAGCATTATTAATTTCATCTCTAGCATAATAATCGCGACCTAAAACAAATTCAAGCCCTGCTTCCAAATCCGTCTCTAAGGTGACATTATAAACGCGAAGCAAATCCTGACGTGCTGATTCAATTTCCTTGCGATGCTGTGATTTTGGGTCTAAATCAAGGGCGGTATTGAGTAAAAATTTTTTGACTCCAGCTTCTACAACTTTAGTAAATAATGACTCTGTTTCTTTTCGCACCAGAGCCATTAAATCTTTTTGTGCCATTTCAAATTTTATGGTAGTTGCAGCCCAACTCTTAAAATCAGGTGCTAATCTTGAAAGCATCATTGCCACTTCATCTGTCAACCATAAAACCAAGGGAAAGGGAAAATTGTGAGCGTAAATATCCCTTGCTTGGTTAAAGCCTGTCAGCAAGTCTTCAATCAAAATAACTGACTCAAGTCCAAAAACCATTAAACCTGATGGAAAAAAGCCGATAGCAAGGTCAGAATTTTTTGGATAAAGCACTTGGAATAAAGTGCTATGTAAAGTTGTTGTTGATGGAGAAAGAACAACTTCTTGGACATATTTATCTTTATTGAGAGAACGGAAATCCATCATAATTTGCTCTTGAAGTTGCCGATAATTG
This sequence comes from Scytonema hofmannii PCC 7110, assembly GCF_000346485.2. Classification (NCBI taxonomy): domain Bacteria; kingdom Bacillati; phylum Cyanobacteriota; class Cyanophyceae; order Nostocales; family Scytonemataceae; genus Scytonema; species Scytonema hofmannii. Next base: position 6,623,571 of record NZ_KQ976354.1, read on the forward strand.
CAACGAACTAAAATTAGAGCAAATTGACCTTGCGAAAGTGCGATCGCTCTTATTAATCTTTGTAGAGAACCTTGATTTTCGCTTTGATTCTCTTTCATATGTTAGTGGTTAGTGGTTAGGGGTTAGTGGCGTAGGACAGGCGTCTCGCCTGTTATCGTTAGTGGTTAAGGGTTAGTGGCGTAGGACAGGCGTCTCGCCTGTTATCGTTAGTGGTTAAGGTTAGGGACAAAGGGGAGTGAGGGAGAATAACTCATGCTCAATGTTCAATGACCTGGTCACTGGTCACTGGTCACTGGTTACTGGTCACGATTTTTCTGCCAAGTCAAAACTTTGTCTGTTTCTGCTAATGCAGGGCTAATGCCAAACCAGCGCCCTTGGGGGTCTCGGTATTCAAAAACAAACATACTCCGAAGCAATCTCTGATAATCTGACTCACCACTTAAGCTTTGTTGTTGTATAACTTCATACAACATTTGCCATTCTTCTTCATCAATGGCTAGCAAGAGATCGTCGCGATAGTCTTTAATAACAGCTTCCAAACAATCCTCTGAAAAAGGTGGATCTTCTCTTTGCAAGCAGCTATAAAGCAATCCTAGTAAGTTACGAATGTGACCGCCACTGACACGACACAGGCGATTGAGGGTTTCGGGTTTATCAAATAACTCTGTAATGAATTCCAGCCTCTGTAATGGTTCTGCTTCGGGAAAAGCTCTTGCTAACACAAGTTGTCTTAATAAAGACATTCCCGTTTCGTAATCGCTACCATCTCTTTGGCGCACAAGTACCATTGGTAAAACTTTGGGAGCAACACCACCGCCAAGACGATTTTTGAGTGTCTGGTACTCGTTAGAAAAAATTAACGACAGAGGAATTGTGTAAACAACGTGACATTTGAGTCGCCGGAGTTGTTCGCCGCGATCGATGAAAAGGTATTCTGGTTGCGATCGCCCGGATGCTACCGGACGCATATCGACTCTATCTAAATTGTCGATAATCACGACTAGCCCTTTTTGACCCCGTAACTTCAATTGTTCAATAGCCTTATCTAAGACTTCTTCGTTAATTGCTTGCAAAATGCTGTTGGTACGTGGTTCTAAGTATTGTCTCAATTGAGTTCGCAGCTGAGGGCTGTCTTTTGTTTTAGCACTTATTTTGGCGATCCCCAATGACAGTTCCGCCTGTGCTGACAAATCTATAGGGGTTTGCAAAAAATCCCCTATCTCTTTAAACAAGTTGGCAAAGTAACCAGGTCTAACTTTGATGTTTATTGTTTCCAAACTGGAACTCACCTGACGGGCTACACTCAGCAAAATATCGCTGACATCTATATCCGCCATATCTAAGTCTTGACTGGATTCAAAATACACTACGTGAAATCCAGCAAGTTCTAGTTCTGCCTTAAGTCTTTGCAACTCGGTTGACTTACCGCAACCAATGTGACCTGTAAATAACTGACAGGTCGGTTCGTCCGGGGAAATACGGGTGATTGTCCGTTGCAATTCCTCTACAATTTTACAACCGCGTACAGTAGAGAAGTCGATGTAGTATTGCCTGTCAGATGCGTCGCCCATAACCAACGTCTTACTGGGGTTACAAGCTTTGAAAAAGCGTGATAAATTCAATGTTGTTTTCATGTAGATGCAGATGTATTTGTATACATAACAAATTATCTCTACTTAAGTGTGCTGCATGATGTTACATACAATTTATACTTTTCTTAAAACAGTTATCCCGTTTCTTGGAGATTAGCTCTTAATATGGTATTAACTGTATGTTTGTAAAATCACCCATACTGTAGTAGAGATTTAGTTATCCCTGATGCACTAAGCCAATAATCCTTTTTACAGCTAATGTTATAGTTTTGACAAACTCTAATGTGCTGCTTTAGGAACTTCACCATAGTAGACGCTATACTTGATTTCTGATTTGTCAACCCCCATATGGTAGATAGTACATGATTAAATTATGACATGAAGCAGCAGAGAACAACATCACTTAGAATGTTCTAAATGTTACTTATGTTTAGAAAAAGAGGCTACATATCTTGGAGAAGATCGAATATGGCAAATTGGGAACTGGGCATTATGTTAGTAGTTAGTAGTTAGTAGTAATTCTTGTACCACTAACCACTAACCACTAAAAGTCATCATTGCCCATTGCCCATTGCCCATTGCCCGTTCCCAAATCAATAAGCAAATAAAAGCTATTTTGTCAATAAGTTGATTGTAGCTTTTTAATAACGAAATGGTTGCCATCATAAAATAGAAAGGCTACATTCAGAAACATTCCTGGCTACAAACCTCAATGAGTAAAAATTTAAAATTATGAAAATCAGGTGTCTCTAGCTAACATTAATATACAAAAGACGAGCCCAACAACGACTCGGTATGAAAGGGTAGAAGGGTTTTAATGGCTGGTATAGTATCAGTTTCCCGCGCAGATTTGCAAGGTCGTCGTAAAAAGTTACGTCAACAACGGCAGATGAAATTTATTCGGGCTGCTTGGCGAACTTTTGCCGTGAGTTCGCTAGCGAGTGGATTGCTATGGGTAACAATCCAACCAATTTGGGTATTAAAGACTTCTAAAGATATAGTTATATTAGGTAATCATCTACTACCTGACGAAGTTGTTCAGTCACGGCTCGTACTCTCTTACCCCCAGTCTTTATGGCGTATAGAACCTTACAGGCTTGCTGAGTCTTTAAAGCAGGAACCGACTATTGCACAAGCGACAGTGAGTCGTCGTTTGTTTCCACCAGGGTTAGTTGTCCAAATTGACGAGCGAGAACCTGTAGCGATCGCGGAGCGCGTAATACGCTCTAATTCTGCTTTACAGGATTGCCCCGTGCCTTCAACACAGGGGAAGAGCAGCCCAACTGATTGCCCAACAGAAGCGGTATTCGCTATTGCGCCGACTCGCACAAAGCAGGGAAATAAGGGTTCTATCAATAAAAAAGTATCTGTAGGGTTACTTGATGCCAATGGTGTTTGGATGCCTCTAGGCAAGGAGAAAGCACTAAATCCAAATGTACAGTTACCCAAGCTTAAGGTTATTGGTTCCCCAGAGCAGTACCGCCCGTATTGGACTCAACTTTATCAAGCTATTACCCAAAGTTCTGTTCATGTTCTGGAAATTGATTTTCAAGACCCAACCAATTTAATTTTGAAAACAGAATTGGGAAACGTGCATTTTGGAGCACCCAACTTTCAACTCCTTGAAAAAATCAAGGTATTGGCACAGATGCGTCATCTGCCAGCACAACTGAATCCCAGCCAAATAGAGTACATTGATTTAAAAAATCCTGACTCTCCCATAGTACAAATGAACCAAAAAAAGCGGTTGCTTAACGCACCCAGACCTTAAAAAAATTACTGTGTTTGATGTATAAAACACAATTAATTATTAGAGAAGTTCTATGCTGATAAGTATAGAATTTTTGTTATTCGGTGTCACTAATGTAAAAATAAACGTAAATTTCTCATTAAAATGGAAGAAAGAGTCGTAAAATCTTCCATTTTGGTAGAAAACGGCACGTTGTTTTTTACCCTAACATCTCAAGACGGGGTGCATGATGTTAGAGAGTCCGATTGTAGCGTTGGGTCTGGAAAGCGCCTGCAGCTTACCTAGTATTCATCTTAAGTTGCAAGAATCCATAATGGTAAATCCTACTGTTCAAATGGTGATGACAAATCGAGAGACCTGCCACGGCAGGTCTTTACAAATTATGCACTTATTTCAGGTTTGTACGTTACGCAATAACTTAAAATTACTTCGAGGAGGCAATATTGAAGCTCTCAAGGTTTTGAGACACTAGTGGAATAAGGATTTTAAAATTTTAAATAATTGAAATTTATCCCAAAAAACCTAGTGTACGAAACGAGAAGCAGAAGAAAAATTATAGTTCTCCTGGGACAAAGTTCGTTTCTGATGTCAATCACTAGCAAAAATACGGAGAAATTATTGGAGATACCAAAGGTATACTAATCGAAATCAGCTTTCATTACAGTGAATATATCGATGTAAAAGTGGAAGTCATCTAAGTCCATTTTAGGTAAACATAGGTATACTTCACTTTTAAGATCGCTGTGAGCTAGATGCCATAATGGTAAACCCAAGAGCTAGCTTTCGTGCCTCCAATTCACTCGCCGGGTTGGAAGTAGAGAGAAAAAGCAAACAATGCCATATATTGTGGCAGCCTCAGACTACTACTAGGTGAATAACACCTGAAAAAGTCGTTTATCTACAAGACCGCAAATCCAATGACACTTGATAATAACCAAGGGCTTACCTATAAAAACTCACAGTCACCTGGACAATCGGGGTACTCACTGTCCACCAACTCAACCAATCCCTTCAGCCATTCCGTGGTAAACTTTAGTCAAAATCATGACAGCAAGAAAGTCGAGCGCGAAGATACCCGCATGGGCGACATTGTTCCTGGTCGAGTTGCCAATATCAAAGTTATTGGTGTTGGTGGTGGTGGTAGCAATGCTGTTAACCGCATGATTGCGTCCGATGTGATAGGGGTAGAGTTTTGGTCAATTAACACCGATGCTCAAGCTCTCACCTTGACAGCAGCTCCAAGCCGTTTGCAAATTGGACAGAAATTGACTCGAGGTTTGGGTGCAGGTGGCAATCCAGCAATCGGTCAAAAGGCAGCTGAGGAATCGCGAGACGAAATTGCTAGGGCTTTAGAAGGTTCGGACTTGGTCTTTATCACTGCGGGAATGGGGGGTGGAACAGGAACTGGTGCGGCTCCAATTGTCGCGGAAGTCGCCAAGGAAATGGGTGCTCTGACCGTGGGTGTCGTCACTCGTCCGTTTATCTTTGAAGGACGCCGACGCATTCAGCAAGCAGAGCAAGGCATTGAAGGTTTAAAAAGTAGGGTGGACACCCTCATCATCATCCCCAATAACAAGCTGTTGGAAGTGATCCCCGAGCAAACACCCATGCAAGATGCTTTTCGTTATGCAGATGATGTGCTGCGTCAAGGCGTCCAAGGTATATCTGATATAATTACTATTCCTGGCTTGATTAACGTTGACTTTGCCGATGTCAGGGCTGTCATGGCAGATGCAGGCTCGGCATTGATGGGGATCGGTATTGGTTCGGGTAAATCAAGAGCAAGAGAAGCGGCGATCGCAGCCATTTCTTCGCCTTTATTAGAAAGTTCTATAGAAGGGGCTAGAGGTGTTGTTTTTAACATCACTGGTGGTAGCGACTTAACCTTGCATGAAGTGAACGCTGCTGCTGAAACCATATACGAGGTAGTCGATCCCAACGCTAATATTATTTTTGGAGCCGTGATTGATGACAGGCTGCAAGGAGAGGTGAGGCTGACAGTCATTGCGACCGGTTTCACAGGTGAAGCCCAGTCCGTACCGCCTCAAAATGTGAATCAACCTAGAGGGGTAGTAGCACCTCCACCTCCAGGAAGGCGACAAATGCCACAAACACCACCTATCAATCCGCCATCACCTATGTCCGAACCGAAAGAAAAACCAGGATTGGATATACCGGATTTCCTTCGCAGCCGCCGTCCACCTCGTAATAACTAAAGAGTTGTAAATTTATGAATGCAATCTGGTTAAGAGATTTTAAAGATCTCAACTGATATCTTTAATAATTTGGATTGAGAAAACCTTACCTGACTTATACCATTTTGGATGAGTAGATTTTAGATTTTGGATTGAGAAAGCCTTTCTGTGGATTTAGTCTCATCCAATTATCTGTCACATTCTTTTTTCAAATTGGTACTATATTTTATTCGTTAAAGGTTTTGCCAATTACGGTTATCGAGGTTGTAGGAGTTTTTCTACACCTAACCATTTTCTGCTTACTTAGATTTTTTTGGCACCCAGTACTGCTTACTGTAATTTCCAATGTTTTTCGCAACCGTATAGGTTTGCCAGGGTGTCTTTGGAAATTACGCTGGATAATTAAAAACTTCTCACTACCAGTTTGACTGAAGGAGAAGTTACTACCAAAATGCTTGTAAACTATTTTTTATTTTTGTTTACCGCTTGCTCGACCCATTGAATCACCCGTTCTCCAAGGCGAATTCCGTCCAATCGGTCTATCTCTCTGACTCCAGTGGGACTGGTGACGTTAACTTCGGTAAGGTAACCGCCAATAACGTCAATCCCAACAAACATTAAACCTTCTTGGCGTAAGGTATCAGCTAGTTGAACACAAATGTCAAGCTCCCTAGAAGTGATTTCAGTCTTGGCAACTGTGCCACCTGCAGCCATATTATTCCGAAATTCACCACGGGCAGAGAGGCGGTTAACAGCACCAATGGGTTCACCATTCAGTAAGATAATACGCTTGTCTCCATCTTTTGCCTCACTCAAGTAGGTTTGCACCATCACTGGAACGCGACTTTGGAGGGTACTCAGTTCGACTATGGAGTTGAAATTGCGATCGCTCGGTTCTAAGAATAAAATTCCCTCTCCTGCTTTGTTCCCTAATGGTTTGAGGACAGCCGAACCTTTAGCTTCTACAAACTGACGAATTAACTGCTTATCAGCAGTCACAATAGTTTCTGGAATTGCTTGAGTGAATTGAAGGGCATACATTTTTTCGTTTGCCGCCCGAATACCTCTTGGAGTGTTGATCGTTAAAGTTTTGTTTTGGTCGATGTAATCTAGAATGTAAGTCGCATAAAGGTATGCGGTATTGACAGGTGGATCGGTTCGCATGAACACGGCATCCATTGTTTCCAGGCAAAGGAGCGTGCCAGAAGTATCGATCAATTTATACCAAGAGTCCGTTTTTTGATAACGTCCCTCCACCAATTGCACTGGTACCAGTTCTACCCGTTGCAGAACTGCCCAAGCTTTGCCTTCTACCACAGCAAGTAAGTTAGCTTGAGTGATCCAAACCTCATGTCCCAAAATTTGTGCTGCTTCCATTAGTGCAACACTGGTATCGTGACAAGGATCGAGCTGGTGGATGGGGTCGATAATAAAAGCCAGTTTCACGCTTTCTGCCTCAAGTGAATTGTAAATTATAAATTATGAAACGTTTTATCATTTAGAATTTATAATTTCTTAGGAGGCCAGTAGCTCGTCTAACTTTCCTTGAGAGTCTAGGGCGTGGATGTCATCGCAGCCCCCAACATGACGGTTGTTAATGAAAATTTGTGGCAGCGATCGCCTTCCATTTGACCGTTGAGCCATTTTATTCCGTGCTGCTTCATCTCCATCAATACTGTATTCAGTGAAATGAACTCCCTTGTGTGTCAGTAATTGTTTAGCACGGATACAAAACGGGCAAGTTCTCCAAGTGTAAATTTCTACTTTTGCAGTCATAATATCCTCAGGGTTTATTAATATTTCTTAATTTTAAATTGTAGTGGTTAGTGGTTAGTTGTTAGTTGTTAGTTGTTAGTGGTGTAGGACAGGCGTCTCGCCTGTCGTTGTTAATTGTTAGTAGAGGCGCGAGGCATTGCGCCCATACAGTAGTGGAGTGGGTGGACATCTTACCTGCCAAATTGAGTGGGACGGGCTAGGAGCGACATCCCACTCAATTGAATAAATTATTGGGAAACTATTTAGCAGGAGGTAGCATATTGCACTAACTGTCCCAGCCTTTGACGCAGGGTTTCCAATCCCAAGCGGTTGCTTGCAGAAATAAATACTGCTAAAGGAAATTCTTCCCTTGCAAGTGCTAGGGTCTCACTATCCGCTTGGTCAATCTTATTAAAAACAACCAGGGCTGGACCGGGAGTGACTGGCATTTGAGCCAAAATATCTCTAACCGAGCGTATGTGGCTTAACCATGCAGGATGGGATAAATCCACTAAATGCAATAGGGCATCAGCTTCTGTGACTTCCTCCAAAGTGGCACGGAAGGCATCCATCAGCGATGCAGGCAATTCGTGTATAAATCCTACAGTATCGGTTACCAGAATCTCTTGAGTGTCACCACTCATCCCATGAGGAACAACCAAGCGGCGCGTGGTGGGATCGAGAGTGGCAAATAATTGGTCAGCCGTGTAAACTTCAGCGTTAGTTAAAGCATTTAATAAGGTAGATTTACCAGCATTGGTATATCCAACAATAGCGATGGACGGAACTTCTTGATGTTGCCGTCTTTGGCGCAATCGTTCTCGGTGTGCTTGAAGTTGGTTAACTTCTTGCTGCAATCGGGCAATGCGTCGTTGAATAGCACGGCGTTCCGTTTCCAGCTTAGTTTCACCAGGACCGCGAGTCCCAATACCACCCCCTTGTCGGGACATGGCTTGACCTCTACCAGTCAAACGCGGCAGCATATACTCTAACTGGGCTAGCTCAACTTGTAGTTTCCCCGCACGAGATTGAGCGCGTTGAGCAAAAATATCTAAAATAACTTCCGTGCGGTCCACCACTCGAACCCCAATCTGAGATTCCAAATTGCGAATCTGAGCGGGTGAGAGATCGCGATCAAACACGATCAAATTTGCTCCCAAAGTTTGAGCAGTTAAGGCAATTTCGTGTACCTTACCTTCACCGACTACTGTCTGGGGATGGATGCGCGATCGCTTTTGTCTCATGTTCTGCAAAACTTCTCCGCCTGCAGTATCCACCAATCGCCCCAGTTCTTCAAGGGTATCGTGGAATTGTTGAGTCGTTAGCTCATCCGTCATCACCCCAACAATCAGAACGCGATCGTGGTCTGTGTCTACATCTTGGGCGACATATTCCCGTCGGAACTCGGATTCGAGTCCTTCCACTAACTCAATGAAGTCCTGTTTTGTCAGCATATCCAAGCTCAAAGGAGGTGATATGCTCCAACTAGCACTCCAATTAGCAGGTGTAAGGTTACCCTCTTGTCCTTTCGGTTCCTCATCGCCCCCTTCAGAAGAAGAAAGATATGGAGCAGCCGTTCTCATCGCCGGACTGGTGATGAAGGCACGAGCATCTTGGGGTGCTAAGTGAGCTAAATAAGCTTCCTTAACGTATCCAGTCGCACCACCACCTCGCCGTTGAAATCCCGTTCCAGTCACATTGAGCATGACAAGGGCATCCAATCGTTGCAACGCCATAGAAGTCAGCGCCACTTCATTAGGCGGTTCTGACTTCAAGTGAGTCGCAATGCAACGGATACCGCTCAGTCGTTCAGCACCATAACGCGGCAATTCCAAAGGTGGAATTTGCGTTTGACGTGGTGTCCCGACCCCTACGCGGATCACTTGTCCGCGACGGTTGAGGTAAGTACACACGGGCTGATTCATTTCGCTACTAATAGCAGCCAGTCGCTGGGAAAACTCAGGCGTAGTGATGCGATCGCCCGGTATGCGCTGGTGATATAGCCGCTGTAGTTGTTTCAGCTGGCTCGATTTTAAACCTTGGAGGTTACCGAAAATAGTCTCGATAAGCGCCTTTGACCAGTAATGGTCCCCCGAATCCTACTCTTACCATTTTACATCACGCTTTGAGGTTGCCAACTGTTTGCAATAAGAGTTCAGGTGCGGGTATCCGACTATTATGCTAGCATAACAGCAAATTGACTTTTTTCATCATGGGAACTCGAATTAATAAACGCACCCATAGCGATTACACCCAAAGTGCTGCTTACTTACCCAAGGATTTAGTTAAAAATTTCAAACAGCTAGCTATTGAATTAGAAATAGGTCACAGCGAAGCGATGGAGCAAGCTATAAGGATGTGGTGTGATGCGGCTATGAAAAAGGTAAGTCAACGTTGATGAGGTATCCTACAGCTAAACAAATGAATTTATCTTGTCAAATTCTTCCACCAGAACCTTGGGAACCAAAGAGACTTGAGGAGATTTTAGAGATTAAGTTACCCGAATCAGTACAGCAACTTTGGAATAAAACGTCAGAACTACGCTTGTTTGAAGATACTACCTATGGTCAGTGGGGTCTTATTGTGTGGTCGCCCTATCAAACAATTGAAGAGCAAGAGAAAAAGATTTCTCAAAGATTGGAAGATTTTCGAGTATCAGATTTAATTCTAGGAGAATTTTTAGGAGATTCTGAACTGTTGGTACTCAGGTGCAATGAACAAACACCAGATTTTGGAGAAGTAATGATTGCTTTGCCATTAGATGAGCGTGAGGAATGGTATAAGGCAGCAAGTTCTCTAGAAGAGTTCCTGAGTAACTTTATAGCAGCTAGAGGGGAAAAGTTTTGGGAAAATCGAGCACCAGTTGTAGTTTCTTAATGCCAACTATCTTTATCAAAGCAATCAGTCAGTTGTGACTTCAGGAGAATAATCAATACAGATGATTAAAACTGCTAGTAATTTCTGCATAACCTCTTCAGACACTATTCCCAAACGTCGGACAAATCGCTCAGTTGTCACGCTCCGAACTTGTAAAATATTCCCTGCTGAATCAGAGCCTAAACCATTGTCATCAGTTGGCTGAATAAGAACCATAAAAGGGCGATTTTGAAATTTAGGTTGCCAAGTTGCTATAGGCACGATTATTCGCATTGGAATAGTATTCAACATATTAGAACTAATTACAATAGCAGGTCGAGTTTTCTGAATTTCTTGTCCTCTAGTTGGATCGAGTTGCACAAGCCAAATTTCACCTCGTTTGGGACTATTCATTTTCAGTATCCCAGTCTTCGCTATCCAAAACAGAAAATTCTGTTAATTCTTTGTCTTGAATGAAATCTTCAGATGTAAGAGCTATATAAGGTGCTAGTATTTTGTGACGTTCTTGCACAGGTAGCTTAGCAATTTCTTGCATAGATAGCTGTTCTTGTTGGTCAATTGTTGATAAAATACTATCATTTAAATCTTCGTTACTAATTGGTTCGATTTTTCTTACTTTTTGCACGAGAAATTCTATAAAATTTAGTACTTCCTGTTGTTGTTCATTTGGAAGTACCCGTAAATTATCCAAAATTGCTCGTTCAATGTTAATTATTTCTGACATCTAAATTTACCTTTCTATTTTAGAAATTAGTGATTGAAAGCGATCGTCTTGACGAATGTTGTCAAAATCAGAATCATTTTTTGCCATCTCTCGATATTCTTCGGGATTAAGATTAATTGCTGTTTTCAAGTTTTCAATTGCCTGCTCAGTATTAGTGTCTCTACTTCTAAAGTTTCCAAAGATACTGGGGTAGATAGCAAATCTTTTAAGTCTTCCCATTGCTCTCTTAACCATTTTAGCAAAGGTTCAGGTCGAGCAATATTGCGGAGACTTTCTAGCAAATGTCGCGTACAAGCCAAAAGAATATCAGTATACTCAGCATCTTCAGGTTCAATGTCCTGATCGTCTGCTGCAAAATAAACTACATAACAGCCATAATTATCTAAATACCTTTGGAGCCGCAACAGTTCAGTTGATTTTCCTGCTCCACGATGACCAGCATAGATCTGATATGTCATACTGTTAGAATACAAAATTTCTCGTCCTATTTCTTCCTTAATATCGCCATCTCCTCGTACCTCTTGACAGTCAACATAAAGTGGGTCTCCATCTGGTAAAGGTCGAGACGGATCAAAAGCGTTAAATAAACGTCTTAAAATTGCAGTTTCTTGCGCCATAAAATAGAAATTTCCAATAGAAATCTATGATACAGTCATCTTATCTGATTTGTAGCAATCGACTGTGCCCAGAACGCCGACTTCTTGAAGAAGTCGGCGTTCTAACTTTTCATAACTGATTTAGGACTCAATATTACTCGGATAAGAATTTTTGTGGGTTAGGAAAACTCTTGGAGAAGCTCAACAAATGCTTGTAAATGTTGGGTTTCGTTCCTCAACCCAACCTACGTATTTTCTTATTTTTACGCTTAACCGAGCAGTATTGCCTCCGCGTTCTGGTGCGCCCTCTGCGGTTCATATATTTTTAATCCTATACCGCCACCTCTTCACCCCCGCTTGCAACTCCACCGACAGCCAAGCATCAAATTGTGGATAAACAGGCAAACGCGGAACCAACTTCCAACCACCAGACTTCAATATTTCTTGCAATCTTTGGTATTGAATATGAGGATAATCAGGATTGACTTCATCCTTTGGTCCAATACCACCCAAATCCCTAGCACCAGCTTCCACACATTCCAATAACCATTGTGAATCTTGAACTAAATTTGGTGGAATTTGAATAGTAATATCTTCCGGTAAAATTTGACGTGCTTTAGAAATAACTTCTGGAAGCTGACATGGATTAAAAGGTGGAGCAGCCAAAATTTGTTGACTTCCAGGGCTGTGAGGTTGCAAAATAACTTCCTGTATATTGCCATATCTTTGTTGAAGAGCAGATATAGCTTCTAAACTCTCCCACCAATCTTTTTCTGTTTCACCAATTCCTAAAAGCAGCCCAGTTGTAAACGGTATCCTTAATTCACCCGCCCACTGCAATTGTTGTAACCTGACTTCTGGTAATTTACTCGGCGCGTGTTTGTGAACAGTTTCCAACAATACAGGGGTTAACTGCTCCAACATTAACCCCATGGAAACATTAACTTCCTTGAGCCTTTGCATTTCTTCAAAACTAAGCAGTCCCGCATTCGTATGCGGTAAAAAACCCAGAGAAAATGCTAATTGGCATAAGTCATAAATTCTCTGAAACCAAGCTTGACGTTGTGAAGAATGGGGATGTACTTCCCCACTCAAAATTAATATTTCACAAACATTTTGATTTTGAAGTTGTTTTAAAAGCTTTTCTGCATCCAAAACTGTCATCCAAGGACTTTTACCAGGATCGGTGCGAAAATTGCAATACGTGCAGCGATTAAAACACTCATAGGTAGGCACAATTGTATAAGCAGGACTGTAAGTAACAGTTTGAGAAGTAGACATAGATATCCTCCACTTCCCTTCATTTTCCTTTATTGCATGCACATCATCTCCTGTTGCTTGGCATAAATATTTTTTAAATGCTTCTTAACCGTGTTGATAGTGATATAAAGCCTTTCTGCAATCTCCCTGTATGAAAGATTTGCTTGGCGCAGCAACCAAACCTCCGCTTCTCGGTGAGTCAGCCCGTATTTTTTAGCATCAAAGAAAGCCAGACTTTGATGAGTTTGGTTGCGGTCTTCTAAAATCACCAACATAACATTTCGTTCGCTCGCATCTAAAGCCAACCATCTGGCTCGAATCCGCAGTTTTACACCTTTATCGGTTTGTATGTCAGATTCGATAACAATGCGTTCTTCTGGAAAAAGTTCGCGGCTATCGATCAAAGACTCACAAACACGCCAAATCTCCTCTGGAACTGTATCAACAAAATTTCTCCCGCACATTGTTTGTCGGCAAATTTGGCGGGCGCATTCATTAGCTTGAAGCAGTTCGCCCTGAGTAGTCAGTATTAAAAGACCGTCTACAAAGCTTTCAATGACAGCTTGTAACAGGTAAGCCCTTGACTCAGGTTGTAATTGCTTACCATGATAATTTTGTTTATTCAATTTTTCTTTTTGGTTAGAAGTGATATATTTATGTTCTTCTGCAAAGCACATGATAAATCTCCTCTACGAGTAAGCACGCATAACAACTAAGCACCAGTCGCAATCAACCAGCTGCATAAATCGATTGTTATTTTTTTGGCTCTGCAGTGTCCATACCGTAACCTGTAGGTTAAGCAATAAGTCTGAAGTCAACGTTTTTTGCTGGAAACGTCCTGAAGTCAACTGAAGCAGGGTGAAGTTTTTTTTACAGTGACCAGTGACCAGTGACCAGGGATAAATGACCTATGAATTATGCAAGTATTGACCAATGGTTTCCAGTTGAGCAACAACACAAGTACATTTCTCTTCTCATCGGAAGAGTTGGTGTAACACGCCGACGAGCAGAGTATTTCGTTAAATTGTGGGCATATCTTTTACTTAAGCAAAAGCAAGAACTTGGCAAGCGGATACAACCCCCTTTGTCTCAATTAGACATACCAGATGGATTCGTTTCTTGTACGCACCGCGAAGCTTATGAAATTTTCTACGGTCAACAAAACACCGGGCGGGGAAGCGAACGTGCAGCAGGTATGATGATCGATCAACTGGTGGCTTTGGGATTGATTGAAAAAGACTTTGATGGTAACAGTACCTGCATTCGGGTGAGATCTTTACTGTCCAATCTGCCAGAAGGTTTTCGCGCTGCTAAATCTACACAACTTGTAACAGATAATTACAATCCCCGAACGGATACCATTCCCGTTGCGAGTTTTTTGGCTCGTGACTTTAACTTTCTTAACAAAAAGACAACTGTTGACCCCCATAGAATAGTCAAAATACTGCGAGTCTGGGCTGAGCAGTATCCTACTGGTATGCGAGTCCTGCGCCGTCGCGATAATCAACATCCCGTTGGGTTTTACGCTTTGCATCCTATAGCTAGGGAATCTGAGAACAATTTCTTTCTCCCTCCTCGCAACAGTCTTTTCCTGCTGGATAGTTCTAAAGAAGCTGACCCTTTCAAAATCGCTCTATCGGAAGATCCAAGTTGTACATCTATATGTATAAGAATCTGGCTCATAGACTCTCCCTACAAGCAGCGAGAGAATATTTGTCTGTTATTGGAGGATTTACAAAAAACGTTAATTAGGATGCAAATAGAGTTTCCTAACCTTTGCGATCTGTATACGATCGCAGTCCTTCCTAGAGATGAACAACTAGGTTCGGCATTGGGATTCCAGAAAAATAGCTACAGTTCTCAATTTTCCTCGTGTTGGTGGATGTACGCTCCTGTTGATAAGTTTTTAGCTCTGAATGTTGAGCGATCGCTGTCATCTCTAAAGTTTGATTAACATCACAGATCAACTTGCACCTTTTCTGGTATAGGGCTAAGGTCCCTTATTTGCCTTTTTTTCAGAGGCTAAAAAATTTTTCTTAAGAGGCTTTACAAACTGTAACAGTATGTTTAATATTGTAATCAGCAGGTAGAAAATTCTACCTTGACTTTTGAAACATACATACCACATACATACAGCACTTATATCAGTCATGACCACAACTGTACAACGTCGCGAAAGCGCAAGCGTATGGGAGCAGTTCTGTAACTGGATCACCTCCACCGAAAACCGCCTTTATGTAGGCTGGTTCGGCGTATTGATGATCCCCACACTGTTATCCGCAGCGATCTGCTTCATCATTGCTTTCATCGCTGCTCCTCCAGTAGACATCGATGGTATCCGCGAACCTGTTGCAGGTTCCTTACTCTACGGCAACAACATCATCTCTGGTGCAGTTGTTCCTTCTTCTAACGCCATCGGTCTTCACTTCTACCCCATCTGGGAAGCCGCTTCCTTAGATGAGTGGTTGTACAACGGCGGTCCATACCAGTTGGTGGTTTTCCACTTCCTGATTGGCGTCTTCTGCTACTTGGGTCGTGAGTGGGAATTGTCCTACCGCTTGGGTATGCGTCCTTGGATTTGCGTAGCATTCAGCGCACCCGTTGCTGCTGCAACCGCAGTCTTCTTGATCTACCCCATCGGTCAAGGTTCCTTCTCTGACGGTATGCCCTTGGGTATCTCTGGAACCTTCAACTTCATGTTGGTGTTCCAAGCTGAGCACAACATCTTGATGCACCCCTTCCACCAGTTAGGTGTAGCAGGTGTATTCGGTGGCTCCTTGTTCAGTGCAATGCACGGAAGCTTGGTAACCTCTTCCTTAGTTCGTGAAACAACTGAAACCGAATCTCAGAACTACGGTTACAAGTTCGGACAAGAAGAAGAAACCTACAACATCGTGGCAGCACACGGCTACTTCGGTCGCTTGATCTTCCAATACGCATCATTCAACAACAGTCGTTCCTTGCACTTCTTCTTGGCAGCATGGCCAGTGGTAGGCATCTGGTTCACCGCACTGGGTATCAGCACCATGGCGTTCAACCTCAACGGCTTCAACTTCAACCAATCGGTAATTGACTCTCAAGGTCGTGCGATTGGAACTTGGGCAGACATCCTCAACCGCGCTAACCTCGGTATGGAAGTGATGCACGAGCGCAACGCTCACAACTTCCCTCTCGACTTAGCATCTGCTGAAGTTGCTCCCGTTGCAATCAGCGCTCCTGCTATCAACGGTTAATCAATACTATGAAGGCGCGATGTATCGCGTCTCGACGATAAGAAAAGCGTCCTTCGTCAGAGGGGCGCTTTTTGTTTTTTTGGAAATGGAACCGCAGAGGCGCTGAGTACGCAGAGGATAGAGAAGAGTAAAGTAGCGTGGGCATTGCCCACCCTATTCCCCACTCCCTACTCCCTACTCCCTCCTGTTTTACTGACTAACTGAATTGCTTCAATTTGAATTGTTTTTTCTAGGGCTTTTGCCATGTCATAGAGGGTAAGAGCAGCAATAGAAACGGCTGTTAAAGCTTCCATTTCTACGCCTGTTTCTGCTTTGGTTTTGACGATCGCTTGCAGTTGATAACCGGGAAGTTGGGGATCGGGTGTGACTTGCACTTCGATTTTGTGCAAGGGGAGAGGGTGGCATAGGGGGATCAATGAAGCTGTGTGTTTGGCTGCCATAATTCCTGCTATCCTTGCTGTACCCAACACGTCTCCTTTGGGAGCGTTCCCTGCTTGAATGGCGGTGAAGGTTTCTGCTAGCATCTTGACTCTAGCAATGGCTATGGCTTCCCGGACTGTGGGCGCTTTCCCAGACACGTCTACCATTTGGGCTTGCCCTTGCTTGTCTAAATGACTGAGTTCGGCAAATGAATTTTCAGAATTTTCTTGCGTCATGGGGAAAATGTGTGTTACTATAAAATTCTTGTAAGGGTGTGTAGCTCAGTGGACTAGAGCACGTGGCTACGGACCACGGTGTCGGGGGTTCGAATCCCTCCTCGCCCGCTAATGATGCATGTAGAGACGCGCCATGGCGCGTCTTTATTTATGAAGAAGCGTCTTTCTCACAAAGGCGCTTTTTTGCCATGATAGTGAGTCTCTAGACCTTTTTGATAGCATAATTATCTGCTTCACGACCAAGAGCAAAGCGTAGGGAACTTCCTAAGCTATTGCTGGACTGGGTGAGAAAGAAGAAAAATCCCAAGAAAGTTAAAAAGGCGGAAACAAGAAACATTTTTCGATAACCAAAATGATGGGTAAACCACCCGAACATCAAACCCGCGATCGCAATCCCTACATCTAAGCCCAACAGACACAGGGCAAAAATCTGTCCTCGTTCTTGGGGTTTTGCTCGGTCTGCCATCATAGCTGTGATTGCGGGAATTAAGGTTCCAGAAGCAGCCCCATCCACAACTGCTGCTAACAAAACAGTTGGAGGAGTATATGCCAGCCATAAAATTAACATTGACAACGTATAGAAAACTAAGCTGATAGTAATAAATAAGCCACGACCCAAGCGATCGCTTGCTTTGCCTATAAATAACCTTATCCCAAAACCTGAGATAGCTGCAGCAGTGAAAAACAAACCTGGATTTAGAGCGATTTTGGCTTCTTTAATAAACAACGGGATAAAAATGTGTATGGCACTACCAGCTAAACCGATGAGCAACATGATGATAGCCGGAGTTCTCACCCTTGGACTCAATAAAATTTTCCAAAATTGATTGTCTTTGGCATCTGTTCTTTTGAGTTTTGGCAGAGGTGGGTTAACAATGGGGAAAATACCCAATACGGCGACAAGCGCCAATTCTGCAGTTATGAGAAATAAAACCTTGTTGCTAGCCTCGGACTGTAGATAACCACCCAAAGCAGGTCCAATGGCAAACCCAATCGGATTGACCAAACTCATGTAGCCAATAATTTCACCCCTTTTTTCTGGAGGCGCTATATCCGCGACCAAAGCATTAAAGCCAGTGGCAAAAGCTGCAATGCTAATACCATGAAAAGCACGTAAGAGCATCAACAGGGGAATAGACTTGATTGTTAAGTAGCCCAGAGGTGCGATCGCAGCCACGAGAGTACCGATCAGCAACACGATCTTCCGACCCCGCCTATCTGCCAAACGCCCCAACCAAGGGCGAAACAGCAATAATCCAACAGCAAAACTGCCCATTACAATTCCAATTTCCTGCCTGTTTGTACCCAGTTGCCTGAGGTAAATCGGCAGTGTTGGTAGTAATGAAGCCATGCTAGACCAGAATAATAAACCTGCTGCAAAGAGAACCAGCAGGTTGTATCGCAATTGAGTATCAGATGTGCGAAGTACTGTCACGGCAAACGCTAGTTAATTTAAACTGTTGCAGTCAATACCAGCACCTAAGAGTGATATTGCTGCCAAATTATTCTACCTTGTCTTATGAACTACTCAACCTTCTGCCTCCTGTCCTCTGGTGTTCTTGATAAAAACTTTCCTTATCACAATACCTTTGCCAATTTACGAGAGTTCAACTTCTGTAGAAAGCGGATGAATACGACCATTAGAAGTCAGCTTGGCAAAAATCTGGGTTAATAAAATAGGCTCAGGCTTAACACTCAGCATTTTTAACATTTCCCGGACATATTGAAAACCACGATAGAAAGCCTTAAGGTCAACAATACCAGAGCCGGGATTACAGGAGCGAAATTGAGCTAGTACACAGCGTCTTGCTTTTACCCTAACTGAATGCAAAATTTGCTTTCATCAAATAACTTAGTGTTCGCTCTTTCACTTTGCAGTACTAATGCCATTGCAGAGTTGCTTGTCGCTATTGTTAACATTGGGATTTGTCTGTAAATAGCCGCGCACCCAATCGCAACCTTTCATTCATAATTTATGCTGAAATCCAAACACAAAGCTATGTTTGATACATAATTTTTGAGAGACTTTTCAGCATAATTTCTAATTGACAAAAGCAATGTTATCTCAAATTGTCACGAATGGGTCTTTGCTCGTTCTCTAAGTTCAACAGCAGTGGAGTGTTGCAGCTAGTTTTGGGCACAACTTTTTCAGCCTTTTTTGTTTTTTTTGACAGCGAGACTAGAGACCCAAGCTTCTGAACCGCTATCAGAGCAAGTCAAGGCGCAGGTTCATCCTGATATAAAGCGCCAGATCAAGGATTTTCCCTTGAAAATTGCACGGTACCGGATTTGATTAGAGAAGCGATCGAGCAGTATTTGGCTAGCAAGCAAACAACTCAAGCGAGTTGAAGGTATTTCGGGTAACACATTCCAAGTCTCCCCCACCAATTGACCAACAAATTACTTTTTTATACACTAACGACCTTGCCACCTCTACTGAGTTCTATGAAGATAAGCTAGGTCTGAAGTTGTGGCTTGACCAAGGCAGTTGCCGGATTTATACTGTAACTGGTTCTGGATACTTGGGATTGTGCCAAAGGAACGAGAGTGCAACAAAAGAGGACGCTGTACGAACGGGCATTATCTTTACCATTGTGACCCAGCTTGTAGACCAGTGGTACGAATACCTCAAGTAATATGCAACTATTACGGTGGGTGAAGGTACGGTTGTTGAGTTAATCACCGATCGCAAGGCGTGGGCATTATCTAGTTATGTTTATGGCTGGCGCTTCGTCCGTTCAGGTGTATGGAAGTTTGATTCATCTCGATTGGAATTGTAACAGATAGTTGATTTAGTTGAAATTTCATAAATTATATTTAGAAAATATCAAATATTATATGTTAAAACTACTCGAATACCTTAGTATTTTTATCATTACCACCTATTTACTATTTGCTTGTAATGCTTCAGCACCAACCAAATTAAAACGCCCTCCCTTGAGGGTGGTATTTGGATATTTTGTTGGCGAGTTTCCAGGGATCGTTGCTCAAGAAAAAGGATTTTTCAAAGCCCAAGGGGTAGATGTAGAACTAATTTATAACCGATCCGTCCAATTGGAACGCGCAAATTTCAGTGCAGGTAAGTATGATGGCATTTCAGCGTCCTTGGGAAGTTTTATCATCTTGAGTTCCACAAATCCCAATATACAAAGCGTGATGGTTATAGATGAATCAATAGGAGCAGATGTGGTAGTCGCCCAATCAGAAATTAAAACCGTTTCTGACTTAAAAGGGAAAAAGCTGGGTGCAAATCTAGGAAGTTTTAGCGAAGTTTTTGTGACTGAGATGTTAAAAACTGCTAAATTAACCAACGATGATGTGAACTTGGTTAAATTAGAAGCTTTAGATATTCCTCAACGTCTGAAAAATAATGTTATTCAAGCTGGACACACTTGGGAACCCCATCTTTCTGAAGCTATTAAATCAGGGGGACATATCCTATTTAGTAGCAAACAAACCCTTGGCTTGATTTTAGATATGATTGTCTTTCGCTGTGAAACAATCCGCGATCGCCCCGAAGACATTCGTGCATTTGTCCGAGGATGGCTGCAAGCCGCAGCCTACTGGAAAGCAAATGTCACTGAAGGAAACGCCATCATCAGCAAAGCGTTAAAAATTCCTAGCAATACACTTTCTCTGGAGGGAGTAGACCTAACGGATTTAGCTGAAAATCAAAAATTATTTCAATCTAGCAACCCTAACTCCATCTACAAAACTGCCAAGATATATACAGACTTTTTTATTCGCTCTGGAAACATGACGCGCATTCCTGAGCTAAAAAGTTTGTTCAATTCTTCGTTCTTGAATCCTCCCTCCTAGTTTAAAGCCATGCAGCAGCTTGTTTTGGGTGGCATCCGTAGAAAGTTGATCGCCTCGTTTCTCATTGTTGCTTTGATTCCTTTGCTATTATTGGGATTTATCAACAAACAGACAACTGAAAAAGCACTAACTGACAACGCCCAACAAGCCTTATCTGTGGCGGCTAACGAAACCGCTAATAGAATAGATGCCTTTATTGATGGAAATCTCAATGCCGTGCGCGTAGAGGCAATTTTACCAGGTTTGGCACGCTACCTCAGCCTAACTCCAAAACAGCGAGATGACAGCCCTGAAATGCGATTGGCGACAGAAACATTAATTCGTCTCAGCCGCAAAGATATGCTCAATATTCTCTCCTATGCTTTGCTCGACTTAAACGGCAAAAATGTATTGGATACACATACATCGAACATTGGCAAAGATGAATCAGTTGAAAATTATTTTAAAAAACCACTGCAAACTGGGTTATCCTTTGTTTCTGGGATGAAGCGAATGCCGACAATTCCTGACCTTGTTACCCTCTTTTTTAGCAGTCCGGTTCGCAATGCCAAGGGAGATATATTGGGTGTATTGCGTATTTCATACAATGCTACTGTTGTTCAGCAGTTAGTAACTCGAGAAACTGAAAGGGCTGGGGCAAAATCATTGGCTATTCTTTTAGATGAAAATAATATTTATTTGGCACATAGTACGGCACCAAAACTACTTTTCCAATCAATTGTGCCTCTGCCTTTGTCTGTTGTAAATCGACTACAAAATCAAGGAAATTTACTTAATTATCCTGTCAAAGAATTGGCAACTGATGAGTTAAAAATTAAGCAAGCATTAGATAATAAACAGTCGTATTTAATTGCATCTTTGTCAGCAACAGGTAATCAGCTTAATCTGATTGCGCTCGCTCGTTTAAAATATAAACCTTGGTCTGTATTGTTCGCACAGCCCCTTGCTGTTGCCCTAGCACCTGTAGAAAAGCAAATTCGTGACACAATGTTTCTATTTGCAATTATCGCTTCAGTAGTGACAATCATCGCTTTTGCCATTGGGCAACTGCTAACAAAGCCAATAATTTACCTTACCAATATAGTTTTGCAGTTTACCGCAGGTAACTTAGATATCCGCGCCAAAATTACTTCACTGGACGAAATAGGTCAACTGGCAAAATCATTTAACAACATGGCACTTCAGTTACAAACATCTTTTGAAACTTTGGAACAACGGGTACAACAGAGAACAGCAGAGTTAGTAATTGCTAAAGAAAAAGCAGAAGATGCGAATCAGAAACTAGAACAACTGGTAAATCTAGATGGTTTGACTCAGGTGGCTAACCGCCGTTGCTTCGATGGACGACTGCAAGAAGAATGGCAACGCCTTGCACGGGAACAACAATTCCTGTCACTGATTTTATTCGATGTTGATAAATTCAAATCTTATAACGACTACTATGGTCATCTAAGAGGCGATGATTGTCTAATCACAATCGCGCAAACAGTGCAACAGGTAGCTCGTCGTCCTGCCGATCTTGTAGCGCGTTACGGTGGAGAAGAATTTTCGGTACTCCTTCCCAATACTGACTTAGCGGGAGCCATCGAAGTAGCACAAAATATTCAGCAAGCAATTCACGCTCTGGTCATCCCCCATGCAAAGTCTGATGTCAAGGGGATCGTCACCGTTAGTATGGGGATTAGCTCTGGCATACCCACTTTGGATATAAAGCCAGATACACTCATCGCTTCAGCCGATAAAGCACTGTACGATGCCAAACAACAGGGGCGCGATCGCTATTGTTACTCATTAGCAGGACTTAAACAAAACTAGAGATGAAAAAAGGGTATAATATTTAATTAGCATAGCTACAAAGTGAAAAAAAGCTCATAAAAGAAACCACCTCCACAGGCACATTTTTGTTTCTATCGTGGTTTTCAATATGTCCGGGAAATGTTAAAAATGCTGAGTGTTAAGCCTGAGCCTATTTTATTAACCCAGATTTTTGCCAAGCTGACTTCTAATGGTCGTATTCATCCGCTTTCTACAGAAGTTGAACCCTCGTAAATTGGCAAAGGTATTGTTATCAAATATAAGGCTGAGAAAAAAGAAATTTACAAAACAAATCTTAATTGTGAAAATTAAGTCCTGATTGAAGATGAGTATCAAGAATATTGGAGTAATCAGCTAATCTTGGGGTGATCTCAATATAGAGCCGCTTCAAACAGCGTATCTTTACAGAGGTTGTACGCAATGTATCATTAAACTTCGCCAGTCTGATAATTTGTTTTTCAAATCGCTCTGCACTACTGTTTATCTCAGTTTTATCACTCTCGATCTAAATGTAAAATTTGCTACTTTGCATGACTGAGCTTTTGCCATTTTTAAGGATTTTAGTGATTTTTACATTTTATTACATTGATATTTTTATCTCTGCCTGCTGACTGAGCACTCAGGGCTAGTTGACATTGTTTAGAGATGTCTATCAATCCCCGCCAGTCAAAAAATGTAAAAATCACTCGTTGAGCGTTGCAAATTTATTAAAAATTTATTAAAAATTTACAGAAATTGACGGAGGTTGAACTTTTAGCTAACTGTCATGGATTAAATATACACACTTTCACGTAATAACCATTGTGATGGCTGTATTTAAGTAGAACAAAAATTTCAGTTGAATCGAGATATAGAATTATGTCTAAATCAGAATTTGAACAGGAATTTCAAGACCAAAGCCAAGTATTTGTAGAGAAAGACGTCAAAAACTTTTCACTCCTAGAGAAAAATGCTGACTTAAATCTTATTCCAGACTCTACCATCAGGCGTTTAAGTGATGTTGACACAGGTGTTCCTAACTACAGTGGTGCAAACCTCAGTGGGATTGACTTAAATAATGCCAACTTGATGGGAGCTTACCTTAACGGTACCGATCTAAGCCATGCCGATCTTCGAGGTGCCAACCTACAGGATGCCGATCTTCGAGGTGCCAACCTCAACTATGCAAATCTCAAAGGTGCTAAACTTTTGGGTGCTTTACTCAATTATACAGACCTGAGCTATGCCGATTTAAGTCATACTGATTTGAGCGACGCTAATCTTAGTTGTGCTGACTTAACTCAAGCTAATCTCAATAAAGCTAACTTAAGCAATGCCTGCCTTTTCAGTGCTAACGTGAGTGATGCTGATTTTAAAGAGGTTAATCTAAGTCATGCTGACTTGAGTTGTAGCAATATGAGCCGTGCTCATATTCATAATACGAATTTTAGTGATGTTAATCTTAGCTATAGCGATCCTTAACAAAGGTAAATTTGTATAATGGGCGGGCAAGATGCCCGCACCACAAGAGAGAAGTTCTCAATCCAAAATCTAAAATCTAAAATCCAAAATCGTCTTAGACGTTCTCAATCCAAAATCTAAAATCTAAAATCCAAAATGGTATTAAACTTTCTTCAAAGCATAAATATCTGTACCGCGCCCCAGGGCAAAGCGAAGGGAATTGGGTAAGTCTTTGCTGGATTTCGTCAGGAAAAGAAGAAGTGCCAAGACAGTTAAAAAGGCATCAAAACCAAACATATTCCGGTAACCAATGTGTTCGGCGATCGCACCAAAAACAGGACCTGCTGTGACTAGCCCAACATCCCATCCCACAATACATAGGGCAAAAACTCGTCCTCTTTCCTGTGGTAGCGAACGGTCTGCCATAAGAGTTGCAAGTATAGCAAATAGCATACCTCCAGCTGCTCCTTCAAAGCTTGCGGCTACTAGGAAAGCTGGAGCGGTGTGAGCTTCCCACAAAATGAGCATTGCTACACAGTAACACAGGAGGCTGAGGGTAATAAACAAACCACGACCAAGGCGATCGCTTGCTTTACCAGTGAACAACCTGACGCTAAAGCTAGCGAAAGCTGCTGCTGTATAAAACAATCCCGTGTTTAACTCGATTTTGCTGGATTTGATAAATAACGGCACAAAAGTATTCAATGTCCCGACAGCCAAACCAACTAGCAACAGAATTTCTGCAGGAACTCTTACCCTTGGACTGAGTAACACTTGCCAAAATTTACTTTTTTGAATCTCTTCGGGTTGTTGTTCTATCTGTGGGTTAGCAATTTGCATGACGCACAAGAACGATCCTAAAGCTAATCCCCCCGCTAACAAAAATAGATAGGTATTGCCGCCAGATGCTTGCACATAGCCTCCTAAAGCAGGTCCGAGAGCAACACCAATAGGATTGACCAAGCTCAGATAACCCATGATTTCACCACGCTTTTCGGGGGGTGCGATGTCCGCAATTAACGCATTAAAACCAGGTGCAAAAGCAGCAACACTTAAACCGTGAAAGACACGTAGCGCCATCAATAAAGGAAATGATTTGATGACTAAATAGCCAAGAGGTGCGATCGCTCCTACAAACGTACCGATAAGCAACACGATTTTACGACCTCGCTCATCTGCCAACTGTCCGAACCGAGAACGGAAGAGCAACAATCCCAGGGCAAAACTGCCCATAACGATCCCAATTTCTTGGTTAGTTGCTCCATATTGTTCCAGGTAAAGTGGTAAGGTTGGCAGTAAGGAAGCCGAGCCAGACCAGAATAATAAACCTGCTGCAAATGAAAACAGCAGGTTGCGCCGCATTTGGGCGTCAGTCATGTATAGGTTTTTCAAGGTAGATGCGCGTTTATACTAATTAACTAAATGCTCCTCACACCAAGAAACGCGTTTCTTGGCTCATAGATAAAGCCATCTAAAGCTGGCATTCATTAGTTTTTTGCCTGTTCTAGATGGCTTCTGTTGTAACTTAATTTTTTTTTGAGAGCGTGAGTGAAATCACGTATTTAAAATTATTTTATACTTTTTGCGACAACCTCACGCACGCGATAGATAGGGCGTCCTTGAGATTCGTGGTAAGTACGCATCAGCAACTCTGCCAAGAGACCAAAACAAAATAACTGTACTCCAGTCACAAGCAACAGCACTGCCAGAATTAACAGAGGGCGATTCCCAATATCTACTTGGAGGGCAATTTTGATAACAGTCAAGTAAATTCCTATCGCTCCACCTAAAATCATTGAAATTAGACCTAACAAACCAAAAACGTGCATTGGACGGGTCAGGAACTTTTTCATAAAATAGATAGTTAACAAGTCCATCAACACTCGGAAAGTTCTCGATAGCCCGTACTTACTGCGACCAAAGCGACGGGCGTGATGGCGAACGGGTAATTCTGTAATTCTTGCGCCTTCAATGTAAGCCAAAGCCGGAAGAAATCTGTGTAATTCTCCATAAAGGTTCATATCCGCCACAAGTTCTGCACGATAGGCTTTGAGCGAACAACCATAATCATGAACGTTGACACTTGTGACGCGTCGAATGATCCAGTTAGCAATTTTGGAAGGAAGTAATCGTTTCAGGGCTGCATCTTGCCGATTTTTCCGCCAACCACTGACCAAATCGTAGCCTTCTTCTAACTTTGCTAGCAACACGGGTATATCCGCAGGGTCATTTTGCAAATCGGCATCTAAAGTGACAATTGCTTTTCCCAGTGCGTAATTAAACCCTGCTGACATTGCGGCTGTTTGACCGTAATTGCGACGTAAAATGACTGCTTTAAGATCGGTACGGATTTGCGCTTGTTCTTTCAGATATTGCGCCGAACCATCAGATGAACCATCATCCACGCAGATAATTTCATAACTTAATTCAGTAGCAGTTAAAGTAGATGCGATCGCCTCTAGTAAATATGGCAAGCTTTCTACTTCATCATGCACTGGCACCACTATCGAAACATCTGGAACAATTGACGCCGTTGCTTCATTGTACCCAGCAAATCCATTAACCAGTCCACTCCTCATAATTTCCTGTATTCCTAGCGTTTCTGTGGTTCGTAACTTTTTACCACTCTTCCAGCACCGCGCAGTTGCTGGTAATATGACCGACTAACCTCATCACCTTGTTCCGAGAGACGGTCAATCGCAATTCCATTGCGCCCTTGATTTTTTCCAGAGCTATGGATATAATTACAATCTCCTAAATAGAGTCCCACATGAGTTGCTTTTTGGGAAGTTCCGAAGAAGATGAGGTCACCTGGTTGTAATTCTGTCAGAGAAATGGGTTGGGTGAAAGCTTCCTGCTGATAGGCATCTCTGGGTATGGGAATCCCTACAGAAGCAAATGCTGCTTGCATCAATCCCGAACAATCATAATTTGGTCCTACCGTACCTCCCCAAAGATAATAGTTCGGCTGTTCCATAGTTTTGTGAGTAAAGGCAATGACATCTGGTAAAAGATTTTTAATCTCGGCTGCGGAAAACGATCGAGCTTTATAGGGTACAGTGCATGGTTGTAACAAATCTAAATCTGAGAGTAACAGCCATCCTGGATAATCATCTTCGCAAAGACGTACTTGTAGAGACGCGCCATGTTCTGGAGACGCGCCATGGCGCGTCTCTACATTTTGATGGTCTGATGTTAAGTATAAATGCCGTCCCACAGCAGCTTGTGTTGCTAAGCGATCGCAATTAGGAGAATCATATATGTTTAGATCGGTTAAACATTGATACTCGCTTACTGCTAAATTTTGGATTTTGGATTCTATATTAGAGGACATTCTTAAACAACAATGAGTTTTTTCAATAAGGACGAACAACTGGAAAATCTTGGAAATGGAATTTTAGAGGCAACTTGGGGAGCGTTTCCGAATTTAGCTCGTAACCAAATTGCTTTGACTTGGATTGTCTACGATCCTCCCGTACTGGTTAACACTGGTGGTGCTTTAACTCCAGATGCTTTTTGGAGTCATCCAGTTCGCGGTTTTACATATCGTGGTGTCGAACGCATTTACCCTGCAAGTGTGGTGAAGGTGTTTTACCTGGTAGCAGTTAACGAATGGTTGGAAAAAGGCATGACTTTCACCTCTAAGGAGTTGGAAAGAGCCATGCGCGATATGATTGTTGATTCTAGCAATGATGCTACCAGTTTAGTTGTAGATATATTAAGTGGAACGACTTCGGGACCGGAATTGCCCATCGGACCGTTTGACACTTGGAAGCAGCAGCGCAACATTGTGAATCGGTATTTTCAATCTTTTGGTTGGCCAGATATGGAAACAATCAATGTTTGCCAAAAAACTTGGTGTGATGGTCCTTACGGGCGAGAACGAGCATTTGTGGGTGAGTTACTGGAAAACCGAAATATGCTGACAACAAATGCTACTGCTAGGTTGTTACATAGTATTGTAGGTGGAGTGGCAGTGTCGAGTGCGCGATCGCAAGCCATGATGGCTTTGTTGAAACGCAGCCTCAAACCGGAGGACTTACCAAAAGATGTAGAAGAAGACCAAGTGACGGGATTTTTAGGTGGTGGACTTCCTCAAAACGCTCAAATTTGGTCAAAAGCCGGTTGGACGAGTCAAGTTCGTCATGATGCAGCGTATATAGAAGTACCAGACCGGAGTCCCTACCTTTTAGTTGTATTTACTGAGGGCAAAGCCAACGCAAAAAGTCGGCAAATTTTACCCTTCATATCCCAACAAATCGTGCAAGCAATGTAGGTTGGGTTGAGGAACGAAACCCAACAAACTTCCAAGTGTTTTGGGTTTTGCTATCGCTGAACCCAAAGCAATGGAATCGGATTGCTGCTGATACAGGATAGCTCAAAAAATTCATTAGGATATTTGGTGCTCATCTAGGATAGTGCAACTTCAGTAAGCAATCTCAAAATAGCGTCTCCCTTATTTCATACTCCCCCGGTCGCCTCTTTCTAAGGGTTCCCCACCCAACCGCCAATCACTTCTTCAAAAAAACCTGGCATCCAACCTCTTTTAGTAGGTGTTACAGGTTGAATTGTTACAGTTACTTCAATTTCGCGATCGCTAATTCCTGTTGGAATATCAAGACGCAATATTCTGTCAGAACCTGTATGAGAACACAATTTAATCCTTTGCAAGCTATTCATCTTTATATATACAATTTTTTGTGCCATTTTGATCGGATATTCCAGTTAATTACAAGCTGGGTTACCTTGCGACCACAGCAACTCACTTTCAACTAGTGTCCTGTATATCTTACAGCCAAGTTCTAATAATTTAGAATTTAGCTCTGATTATTTAGAGCAGTGTGAAAAAACGAAATTTGTCTAGTCTCTAGATTACGTAGCTTATCTTTTTAAGTATTTTCACTAAAGACACTGGTAAGTACAGGTAGTTAGATTTTAAATAGTATTAAAACGATTATTACTTTGACAAGTAACTTCTTATAGGTTCTAGCTTATCATCAGGTTAAGCTTATGTATAAGAATTATATAAATTCTATTGTTTGTACGGATATAAAGGACTGTGTTGAGCAAAGCATGAGTTTGTCCAATAGCTCGTCCAAAAAATTATGATATATATCTTGGAAAAGGATTCGCTTCCGTGTTTGACTCTTGCAAATAGCAACAGTCAAAACTTGCGTTCTTGCCGTTACAGAAAACTTATGTTTCCAATAATCTAACCTACATTACATCTTAACAAACAAAAATGGAGTTAAGCGGATTCGAACCGCTGACATCTTCAATGCCATTGAAGCACTCTACCAACTGAGCTATAACCCCGTAAAACCCTTTCTTAGTATATCTAAATTTTTAACTGTTTGTCAACAACTCATTGCAAATTGATAAATTCTGCTATTAAGTTTTGGCAGTGTAAAGCTTTTTGGTTATTCTGTCCATGCTAAAGGTTGACAGAGTTTGGTTTTCATTTCACAATCGCTTTCCCAAGGGAATTTACCTTTAGAGTCAGTCCAGATAAATTGAAGCACTGGGAAACTAACATGACCGTAGAATCTGACAGCTATACCAAGGAGATCCTCTCTAGTATCGCTGTCATTGTTTGGAATAGCTTTGAAGATGACGGGATACTTTTGGACTAAATCTGTGTAGGTAACGTTGGGCTGAATCACCTCACCTCCTTTTACCCGATCGCCCACGTCGTTGAGTAGGGTCAAAGCAGTCTCAATAGGGAGTCCAAACAAAATAATCTCTGGATGCTTGTAGTTGTGATATAAACCTATCGTGTAGGCAAAGCCGGGATTTTCTTTGTCGCCAGCTATACCCATGACTTTCCAGCCCGGTTCTCCTTCCACATTCTTGAGAATGTCGTTTAATAAAGCAACATAGTCTTTCATAAATTTATCTCTAAATTGATTTTATTTACTATCTTGCTCTATATCAGGTTAATAGTTAATTGATAAATTCTTCCATTTAGCTGCCTTCCGTTGACGACTACCCGTAAGATGCTTGCAGTAAATAACTCATGCAGTGTCCCATGAGAAAGTAAACCACTAACATTGCGGCAGCTGCGAGAGCCACTAGCGTACCAGCCAGCATCAAAGAAAATTCTTTATTCTCATACGCTTTTTCCATCAAGTGTAACGACCAGGCTACCAGTGCTACATCAAATACTAAAATAGGTATCAACATATCTATACTATATTAATTCTTGTTAACTTATATTAACATCGTTTCCAAGAACTGTGTTGAACTACTCTATCTGTGAATACAAAAGGGTTCGCTGCTTGGGTTTACATTCTGACAGGAATCTTGCGATCGCGCAAATAAGACTTTATCTGAGTCACGCTTAATTGTCCGTAATGTAAAAGCGACGCCAATAGCGCAGCTTCTGCTTTACCTTCTGTTACAGCAGCATAGATATGCTCGCAGTTACCTGCGCCACCAGATGCAACCACTGGAATTTGTACGGCGTCAGCAATAGCACGTGTTAATTCTATATCATACCCTGCTTGAGTACCATCAGTATCCATACTCGTAACTAAGAGTTCTCCTGCTCCACGCTTTTCGGCTTCTTTCGCCCAAAATAAGGCATCTATGCCAGTATTTTCCCGTCCCCCTCGCACGTACACATCCCAACCTCGGTTATTGGGATCTTGTCGTTGTCTGGCATCAATTGCAACAACTATGCACTGATTGCCAAAGCGATCGCTAGCCCGATTGATAAAATCTGGATCTCGTACCGCCGATGAATTAATACTAACCTTGTCTGCTCCAGCTCGTAAAAGATTTTTAACATTTTCTAAGGTTTGAATACCACCACCGACAGTCAAAGGAATGAAAACTTGTTCTGCAGTGCGGTAAACAACGTCAATAATGGTATCCCGGTCTTCATGAGTGGCTGTAATATCAAGAAACACTAACTCATCAGCACCGGCATCGTTATAAACCTTAGCCATCTCCACCGGATCGCCAGCATCCTTCAAATTAACAAAGTTAACTCCCTTCACAACGCGCCCCGCCTTCACATCCAGGCAAGGTAAGATTCTTTTAGATAGCATCAGTACTTTTGCACTCCTGTTGTGATTGTCCGGAACTTATAATTCTAAAGCGAGAGTATTACAAAATGAAAATTTTCTTAGAACGCTAAGGTCGAAGGTTATAAGTAGAAAATAGAAGAGGGAGAAGATTAAAAGGTCAAGAAGTGGGATTTTCCCATTGCCCCTTGCCCGTTGCCCATTCTTTGTAAACGTTGATAGCTCGAACTATGGCGATTATTTCCTCGAAAAAACAGCCTCAAGATCCAAATGAAAACCCAAAAAAGCGCCATGAGTCAGGCGCATCACCCCCTAAAGACAATCTTTTGCAACCCGAAGCAGCTATTGACGAAGGTAAGCAAGAAGAAAGTATACGACCACAGAGATTTGCAGACTACATTGGGCAAAAGGATTTAAAAGAGGTCTTGGAAATCGCCATCAAGGCAGCTAAGTCAAGAGGTGAAGTGCTGGATCACCTCTTACTGTACGGTCCTCCGGGTTTGGGCAAAACAACAATGGCGATGATTTTAGCGTCCGAGATGGGGGTAAATTGCAAAATCACCAGTGCGCCAGCTTTAGAACGTCCTAGAGATATTGTTGGGTTATTAGTGAATTTAAAACCAGGGGATATTCTGTTTATCGATGAAATTCATCGACTGTCAAGAATGACAGAAGAAATTTTATACCCTGCTATGGAAGATTATCGTTTAGACATTACCATTGGTAAAGGTTCTAGCGCCCGGACTCGGAGTTTACCACTATCAAAGTTTACCTTGGTTGGAGCCACAACTCGCGCAGGCGCACTGACTTCACCACTGCGCGATCGCTTTGGCTTAATTCAAAAATTGCGGTTTTACGAAGTCGATGAACTGAGCAAAATTGTACTGCGAAGCGCCCAATTCCTTCAAACAGCGATCGCAGAAGATGGAGCAGCAGAAATTGCCCGTCGTGCTCGCGGAACGCCCCGTATCGCCAACAGGTTACTTAAGCGAGTACGTGATTACGCACAAGTCAAATCTTCTGGAGAGATTAACGAACTAGTCGCAGCAGAAGCATTGGAACTGTTTCAAGTAGATCCTTGTGGATTGGATTGGACTGACCGTCGGATGTTAACCGTCATCATAGAACAATTTAATGGAGGTCCGGTAGGATTGGAAACAATTGCTGCAGCAACGGGAGAAGATACGCAAACTATTGAGGAAGTGTACGAACCCTATCTCATGCAAATAAGTTATTTGCAACGGACTCCTCGCGGAAGAATGGCGACAGCATCAGCGTATAAGCATCTGGGTTACAAGCCTCCCAATCAACAGTTATCTCTTTTGCCGTAATTTTATTGATTGTGGGGTATTCAATGATTGTGGGGTGGGCGTCTCGCCTGCCCACTGCTCTGGAACGGGCGAGACGCCCGTACCACAAGAAACAAGAAACAAGAAACAAGAAACAAGAAATATTTTTGTCAATAAACACCAATGCTAAGACTTATTGGGATTTTGCTAAGTGTATTGCTAATATTTGGTTGGGTTGAGCCTTCTTTAGCGGCAACTCTACCATTGAATCTCACTCCAGAACAGTTACATCAGCAAGATGAGTTTGCTAACCAAGCTTTTGCTGCTACAGATAAAGGTGATTTTGCCACCGCCGAATTATACTGGACGAAGATTATAGAGCAATTTCCTGATAATCCAGCTGCTTGGAGTAATCGGGGGAATTCCAGAGTGAGTCAGAATAAATTGCAAGAGGCTCTGGCTGACTATAATAAAGCTGTGGAACTTGCACCAAATGTGACCGACCCCTACTTAAATCGCGGTACGGCATTGGAAGGGTTGGGAAGGTGGAATGATGCGATCGCAGATTACGATCGCGTTCTGGAACTTGACCCTAAAGATGCTATGGCATATAACAATCGGGGAAATGCTCTATCAGGTTTGGGAAAATGGGAAGAGGCGATCGCAGACTATAAAAAATGTAATGAAATTGCTCCCAATTTTGCCTTTGCTCGTGCCAACTATGCCCTAGCGTTGTATGAAACTGGCAAAGTAAATGAAGCAATTCGCGAAATGCGAAATATTACTCGTAAATATCCGAAGTTTGCTGATGTGCGTGCTGCGCTCACAGCTGCTTACTGGGTAAGCGGACAAAAAGGAGAAGCAGAAAGCAACTGGGTATCGGCATATGGGCTTGACCCCCGCTACAAAGATATTAATTGGGTAGCCCATATCCGTCGTTGGCCCCCTAGCTTAGTCGCCGCCTTGGAAAAGTTTTTGACACTTAAGTAGCCGTCATAAACTGGGCATTGGGCATGGGGCATTGATTATTTCCCCCCACTCCCAACTCCCAACTCCCTATTTTCAAGAAAGTGCATAAGTAGATGTGACTGACACCTATTAAAAATATAAGCTGCCATTGCGTAGCTATACTTAGTATGGTTTCATATCTTTAAAGTCACGTTAAGTAGCAACTTTTACCATGACTCATTTTGGATTAATCTGTCCTGCATCCACCGGTCACCTCAACACCATGCTTCCCTTGGGGAAAGAACTGCAAAATCGGGGTCATCGCGTTACTTTAATTGGGGTACTGGATGCTAAATCTAAAACGATCGCAGCAGGATTGGAATTCCGAGCCGTTGGTGAATCTGAGTTTCCTATTGGGACGATGGCTCAAGGTTTGACAGAATTGGGGAAACTTAATGGATTGGCAGCAACAAAATACACTGTTGACCTATTGAAGCAAGGAACTGTAATTATCCTTCAGGATGCACCAAAAGTCATCAAAGAGATAGGTGTAGAAGCACTATTAGTAGACCAAGTTTCATCAGGGGGTGCATCTGTTGCAGAATCTCTGGGTATTCCCTTTATAACTATATGCAGTGCTGTAGTTCTCAATCGAGAACCTGGTGTTCCCCCTCATTTTACAAACTGGCGTTACAATCCAGCGTGGTGGGCGCGTCTACGCAATCAAATGGGTTACAAATTACTAAAAAGCGTGAGTAACCCTATTGGGAAAGTCATAGCTGAATATCGACAACAGCACAATTTGCCCCTACCCTCTCGCTCTAATGATGCTTTTTCTCCACTCGCTCAAATTAGTCAACAACCAGCAGAATTTGAATTTCCAAGGCAGAATTTGCCCAAATGGTTCCACTTTACAGGTCCCTATCATAATTTAACTGGTCGTGAATCTGTAACTTTTCCATACGATAAGTTGACTGGAAAACGGTTAATTTATGCCTCACTTGGGACTGTACAAAATCGTCTCCAGTATGTTTTTCAAGATATTGCTCGAGCGTGTGAGGGGTTAGATGTTCAGTTGGTGATGTCTTTGGGAGGCGCACTCGCACCAGAAGCACTACCCAACCTACCCGGAAATCCTCTAGTTGTTAAATATGCACCTCAGTTGGAATTGCTTCAAAAAGCCAGCCTCACAATTACTCATGCAGGAATGAATACCACACTGGAATGCTTAAATCATGGTGTACCAATGGTTGCCATTCCCATTGCCAATGACCAACCAGGGATAGCCGCACGTATTGCTTGGACTAGAACAGGTGAAGTTGTTCCCCTGCAAAAATTGAGTGTTCCTAGATTGCGAGAGGCGATCGAGCGAGTTTTGACACAAGACTCTTACAAGCAGAATGCTTTAAGGTTGCAAGAAGCTATTCGTAAGGCGGGAGGAGTGACTCGCGCTGCTGATATTGTGGAAAAGGCTGTATCGACTGGGGTACCAATTTTAGCTTAAGTAACGGATATACGTTCAGGTAAAAGATTGACAAACCTAGAATTGTTTTGAGTTCATACATGGAAAAATCAAAATATACTACTGAAAGCGAAACCAATAGAGTGTTTAGCGTCTTTGAAACTTTTAACAAAGATGCAGCAAGTGCCAAAATTTCATCGACAGACAGTGATGCAACTGCCAGTGAACCTGTTCTCACAATGTCCAGTCTTGGTAAATTGGGACGATTCGGCAATCAGTTGTTTCAGTATGCTTTCTTAAGAATTTGTGCAAAAAAAAGCGGAGCAAGGGTAGAGTGTCCTCCGTGGATTGGTCAAACTCTCTTTGGACATAACGATGCACCCATTTCCCGACGCTTACCTCCTGCAATTGAGCATAAGGACTTCGGAAAAAGTTTGTTTGATGTTATTCCAGAATTCATTCCTTATCTTGAAAAACTAGCTGATGCAAAAAGTTATCGGATAGATTCAAAAGTGCTGGAGTCCGATCTAGCTAACGTAGATTTATGGGGTTTCTTCCAATTGGAAACCCGACTACTCAAACCAAATCAAGAATTTTTTCGGTCACTTTTCCAGCCAGTTCAGGAACTAAAGTTACCGTTGAAGGAGGGTCTGAATAAACTTTCTGCCAAAGGTAAAACAATCATTGGAATTCATATTAGACGAGGGGATTACATTACAGAAGCAAGGGTTGGATTTACATTGGTATTTCCTACAAAATGGTATCGTGAATGGCTCGACAGTATATGGAACGAATTAGAAGATCCTATTCTTTACCTTTGTAGCGACGATCTCGATAGCATTATTCCAGAATTTGAAAAATTTTCTCCTGTGACTTGGAGAGATTTGGAAGTGAACCTACCAGAAAGAATGCAAGCTTTGAACATAGAGTTTTACATCGACTTCTTTATGTTAAGCAAGTGCGACGTAGTTTGCATCAGCAATAGTAACTTCAGCTTCGTTGCTTGTATGCTAAATGAGCGTGGCAAGATGTTTGTTCGTCCCCACTGGAATTTCTCTACAAAGTTTACCGTTTTTGACCCTTGGGATAGTGAACCATTGTTGTGGTTAGGAGGTCAACAGACAAAATTTAGTAAAAGTTGGGCTGATATCTTATACACAACTTATGTTACTCAAGGTTTTTGGGTAATGCTTAAAAGTATATGTATTTACGCTCCTAGTAGCTACATGAGAGGTTTAGGTCTTCGAGCATATTTGGGTTATCAAATTCAAGGGGTCGTTGGTGTAGTTAAGAGCTTGTTGTATACATTAGGTTGGCGTTCTGTGTGGCAACAATCACAAATAACTTCAAAATAATAAACAAGTATCGTTTCAAAGAAAAAGCGCATATGGCTCATATTGGTATTGTCTGCCCTTCAGAAACTGGTCATCTCAATCCCATGCTTGGATTAGGGAGAGAACTTCAAAAGCGCGGTCATGATGTTACTGTCTTTCAGCTTCTTGATACCCAACAAAAGGTGGTCTCATCTGGACTAAAATGTCATGTCATTGGACAGTCTGAATTCCCAATAGGTTCAATGCTCCAACGCGCTGCTACGCTAGGGAAACTTAGTGGGATTGCTGGGGTACGTTACACAATCGAATTTGGAAAACGAGAAGTTGCAATGACTCTGCGGGAATTACCAGATACCATTAAAGCAGCAGATATAGACATACTATTAATCGATCAGGCTAGACGCGAGGTTGGATCTGTTGCAGAGTTTCTAGATATTCCATTTATAAGCGTATGCAATGCCTTAATTTTTAATGTAGAAAGTAAGATACCCCCTGGTTTTACAACCTGGAGTTATAATCCGTCATGGTGGGCATCTGTACGTAACCAAGTAGGCTACTCGTTGATTAAGCGCTTAGCACAACCAATATTGGCTCTAGTAAACGATTATCGTCAGCAGTGGAAATTGTCTCCGCATACTAGTGCTAATGATGCCTACTCTAAACTGGCGCAAATCAGTCAACAACCTGCTGAGTTTGAATTTCCCAGACAACATTTGCCTCCGTGCTTTCATTTCACAGGTCCTTTTGTTGACTCAGCCAGTCGAGAACCTGTGTATTTCCCTTTTGAAAAGTTAACTGGGCAACCGCTGATTTACGCTTCTATGGGAACTTTGCAAAATCGTCAGAAAGAGATTTTCCAATATGTTGCAAAAGCTTGTGTAGGATTGGATGCTCAGTTAATCATTTCTCTAGGTGGTGGAAATACTCCCGAATCTATGCCAAAGCTTCCAGGCGCACCCTTGATTGTCGGATATGCGCCCCAATTGGAACTGCTCAAGAAAGCAACTCTCACTATTACTCACGGAGGTCTGAATACTGTTCTTGAATCTTTAAGCAATGGAGTGCCAATGGTTACAATACCTGTTACCAATGACCAACCCGGCGTCGCAGCACGTTTAGCTTGGACTGGTGCTGGAGAAATGCTGCCCTTGTCTCGCTTAAGTATTCCTAAACTGCGAGATGCTGTTCAACGAGTGCTAACGGAAGATTCTTACGGAAAGCAAGCAGTGCGTTTACAAGAAGCAATTCGCCGAGCAGGCGGTCTGAGGCGTGCTGCTGATATTATCGAAAAGGTTGTATCCACAGGTAAACCAGTCTTAGGAACTATGGGCGGGTGATGGCTACGTTAACCGTACTAAATTTCTTAGAGGATTTGGTGATACTTTGTACTTAAAATACCGTTTGGTCTGATGATTAGTGCTTG
Source organism: Scytonema hofmannii PCC 7110 (assembly GCF_000346485.2). Taxonomy (NCBI): domain Bacteria; kingdom Bacillati; phylum Cyanobacteriota; class Cyanophyceae; order Nostocales; family Scytonemataceae; genus Scytonema; species Scytonema hofmannii. The sequence goes on from NZ_KQ976354.1 coordinate 6,660,767, forward strand.
TTTTCTACTTCAAAGTATGTCAAAGCAGGTCACGAAGTCCTTCAAAGTATGATTCAATTTGATCCCATGTTGGATATTCTGCATAACAGAGAGTACTACATTGCTTATTGTATTCTTTAATAAGCATTTGCCGAAGTTCACCTGTGGGGAAAAGAGCTTCACTCTTGGAAAACTTTATATCTTCAGGAGGAGAATAATTTGGGAAATGCTGTTGACTAATGTTATGGCAATCTTGTCTAATTTCGCTGTATTCTTCACTATTAAGCATTTTCTGAACTTCGTTTTTTTGGGCTAGCTGGAAAAGATCGTAGTAATGTCTAGCACTCGTTCCTATTGGTTCCTGCTGTTTTTTGTAACTTACAACTTTAGAATCTATAGCGAATAACTTTTCTACAAAAGTTCTCCGGAAATGCAATAATTGCATGGGAAATGGCAATTCATCTTCAGCTTCAAGAGTTTCACCAATTTCTTGTAAAAATTTGGCTATGTAAGAAGATAACAAAATATTTTCTTGAGGATAAATCCCGCTACGTGTTCCTATTTCTAGGAATATACGGTTAGAAATAGCGCTATTACCTGAAAATTGTTGGACATAGTTAAAAAAACTATGGCGGTAGACTCCCTTCTTGTACTTCTTATCCTTAAACGTTAAACCTGGATGTTGGCTCACTGAATTCTCTAATGCCGTTAGCTCCCAATCAACTTTCGTATTACTAAGACGTGGGTTGAATGCATCGCGATTCAAAAACAGGTCGATGTCTTCTGAAAACCTTTCTATCAACTTCCATCCTTTAGCAAGACTAGTTCCGCCTTTGAAAATGACTTGAGTTGGGTACAGAAGCGCAACAATTCTTAGCACTTCTGTGACGTAGTAGTCTTTCTCAATGAACTGTGCAGTTAAACCAGGTCGAGCAAAGTAGTTTTCAGCAGCTTTGACAGCATCTTGAAAATCAGAGTGCTCAAAAAGTCTCACTTAGCTTGCCACTCCTTTGCATAGCGAAGATTTCTCAGTTTGCCAAAATCAAACCGAGATGTCGGTTTCAATCCTTGTCGAAGCTTCTCTAAACTAGCGCGACTTTTCCCAATTTCCTGTCCGATCGCACCTAACATGGCTCGAACTCGCGGAGGTTCTGTATCTGCTACTTCTAAAAGTCTCTCAAAGCATGAGTCTTCTCGGAAATAATTAAGTAGTCGTTGCTTTGTTTCCCTAGCAGACAACTCGCTCAATTCTCCTTTGCACCTCAAGAAATCTAGCAAGGATGCTTCAGTGTCAGATAACTCATTCCAAGTCGATGGTCTACGAGTGTGAAGCCGAGCACGAGAGCCAATGATTTTTCTAGGAGCACTGTTAGCAGATGTAGCAAATTCCCCGTGTACTGAGTTTTGAGTTGTAAATCCCAATAGATTAGCTGCACTGACTCCTGCAGGGTGTAAGTTCATTAACAAATGACGTTCTCTTGCCAGTTTTTGAATCTCGCTGTGACATGGGTGACTGCGACCAAACCTCGTCATCCGTGGACGGTAGTAGAGACCTTTACTGACTCGTTCTAAGGTTCCCTCTTTTACCATTCGCGAGAGTGTTTTGCTTACCGCAGTAGCAGGAAGTGACGAGAAGTCGGCATACATCCAATATCCTTCTTCGCGGGTCTCTATTGTCTTGCGGATATATTTTGCAACATTTTTAGGCTTTTCCATTTGCCTGCTAGTAAGACTTAGACTCAATTCTATTGTGTTTTATCTTCTCTAATGTGTCAAGTTTTTTTGCGAAAAAACTTGACATAATTCATTGGCGCGTAAGTTAGGTTTTAACGATAATTGAGGTGTTAGAACCCCGTTTCTTAAAGAAACCTATTAACGCTGCATCCATTTCGAGGAGTTGATATTCTTACCGCTACGCAGTTTTTAGAAATTTTATCAGACGGGGGAAATGAACTGTGCTGTTAAACCAGGTCGAGCAAAGTAGTTAAATGAACGATAATGTTTTGATATTTTTAAAGAAACTTTACAGCTCTGCCTTTTCGGATTTCGAGAACATGTATGTGGTGGGGAGCACCTCCAGAAGACTGCTCCATGTCGGCGTGGATGCTAGCCAGCCTCCGATGGAGCCTGTGAATTCCATCCTGGACATCGATATCGTTGCCGGGCCGATCACCGCTCGTCCCGATACGGTATTCCTGCGGGATATTGCGGAGAAGCTGCTCTCGCTCGAACTTCCCGGAACTCGACCTGATAAGAAAACTTTAGGACTTACGCACTGTACAAATTGACAATCATATGCATCAACGGATAATGGTCGTTTCCGACTTGTAGGGGCGCAATGCCTTGCGCCCCTACGCTGGGTGATGTTGGTTCTCATTCGTTCAAAATCAAACGTTGAGGCGCTAAAAATGCCTACATTATATATTACAGTTTCTGTCAATGCGTAAGTCCTAAACTTCTAAAATCAAGGAATCTGAAAATTTGGCACGCATCGCCACGCAAACTTCATTCCAAGAAGGCTACTCCTTGGAATTTGAGGTCAAGTTATACCGAGAAATTTCTGATGCTGATCGTAATAAGCCGACGACCTTGATGCGGAGAAAGGTGCTCATCAAGGAAGATTTCAGCGCCAACACCCTTGCAGCTCTTTCGAGCGAACCGCTGGACGACTTGTCCGAGAAAGGATTGGTGTTGCTGGATCGCCATGACCAGCCTATCAGAAACCATGTCGCGCTATGCGATGACAAGGCATCGTATTTGGAAACAAACGAATCCCGGTCCTATTTTTTAAGACGTGTCTGCTATGATCTGTCCACCTGTGGTGTGGTCTTGCCTCAACAGGATCGCCAGTGGATGCAATCCGACTTTTTTCCCGCGTTGAAAAGCCGGGAACCGGAGGAGCGCGATTTCGAGTATGGATGTGACATGCTTCTCCGCATGCGGCGGGGACTCGATTTCGCTCCGGCTGTCGAGATGCTGAAAGAAGAGAATTACCTAGTTTGGCTCTTGAATTGCTTACCGGAAGTTCAGGAAGATATCTTTCAAAGCATGGCGCTTGATCGGTTTTCCTTTCCTGCTCTGTTTCATTAATCAAAGCTTATTGACATAAAAATCTCTTACCGTATTTTACTACACTCTTTACACTGCTTGGTTTTCGGACTTTTTCTCCTAAGAAACACACTCAGTCACAGAGGGCGGCGCTACAAGTTCAAAGCCTAGAGATTGAGCCTTTTTCTTGAGTTGGTTCACCATACGTTCGTGATATTTGTGTTCGTAGTAGTCCACTCCGGGATCGGCATACTCACCGCCAGTTGTCCACAGGTGGTAGAAAATTCTTGCCAGTTTATGAGCTGTAGCTGTAATGGCTTTGGGAGTACCGCAACGCGCTCGTAACCGTCGATAGAAAGCGCCCAAGGCAGTGCGACTGTTGCGTAAAGATTGAGCCGCCATCCGGAATGCGTGAGCTGCTCGATTAATCACAGGGCGAGTTTGAGAACTTTTCACCTTACCGCCAGTAATCCGAGAACCAGGACACAGACCAAGCCAAGAAGTAAAATGCTTGACTGTTGGAAAGCGACTTGGATCTAACCCTACCTCAGATAAGATAGCTTGCACCGTTAATACTCCAAAACCATCAATGCGGGTAAAATCGACACCACTAATGCGATAGAGATGGGTACGCAAGTCAAAAGCAGGAGAATTGCCACGGGGCTTTATGCCTCGTTGCTTAGGTTTTGATAGGGGTTTCGCGGACACATCCACTTTAGAATCAAATGCAGCCAGACACTGCTCAATTTTTTCATCACAGCTAGCTATCTGAGACTGATAGACTTCCCACAGGTGCAACTCTTGTTGGAGAATGAACAGTTGCTCGGCACGATAGTCTCCAGTCAAGGCAGCAGCAATCTGCTCAGTACTGCTTTTGATACGACAGTCTTTAAGGCTTGCTAACTTTTGTGGATTATGCTCACCAGCAATAATAGCGCGGATAATTGTTAAACCTGTAGTGCCTGTAATGTCAGTGATAACTCGATGCAACTGTATATTCATTTCCGTCAAAGCTTTCTGCATACGAAGCACATGAGTTGTACTACTACGAATCAAGTTATCTCGTTGGCGGATATAGCTACGCAACACACAAATTTGGTCGTCAGGACGAAATGACCCAGATAATAGACCATAGGTATGCAACTGCTGTAGCCATTGACAATCAAGAACATCACTTTTGCGACCAGGTACAGTTTTGACGTAATGAGCATTTACCAGTTTGACTTCAAAACCTCGTGCCTCCAGAATTTGAAACACTGGTATCCAGTAAACTCCTGTTGATTCCATAGCCACGGTGTTCACGCCACATTTAGCCAGCCAATCAGCTAAAGCATAAAGTTCTGCAGTGAAACATCCAAAACGACGCACACACTGTGTATCACGATCAGCCGGAACGCTCACCCAATGATTATCGGCACCTATATCGATTCCTGCTGCATTCAGGTTGATTTGCTTTAAGCTTTGCAAACTTTCCGTCTGGAGTTGGGGCTTAGTTGGTAGCATCTCTTTTCCCCCTTACACTCGCATTTAATGATTAAGAAAAATATGTGCCCCGATCTAGGTGGATACAATCATTCAATCTCCGCTCACGGGATAGCGACTCACGCCACTTCACCAATGTCTTAATCGCAGCACCTAGAACCAGGCTTACGTTCGGGCGCTTTTAGCACCACTGAAAATTACGGTTTTCTTTTCAGGACACAATATATAGTATAACCCTACTACTTCCACCTCTGTGGCTGAGTGTGTTTCTTTCATGCTTAACGGGGGCAAATCGCACCCGTTAGGGGCTTACGTCGAACTCAGGTCACTTAGCTTGCCACTCCTTTGCAGATCATTGAGGTTCAGAACCCCGGTAACTTCTGCGAAACCGGGGTTCTAATTTCCGCTTATTCGAGTCGGATCGATCGCTGCCTTCATCTCTACCAAAGGACTAATTTTATACCGAACTAGATAGAGGTAGCAGTTTCCAGGACTCTTGGAGTTTGCCGCAATCCTTTCACCACCATTGATACTCCGCCTGATGGTCTTATAAGCGCACCTTGACGTACTGGCTGCACGGATTGATTATCGGCTAGTTCCAGTTGCCACATAGAGAGTACTGTTGCCAGAACTAGTTTCATTTCCATCAAAGCAAATGCCAAACCAATGCACCGACGATTACCCCCTCCAAATGGCAAATACTCGGAGGTAGCGAATTGATGCTCTAGAAAACGCTCTGGCTTAAACTGCTTTGAATCGGGATATAAATCTTCCCGATGATGAGTCAAATAAATACAAGGAATTACCAAAGTACCTGGTTCTAATTGGTAACCCATAATTTCTAGTGGAGATTTAACCACTCGATTTAATGCCAGCACCGCTACTGGATAAAGGCGCAGTGTTTCTGAACAAACAGCATTTAAATAGGGCGATCGCAAGATAGCGTTTGGCTCTGGATTTTCTCCCAAGCTATCAAGTTCTTGCAGCAATTTCTCGCGGACTTGTGGCAACTTGTGAATCCAGTAAAATGCCCAAGCTAAGGAAGTGGCAGTCGTTTCGTGACCTGCTACTAATAGAGTAATTAACTCATCTCGCAATTCTACATCAGTCATTGGCTCACCATTTTCGTCACGAGCCAACATCATTAAAGAGAGAATATCATTGCGGGACGAATCTGGTTGCTCTTTACGCTCCCGAATTTCAGCATAGATGAGTTCGTCTATGTGCTGTATTCGCTGCATCATTTTTGCCCCAGGACTCCACGAACCAAAATCTCTTTGCAGCAAAGGAAAAAGAAAGACAAACGCATTTAATAAAGGGTATTTTGGATTGAGCGTTGCACTCAGTCGCTTCGTTAAATTTTCGTAACGTTCTCCTTCCTGTAATCCGAATACAGCTTTCAAAATCACTTGAAAGGAGATGGCTTGCATGGAAGGTCTTACAGCAAAAGGCTCGCCTACCTTCCATTGACTGGTGACTTGCTTGGTAATATCACTAATCAGCTGGGTATAGACCTGCATTCGTTCTCCGTGAAAGGGAGGCGTCAACAGCTTTCTTTGCCGTTGGTGGGGTTTTCCCTCTAAAGCCAACATGGATTGTCGCCCCAACAAAGGAGATCGGATACCTGCAGGTTCGCCAGAGTCCAAATATTTTGGATCGGTGGTAAAAATCTGCTGAATCGCTTGAGGGTTGCTAATAAAAACCTGTGGTCTAAAAACTGGTCCTAGACAGAGAGTGAAAATATCGCCATAACGTTTTGCACAAGCTTCCATATATTCCAGAGGATTAGTCAGCCACTGGAGTGTTTGAAGCCAGGGGTGGGTCTTGGGACCGTCGGGTAGTTGAAAAACTGACATTTTTGATAACTTCTTAATATTTTGCAACACCAAACGTTACTGCTGCTTTTTTATCCGATGATAGAGAGGGCTGCAAGATGCCCGACTTCTCAAAGAAGTCGGGCATCTAAAATGATTATAGTAAGAAAAGGGCAGGTATAATACCCACCCTGATACTGAACCAGGAAACCGTGAATTTCTTAAAGGAGAACCTTCGCCAAAAGGGGTTGGAAACTTGTGGCAATCTCTGGAACGTAGACCTGTGATACGTAGTCGGCAATCATCCTATCTGTATTGAACAGGGGTGAGTTCGTCTTGATTGATGCTTTCATCATTTGCACCCAGCGGTGAGGGATTCCACTGCTGTCTTGGTCGTAGTATAGAGGTACTATTTCTTCTTCCAAAAGCTTATAAAGCGACTCTGAATCTATACTATCTTGCAAATCCTGATTGCTGGTGTGAGCATCCTCACCAATTGCCCACCCATTTATCCCTTTCCCATTTGCATCTGCTATGTACCCTTCACACCACCAGCCATCTAGTACGCTGCAATTAATGCCTCCGTTAAAGCAAACTTTTTGCCCGCTCGTACCGGATGCTTCTAAAGGGCGACGGGGATTATTCAACCAAACATCAACGCCTTGCACTAGTTTTTGACCAACGTAAATGTCGTAGTCTTCTATAAAGGCAACTCGATGCTGAATGGCTGAATCTCGGCACCATTCCATCAAACGCTGAATAATGCGTTTGCCTTCTTCGTCTGCTGGGTGAGCTTTTCCTGCAAAAATAATTTGCACCGGACGTTGAGCGTTGCCAAAAATCCTAATTGCCCGTTGAGCATCACGCAACAGCAAATGACCTCGTTTATAAGGGCTGAAGCGTCTGGCAAATCCAATTGTCAGTACGTTGGGATCGAGTAGGGTTTCGGTTGCTTGAATTTTGTCGTAATCTTCACCACGCATTTCGCGAGCTTTTTTAATTCTGTAACGGGTGTAGGCAATGAGTCGCTCTTTCAAAACTCTATGTCGCCACCACAGTTCTTCATCGGGAATTTCGTCAACTTTCTCCCACATCTTAGGATCGATCGCACGAGTCTTCCAATCTGCTCCTAAATATTGAGAGTACAATTCTGCTAGTAAGGGCGCAGTCCAAGTGGGAGCATGAACTCCATTGGTAATGTAACCGATAGGAACTTTGTCTTCTGCTCGATCTGGATATAAAATTGTCCACATCTTGCGGGACACTTGACCGTGCAATTCGCTCACACCGTTGGCTGTACGGCACATCCTCAATGCTAGTACAGTCATACCAAAAGGTTCCCAGGGATCGCCTAATCTTCTTGCGCCTAAAGCTAAAAATTGCTCGCGAGAAAGGCGCAACTTGGGCCAGTATTGGGCAAAGAAGGAATCTATTAAGTCAGGTGAGAAAACATCGTGACCGGCGGGAACGGGTGTGTGGGTTGTGAAGACGCAACGGGAACGGACATCGGCTTCTACGTCGTAGAAGGATTTACCCGTGCGCTCCATTTCCTGACGGGCAAATTCTAAAGTACAGAAGGCGGCGTGTCCTTCGTTGAGGTGATGGACAGAAGGTTGAATGCCTAAAGCTGTTAGCGCTTTGACTCCTCCAATCCCTAAAACAACTTCTTGAGCAATCCGGGTTTCCTGGTTACCACCATACAAGTGACCGGTAAGCCATCGGTCTATGGGATCGTTGTCGTGGCGATCGCTATCTAATAAGAAGAGACTCACGCGTCCTACTTGCACTCGCCAAATTTGCAATTTCACCCGACGGTGGCGAATGTCTACATCGATAACGAGCGGTTCCCCTTGCTGATTTCTGATTAATTCCAAGGGCATGCGATGGAAGGGGTTATCTACATAATAGTCTTCTTGCCACCCGTTCCGATTTAGCCTTTGTCGGAAGTAACCCTGGCGATACAGCAAGCCAACGCCGACCATTGGAACACCTAAATCTGATGCTGATTTGAGGTGATCCCCAGCCAGAATTCCCAAACCACCAGAATAGACTGGTAAGGATTCATGAATACCAAATTCGGCGCAGAAGTAGGCTATGGGATTTTCTCTTGTAATTTGTGGTGCTACCCGACTGACCCAAGTGTCTTTTCTGGTCATGTACTCATCAAACTCACTTGCGAGCGCCCCAATCTGTTGTAGGTAAAAGGGGTCTTCCGCTAACTGGGTAAGACGTTCGTATGATGCTGCTTCTAAAATTGCCACTGGATTATGACCGCAGCGTTCCCACTCTTGGGGATCGATAGTTTGGAAGATCGCAATGCGATCGCTCGTCCAACTCCACCAATAGTTGTAAGCTAAATCTGCCAAACGCTTGAGTGGGAATGGTAATTTCTGGCCCAGTACCTGCGCTGCGGTCATTACACTGCTGATATTCATATATTCAACGTTCTCGCTTAGTTATGCTCTCTTTCAGTCCACACCTGCTGCCAAGCAATTGCTCTTACTTGGGTTGTTGTGCTTAAGTCTTCCTCTAGAAACTATCCAAGTAAGCTTTGGAGCGGATGCGTGACTGTTCTTGTTTTTTGAGCTAATCAAGATCATCCTTCTTTTCTGATGATTTTGACAACTTTTTTACATCAAATTAATTGACATTATTTTAAATAACTTTTTTTCTTATTAAGTTTTTCTTTAAGAAGCATATCCAAGAGCTTATCCATAAAACTGAACATAAGTCAATGGCTAATTATCATTTGTCATCCTTAGTTCCCAGGTGGAGCCTGGAAACAACTATTTTTATTCGTTTATGGTGTACGCAATTTGCCCATGGCTACTTAATATGATAAAGTACTCAGTAAATACAAATACAACTTTTTATACTTATTATTCTTGAAATATTTATAATATAAATATTTATATATTTTATATGAATTTTATGAATATAGAACAATACGGTTCAGTTAAGGGTCGCGAGGGGGCAGAAACCCGGTATCTCCAAGATACCGGGTTTCTAAATAACTGCTTAACTGAACTGTATTGGAATATAGAACTTATAGCGGTTCCTAGTCTGCTTAGGTACAAATTTATCTGCGTCCATCCGCGTTCATCTGCGGTTAATTCCTTCCTCCTGTACCTCACGAATGTGGAAATTGCTAAACGCATTGACAAGAAAAACTAAATATGCCATGGAGATTTCAGGCATTAAACCTGAATTTTTCGACACTTTTTAGGAGAGCGCTATTTATCCTATGCGTAAGTCTTAAATCTAAACAAATTAAGAATAAGGCTGTGGAAAAAGCACGCAGTTGTGTGGTTTGAAAACTTCTCATAAAAAGTCAGAGAGATTAACAAGTGTAATTATACGTTTTTTCATAAATTCTTCGCTAAACTTCATCAAAATTTAACTTAAAAGATAGTAGACAGTTTATATCATTAACCTATCAATAAAATTCATAATTTTTCTACGAAATTTATTAGCTATCCGGGGACAGGGCAGAGGGAATCTATACTGAGGGTAATATAAAGTTTTTTGAAAGCCCATAGCCATACCCTCTGACAAGTGTACTTCTACTTTCATCAAAGAGTTAGAGTGGTGAAAGTCTACCAAAAGAGTGAGGTTCCTATTTCTACACTGAAAATTCATAATTTTACTATATGTTATCAGTTGGAACTTTACATTTTTTTTGATAAACCTATTTATTACATGGGGCTTCATTGAGTTAGTCAGATGATTTTGTAAGTAAGAAAATATTTTTCTGAAGAAAAAATCTGATTACTCAAGTTGAAAAAATTCTGCCAAATCCGCCTACAAAGATAATCGGAAAATACGTACATCCTATCTTAGGGTTAGAGGGATTTAAGCAGTCTTAAGGCATCACAAATTGACAGACTGTTTCTTATCTTCTAGCTCTTACACAGATAGAAGTCTATTTCCTATGAGAACTGAGCAAAACTTTTTAGGTTTGTGTATTCACAAATTCGTTTTGCATAGGATTTTTTTTGGTTTTTCAGAAATAAAGTCTAACAAAATAATCACAATGACACTTTACACACCTACAGAAATTAACCAACTCGAACAAGATCTTCCCTATTTCATAGAGATAACGCAGTGGCTAAAAAGTTTTGTGGCAAAACCTCATTCAGAATTAGGTAGACCTGGTGCTGTGTGTCCTTTTGTGCCACCATCTCTAAAGTTTAACAGTATGTGGATGAGAGTTATTCGTGCTCAAGATTTGAATTTGGAACAAATCGAAAACATTATTTTACCCTACTTAGATGTCTTTCTGGAGTTAGAACCAAAGGAGAAACCATCTGCCTTAAACAAAGCAATCTTATTCATCTTTCCTGATATCGAGCTAGAGGATGCTCCCAAAATAATTGATGTTGTTCAAAAAAAACTTAAACTTTTTTTTGTTGATGCAGGACTGATGTTAGGTGAATTTCATAACCTTACTGAAAGCCCAGGTATCCACAACCCAAACTTCCGTCCACTTCGCAGTCCTATTCCCATGTTGGTTATCCGTCCCATGACTGAAGCGGACTTAATTTTTATGCAGAATACAGACGATCTGCACTTACGTATAAGGTATCTCGAAGCTTATTTAAAGCATTATGGTCAAAAAATTAAAGATGAAAATAAGTTAAAGAGCGCTTATCAAGCATTGGCATCAGCCCAAGAACAAGTACAACAAGAGAAATTAGCAAATTTAGATGTTGCTTGTGTGTGAGTAGGTTGCTCTACTCAATAAAACATTGTAAAAATTAGTTACTAACCCTATCCATTAACTCAATCATTGTTTTCATCCATAAACTAGTCTAAACTCCAGTCAATTAGGGACTTCCAAATAAAAAAATGTCCCAAAATTTCTTGTGGTGCGGGCGTCCCCGCCCGCCACTCATGCAGGACCCGCCACTCATGCAGGACCCGCCACTCATGCAGGACGGGCGTCCTCGCCCGTCCCACAATTGGGGATAATTTATTTCTTGGAAATCCCTTAACGCCTACAGAGGCCTCATATGTAACGTCTCTACAAAAATTTTAGGTTTTGCAAATCGCAAAACCCGAACAGTGTTGTTACGGTAGTTCCACGAGAGCTAAATCAAGAAATATTAAGATTTTACATTTATTTCTAGCAAAATCATGTCAATAATTCTGTCTGTGTATGTATATTTAACAAATTGGAATGAGTTTTTTTAATAACTATAATCTTGCTCATAATAATTTTATAATTAAAACTAGTATTTCAACGGTAACTTTACATTTTTTTTGTTATTTATTAAATACGGGTCTTTCCAACTATTAAGAGGACTCAGTTAAAAAGATTCAATATTTTTAAGAGGAAAATAATTACAGTTTATCCTCAAGAAAGTTTCCCAAAGCCCGTACTTAAAAGAAGACAGGGAATCCGGAGAAAAATCCGAGAATCTACCAAATTTTTAAAAACTAAGCTAGTCGTTTCTTAGTGATAAGATTATGATTCCCATTAACCAAAATTTGTCTCTTCAGTCAAATATCCAGTCAGAAAAGCAACTGAATTATTGGAAACAACAATTAGCAGATGCTAGCTTAGTGTTGGAATTACCCACAGACAAACCACGACCTCCAGTGCAAAAACACGAGGTAGCAAAGCAGTCTTTTATCCTTCCTCAAAGTCTGTGGCAAGCGCTGCACGCATTGTCGCAACAAGAGGGTGTGACCGTTTTCTCCACGTTATTAGCAGCTTTCCAAACTCTGCTGTACCGCTATAGCCGCCAAGAAGATATCTTAGTTGGATATCCTGTTATGGCAGACGATCGCCAACGCACGGAGACAAAAGCGAATACTCTGGTCTTGCGTACCAGAATGTCTGGCAATCCCAGTTTTCAGGATTTGTTACAAAAAGTGCGTTTGGTTGTTTTAGAAGCAAGAGCCAACCAAGACTTGCCATTTGAAAAACTTGTAGAAGATCTTCAAATAGAGCGATCGCTCTCGTATCATCCCCTGTTCCAAGTGATGTTTGTCTTGCAGAAAACACCCAAAAAAATATCACAAAGCCCTACTTCCATAGATTTAAATAAGGTGATATACAATTTAGATTTGACCTTGTCAATGGAGGGGACAGAACAAGGACTGCAAGGAGCGTGGGAATATAACATCGATTTGTTTAATGCAGAAACTATTGCTCGAATGAGTGGGCATTTCCAGACATTGCTAGAGCAGATTGTTGCTAACCCACAGCAGCACATCGACGAATTACCATTGCTCACTGCAACTGAGAGACAAAAGTTGCTAGTTGAGTGGAACAATACCCAAGCAGATTATCCTCAACATTGCGTTCACGAATTCTTTGAGGTGCAAGCATCCAAAACACCAGATGCAGTCGCTGTGGTGTTTGAAGACCAGCAATTAACCTACCGAGAGTTGAATAATCGCGCTAACCAATTGGCGCACTACCTAAGAACTCTAGGTGTAAGACCAGATGTACTGGTTGGCATCTGTGTGGAGCGTTCCCTAGAAATGGTCATAGGGTTATTGGGTATTCTCAAAGCAGGCGGTGCTTATGTACCTCTAGACCCAGAGTATCCAAAAGATCGCCTGACCTTCATTTTAGAAGACACCAAAACACCGGTGATGCTCACTCAGGAGAAATTGGTCAACAGCTTACCAGTTTTGGAAGCACAAATTGTGTGTTTGGACTCAGATTGGCAAGCCATTGCCCAACACAGTCAAGAAAACCCTGTTTCTGGAGTGGCAGTTGACGACTTAGTGTATGTCATTTACACCTCTGGTTCCACAGGCAAGCCAAAGGGTGTGATGATTCCTCACCGTGGAATTTGCAATGCACTCTACTGGAGACAAGCAACATTTAAATTAACTGAACAAGATAAAATTCTCCAGACCATTTCTTTAAGCTTTGACCCCTCAGTGTGGCAGATATTTTGGCCCTTATCATTTGGGGGACAGTTGATTGTAGCTCGCCCTGGTGGACATAAAGACACTGCTTATCTAGTTAAAGAAGTTGTCAAACAGCAAATCACTGTACTTGGTTTAGTACCATCTATTATCCAAGCTCTACTAGAGGAAAAAGGATTTAAGAATTGTCAATCCCTGAGACACGCTACCACTGGCGGTGAAGCGTTATCCGTAGAACTCATGGAGCGCTTTTTTGCTTGTTTAAATTTGGATAATGTACTGGTCAATTGCTACGGTCCGACAGAAGCTTCCATTGATGTCACAACCTGGATTTGCCAGAGAGTTAATGACTCTACCATTGCTCCTATTGGTCGTCCCATTACAAATGTACAAGTTTACATATTAGATGATAATTTGCAGCCCGTGCCTGTCGGTCACTCAGGTGAACTGTACATCGGTGGTAGTGGTTTAGCTCGAGGTTATCTCAACCGCCCCAAACTCACAGAAGAAAAGTTTATTCCCAACCCATTTACTAGCGAAGCGGGAGCACGGTTATACAAAACAGGGGATTTGGCGCGTTACTTGCCTGACGGAAATATAGAGTTCCTTGGTCGTATTGACCACCAGGTAAAGATACGTGGCTTCCGCATTGAGTTAGGAGAAATTGAAGCCACCCTAGGTACACATCCGGCGCTGCAACAAACCTTAGTGATGGTGAGAGAAGATGTTCCAGGCGACAAGGGATTGGTGGCATATTTCGTAGCACAACCGGAACAAGTTCCACCCAGCCCAAGGGAATTGCGCGGCTTTTTGCAGGATAAGTTACCCGATTACATGGTACCTGCGGCTTTTGTGATGTTGGATGCTATGCCGTTGAACCCCAATGGCAAAGTAGACCGCCGTGCATTGCCCGTACCAGATGCATCCCATTTTATTGCTGCCAACAATTTTGTCGCACCTCGCACTCCTACGGAAGAGGTCTTAGCTGCGATTTGGATGCAAGTTTTGGGTTTGGAACGGGTTGGTATTCACGACAACTTTTTTGAATTGGGCGGTCATTCACTGCTCGCAACGCAAGTCATTTCTCGGTTACGCCAAACCTTTGGTGCGGAAATTTCAGTACAGCGTTTATTTGAGACACCAACGATTGCGGGGTTAGCAAGTGCTATCTCCACTTTTGAGAACCAGAGTCCTAACCAACATCTGACGATTCCTCGACGGACTAACCGAGACTCAGCCCCGCTCTCCTATGTTCAGCAGCAACTGTGGTTCTTGGCACAGTTAAAGCCAGACAGTGCCGCGTATAACATAGTTGAGGCGATACAGTTGCAAGGCGACCTCAAAGTCGATGTCTTGCAAAAGTCCTTGGATGCGATTGTTGTCCATCATGAAGCACTACGGACTAATTTTATTGCAGAAGATGGCAACCCAGTGCAGGTGATTGGTGAGCCTCGGTCAGTGGAACTCAAGGTGATTGACCTCAAGGATTGTCCGCTGAGCGCTCGCGCAAGCGTTGTAAAGCAGCAGCTACAAGATGAAGCCCATCGTCCGTTCAACCTAGCATCAGATTTAATGCTGCGTGGGTGCTTGTTCGAGCTATCTCCACAAGAGCACGTACTCCTGTTGGTCATGCATCACATCGCCACAGATGGTTGGTCGATGAGCATTTTGTTCGAGCAGTTGACAAGCTTGTACAAAGCATTCACTAATAATTTGCCCAATCCACTGCCAGAGTTGCCCATTCAATTTGCCGACTACGTAGTGTGGCAACACCAATGGCTTGAAGGCGAAGTGCTGGAGAAACAACTGAATTATTGGAAACAGCACTTAGCAAATGCAACGACCGTGCTGGAATTGCCCACAGATAGACAACGACAACCCGTGCAGAGTTTCCGGGGTGCAACGCAATCCTTTGAAATCCCCCAGAGTTTATCGCAAGCGCTGAATGCACTGTCACGCCAAGAAGGTGTGACACTGTTCATGACATTACTCGCAGCATTCCAAATCCTGCTCTACCGCTATACCGGACAACAAGACATTCTAGTTGGTTCTCCCATCGCCGGACGCAATCGCACAGAAGTTGAGAATCTGATTGGATTTTTTGTCAATACCTTGGTGTTACGTACCGATTTGTCTGGTAACCCCAGTTATCTGGAACTGTTGCAAAGGGTAAGAGCAATGGCAATATCTGCTTACGTCAATCAAGATGTGTCATTTGAAAAGCTGGTAGAAGAACTGCAACCAGAGCGCTCGCTCTCGTACAATCCCTTCTTTCAAGTCCTATTTGTCTTGCAGAATGCGCCGAAACAAACATTGGAGTTGTCGGGACTGTCTATAACTCCTTTAAATGTAGATAAGTTAACATCCCAGTTTGATTTAAGCTTGACAGTAGAGCAAACAGAACAGGGTTTGCGTACTGTATGGGAGTACAATACCGATCTGTTTGATGCAGCCACGATTAACCGGATGACTGGGCATTTTCAGACATTGCTGGAGCAGATTGTTGCTCACCCACAGCAGCACATCAACGAATTGCCATTGCTCGGTGCAACTGAGAGACAGCAGTTACTAGTTGAGTGGAACAATACTCAAGCAGATTATCCCCAACATTGCGTTCACGAACTCTTTGAAGTGCAAGCGTCCAAGACTCCAGATGCAGTTGCGTTAGTGTTTGAAGATGAGCAATTAACCTACCAACAGTTGAATCATCGCGCTAACCAATTGGCACACTACCTCAGAACTCTAGGCGTCGGACCGGATGTACTGGTTGGCATCTGTATGGAGCGCTCTTTGGAGATGGTAGTCGGTCTGTTGGGAATTCTCAAAGCAGGAGGAGCTTATGTACCAATTGACCCAGAGTATCCTCAAGAACGTTTAGCTTATATGTTGGCAGATTCCCAGGTACCCGTGCTGCTAACTCAAGAAAAACTCGTCGCCGGACTACCCAACCATCAAGCACGCGTTATTTGTTTGGATGCTGAGTGGGAAAAAATTTCTGGAGAACAAACGATTAATCCAAACAGTGGAGTTCAACCAGAGAACCTAGTCTATGTCATTTATACTTCTGGTTCTACCGGAAAACCAAAAGGTGCAATGAACATCCATCTGGGGGTTTGCAATCGTTTGCTATGGATGCAAGAAGCATATCAACTGACATCCGGAGATAGAGTCTTGCAAAAAACTCCTTTCAGCTTCGATGTTTCTGTTTGGGAATTCTTCTGGACTTTGATAACAGGCGCACGTCTAGTCATGGCCAAACCAGGTGGACATCGAGATGGGAATTACTTAGTTAATCTTGTTGTCAAAGAACAGATTACAACTTTGCATTTTGTTCCCTCAATGCTGCAAGTATTTCTGGAAAGCGAAGGGTTAGAACAATGCAACAGCTTGCATAGGGTTATCTGCAGCGGTGAAGCTTTACCTGTTGACCTCCAAGTAAAATTCTTCGAGCGTCTGGGATGCGAATTGCATAATCTTTACGGTCCGACAGAAGCGGCGATTGATGTGACATTTTGGCAATGCCAAAGACAGAGCCAGCTGAGAACTGTACCGATCGGACGTCCCATTGCCAACACGCAAATTTATCTCCTAGATGAGTCTCTGCAACCAGTTCCTATTGGCGTGGCTGGTGAATTGCATATCGGCGGTATGGGATTAGCCCGAGGCTATCTCAACCGTTCGGAGTTGACGGCTGAAAAATTTATCTCCAACCCCTTTGATAAGGCACAAACCAGCCGCCTATATAAGACAGGAGATTTAGCCCGTTACTTAGTTGATGGTAGTATTGAGTATCTAGGACGGCTCGACAATCAAGTAAAAATACGGGGACTTCGGATTGAGTTAGGAGAAATTGAAGCCACCCTAGGTACATATCCGGCGCTGCGACAAACCTTAGTTATGGTCAGAGATGATGTTCCAGGCGACAAGGGATTGGTGGCATATTTAGTGGCACACCTGCAACAAGTTCCACCCAGCCCAAGTGAATTGCGCGGCTTTTTGCAGGATAAGCTACCCGATTACATGGTACCAGCTGCTTTTGTGATGTTGGATGCTATGCCATTAAACCCCAATGGCAAAGTAGACCGCCGCGCATTGCCCGCACCAGATGCATCCCATTTTAGTGCTTCTAACAATTTTGTTGCACCCCGCACTCCTAACGAAGAGGTCTTAGCCGCAATTTGGGCGCAAGTTTTAGGTTTTGAACAAGTGGGCATTTACAACAACTTCTTTGAATTAGGTGGACATTCGCTGCTCGCAACGCAAGTAATTTCTCGGATCCGCGAAGCTTTCGGTATAGACATTCAGCTACAGTTGCTGTTTCAGACACCAATGATTGCTGATTTAGCTGAGGCAATTGTGCAGATCCAGGCGGAAAACACCGAGGATGACGAAATAAACCGCTTTTTAACTGAGTTGGAAGACTTATCAGATGAGGAAGCACAAAGCCTCCTAGGAGAAGTGATGCAGCAAACTCACTCATTAAAGGCGTAACGGGCTAAGGATTACTCCCTTACCACCTAAAGAAACCTGTTAATGAACCGCAAAGGGCGCACCAGAACGCGGTAGGTAATTTTCTAACGGGAAGGGAGTGGCTTCGGGGATAGAGAGTTGGAATTCCGATTCCCTATTCCCCTCTACTCTGCAATAAAGTAAAGGATTAGCAATTATGAATGATATCAACACAAAGATTGCCACTCTCTCTCCAGCTAAAAGGGCACTACTAGAGCTAAAACTTAAGAACAAGAGTGCTAGTCTTACAATAGAGCAGACCATCCCCAAAAGAACTAACGAATTATCAGCTTCAGCTCCGTTATCTTTTGCCCAACAGCGACTGTGGTTGTTAGAGCAACTGGAGCCAGATAACTCAAATTATCTTATTCAAAACGTACAACGCTTAACGGGCGATCTCAGCGTAGATGTATTGCGACAGTCTTTGGATGCGATTGTTGCCCATCACGAAGCACTGCGAACCAATTTTATTTCCTCAGATGATGGCACCCCCATACAAGTGATTGGTTTACCCCGGTCAGTTGAATTGAAGGTAATTGACTTAACACAGGAGCCAAAAAGCGATCAACAAGAGCAAGTGCAAAGTATCTTGCGGCGTGAGGCGAAACGCCCCTTTGACTTAACATCTGACTTAATGTTGCGTGGGTGCTTGTTGCGAATAAATCAACGCGAGCATATACTTTTATTGGTCATGCACCACATTGCTTCTGATGGCTGGTCGATGGGTATTCTGTGTCAGCAGTTGGCAAAGGTCTATGAAGCCTTTATAAATAACAAACCAAATCCCCTACCAAAACTACCCATCCAATATGCCGACTTTGCTGTTTGGCAACGCAAATACCTCTTTGGTGAAGTACTAGAAAACAAACTCAACTACTGGAAAACTCAGCTAGAGGGGGCCAACCATATACTGGAACTGCCCACAGACTACCCTCGACCTCCAGTACAAACCTCCCGAGGAGCGACGCAATCTTTGATGCTACCCCAGACACTGGCGGCATCGCTCACAGCACTTTCGCGTCGGGAAGGTGCTACTTTGTTTATGACTTTGCTGGCTGCATTTGGGACTTTATTGTATCGCTACACCGGACAAGAAGATATTCTCATTGGCTCTCCCGTTGCAGGTCGGAATCGGTCTGAAATTGAAGGGTTAATAGGGTTTTTTATCAATACGGTCATTTTACGGACTAACTGTTCCAGTCAACCCAGTTTTCGTTCACTGCTAGATCGCGTCCGCCAAGCGGCATTAGGCGCATATACCCATCAAGATATGCCTTTTGAGAAATTGGTAGAAGAACTACAACCAGAGCGAGACACGAGCCGTAACCCACTCTTTCAAGTGTGGTTTAATATGCTCAACTTGGGGGACATACAACTAAAAATGCCTGGGCTAGATGTAGAACCCGTCTCAATGCCAGAAGTTCCTTCTAAGTTTGACTTAACCTTGTATGTGACAGAACAACAGCAAGGAATCAAACTGGAATTAGTTTATAATGCCGACCTGTTTGTACCCGAGCGAATGGAGGAAATGCTCGATCAGTTCCATCATTTGCTCGTTCAGATTGCGGAAACTCCACAACAGAATATTTCTTCGTTATCACTTGTTACTCCCAACGCAGCATTACTTTTACCAAATCCTCAGCAAAAACTTGACCTACACTCAGAAACAGTCGTTCATACTAAGTTTTCTCAACAAGCTCAAAGAGTACCGCAAAACTTGGCAGTTGTGGATGCACGAGTTGCTTGGACTTACGCCAAACTTGAAGAACTGACCAATCAATTGGCTCACTACCTGCTAGCAAATAATATCCAATCTCAAGACGTAGTTGCCATTTACGGACAAAGAAGTGCCTTGTTAGTTGTAGCAATTCTAGGTGTTCTGAAAGCAGGTGGCGCTTTTGTCATTCTCGATCCGGCTTATCCCACTTCTCGCTTAATTGATTGTCTCGAACCCGTTCAACCTCGTGCTTGGTTGCAAATTGCTTCAGATTCTCAGGTTCCGACTGTACTCCGCGAGTTTGTAGATAGTTTTTGTAACTACTGTTTGGAAATTTCTGATGATTCCATCTTAGGAGCATTACAAAATTATCCCCAGAATGACCCACAAGTGACAGTGGAACTAGATGATTTAGCTTATGTTGCTTTTACCTCTGGTTCTACAGGTAAACCTAAAGGTATTAAAGGTAGCCACAGACCTTTATCTCATTTCGTGCAATGGCATCAAAAGACTTTTGGTTTGTGCGAGTCAGATAAATTTAGCATGCTTTCTGGTTTATCTCATGACCCTTTGTTACGAGATATTTTCACACCCTTGTCATTGGGTGCAACTTTATGCATTCCCCAGCAACAAGATATTGAGACATTAAATCAGCTAGCTGATTGGATGCGAGTGATGAGAATTAGTGTTGCTCATCTGACACCAGCAATGGCACAACTGCTGACAGCAAACACTGAAAGCCAAATCACAGACTTACGTTACGTATTTTTTGCTGGTGATGTTCTGACGCAACAAGATGTCACCAACATCTGTCGTTTTGCTCCCAAAGTAACTTGTGTCAATTTTTACGGGGCTACTGAAACCCCTCAAGCTATGGGTTACTTTGTTATACCTGAAGATTGTGGTGTTAGTAATCTAGTCATCAGCCCCCATTCCCTAATCCCCAAAACAATTCCTTTGGGTCGTGGTATTGAGGATGTACAGTTACTTGTTTTGACCCACACGCTACAGTTAGCTGGGATCGGCGAGGTAGGAGAGATTTACGTTCGCACCCCTTACTTATCTTCTGGTTATATTGGCAGCGATGACTTAACTCAAGAACGTTTTATTGTCAATCCATTTACCAATATTGCTACCGACCGACTTTATAAAACTGGAGACTTGGGACGCTACTTACCCAACGGTAGCATTGAGTTTTGCGATCGCATTGACAATCAAGTCAAGATTCGTGGATTTCGGATTGAGTTGGGCGAAATTGAAGCTGTGTTGAGTCAATATCCCTCTGTCCGAGAAGTTGTAGTTCTTCTCCGAGAGGACATTCCCGGTGACAAGCAGTTAGTAGCATATGTCATTCCCAAGGAAAAACAAATTCCTACAGTGAACGAACTGAGGCAATTTCTCACTGAAAAACTTCCTAGATACATGATTCCAGCTTGTTTTGTGATGCTAGAGACACTACCCCTAACTCCTAACAGTAAACTTAACCGCGCCGCCCTTCCGGTACCTGACTTATCCCGGCAAGAACCGGAAGAGACCTTTGTTGGCCCTCGCGATGAGTTAGAGCAACAGCTTTTGCAGATTTGGGAACAAGTTTTAGGTATCCAATCCATTAGCGTCAGGGATAACTTCTTTGAGATCGGAGGACATTCTCTGCTAGCAGTCAAACTGTTTTGGCAAATCGAGAAGACATTCGGCAAAAATCTCCCTCTGGCAACCCTTTTCCAATCAGGAACTGTGGAGGCTCTAGCCAATATTATCCGTCAGCAAGAAAAGTTAGCAGTCAATTCCGAAGCTAAAAATTCACAATCGTTCATGGACGTTGAGGGAATCGCTAACGGTAAGAACCAGAAGGAAAGCTTACCATCTTGGTCTTCACTAGTGCCTATAAAGCCCAACGGTTCTAAACCGCCGTTCTTTTGTGTCCATGCTATAGAAGGTAACGTTCTGTCATACTATGAGTTGGCACAGCATCTCGATCCAGAGCAACCCTTTTATGCCTTACAAGCACAAGGACTTGATGGGCACCAGCCTCCCATAACACGGATGGAAGACATGGCATCTCATTACCTCAAAGAGATCAAAACTATTCAACCGAGAGGTCCTTATTTTCTTGGAGGACATTGTTTTGGGGGGGCGGTGGCTTATGAAATGGCTCAGCAGTTACAAGCCGAAGGTGAGAAAGTAGCTCTGTTGGCCATGTTAGAGACCTCTGGTCCGAAGACACTGACTCGATTGTCATTCTGGCAACGAGTGCCTCTTCATTTGACGAACTTATTACAAAAAGGACCAAGCTACATTTTGCAAAAGTCGAACTCATGGCTTCCGTGGCTCCTGAATCTAGTCAAATATAAGCTTCTAAAGATGAGCAGCAAAGTTTACGAGACTATTGAGAATGAGGAGATCTTGCCTTACAACATCCGCCATTTGCGGGTTAGAGAAGCTAACAATGAGGCAGGAGCAAAGTATGTCATGCAACCTTACTCAGATCTGTTGACTATGTTTGGGGTGGAAGAGGAATTGCGCGTAGCTGGCGTAGGAGAAGGCTATAAATTACTTCCTAATTTTGGCTGGGACGAATATGCTATAGGTGGATTGGAGATCCATCGTGTTTCCGGCGATCACCTTTCCATGTTTACAGAACCCCATGTGAAAGTGCTTGCCGAGAAATTGCAGGCTTGCTTAACAAAGGCTGCAACTGAAGCAACAGCAGATAAGCGATCCCCAGTCCCTGCTCTTCAGAAACGGTAACCCCCTTAATCCCCCCGATAGATTGCTATCCATTACCCGCATCTTTCTTAGCAAACGCAAAACTGTTATGGAGAAAGGGTTTTTTGAGATAAGCCCTTGAAGGGGGGTTGACAAAAACCAAATGATGTGAGAAGAGTATTGATGGATTGTGATGACAGTTAGTTCATAAGTTTAATTGCGCTAGTTTTAATTTAATCGAAGAAAATAATAGAAGCAGAACTCAGCATCAAGTCACCAATACCCATGAGTAAACTATTTCTCTACGCCGAGTATCAAGTATCTATACCTTTCACTCAAATTGATTGGGTTGCCATTAATGTAGAAATGAAAAAATTCTCAGGACTGCAATCTAAAACCTGGCTAAGTGGTATCAACACCAATACTGTTGGTGGTTTTTATGAATTTGATTCGCTAGAGAACGCACAAAAATATATTGATAGCTTGT
The DNA here is from genome assembly GCF_000346485.2 of Scytonema hofmannii PCC 7110. Lineage (NCBI taxonomy): Bacteria > Bacillati > Cyanobacteriota > Cyanophyceae > Nostocales > Scytonemataceae > Scytonema > Scytonema hofmannii. The sequence goes on from NZ_KQ976354.1 coordinate 6,683,397, forward strand.
TAATTCCATTTGCAAAACAGGTGAATGGAAATCTGAGTGTGAAACTTTTTGATGGTGAGATCGCGAAAGAAGCCAGCATTGGTATGAATTCTCCCTTTTATTCGACAGACTCCAAATAGTGCAACCCAACAAAATACAGAAGCGATATATGTCACCATTAGAAAAACCTGCACTGGATCCGTATCCACTTAGTCCTTATGTTGCTTGGGCAGGCGATCGCAACCGTGATGCTATTCTAGAAGTATTCAAACAAAGGCTACCCAACAGCGAAGGTCAAATTCTTGAGTTGGCCTCTGGTAGTGGTATGCACATCAACTACTTCGCTTCCCATTTCCAGCATCTAAGTTTTCAACCCTCAGACATGAATGAAGAAGTGTTTGAAAATATTAGGCAATTAACTCAACAGACTCAAGCCCAAAACGTCCAACCAGCAGTCAAACTGGACTTAACTCAACCACAAACTTGGTCAGTTTTAGCTGGAAAAAAATTTGATGCCATTTTCTGTATTAATATTTTTCAAGTTGCACCAATCTCTGTTGCGGATGGCATGATGAATTGTACAGTCAACTATCTCAGTGCTCACGGATCTTTATTTATCTACGGCCCATTTAAAGTGGATGGCAAGTATACAACACCTTCGAACGAAGAATTTGATAGAACTCTTCTATCTTATAAAGTACCAGAATGGGGTTTAAAAGATATCGCAGATATCACAAATGCTGCTCAAAAATATGAGCTAAAGCTAAAGGAAATTATTGATATGCCAGCCAATAATTTTACTCTCGTTTATAGTTTGGGTTGATGAATTGTCAAGGAGCGCAGTAATCCTGTGCTCTCAAGAAACAGGGGGTGGGGAATAGGGAGTCGGGAGTAGGGAGTAGGGGAAAGAGTGTTTCTTTCAGTCGTAGCGGGTGGTGCGCCGCCCGTGGGGCTGCTCCTAAAGAGCAAGCAGAGAGACTGCGATCGCTATAATAAAACCATTGGACTTTGGACAAAACAGTAGATATTTATCTATAGCAACAACGGAACCAATGGTAGTTTTACTCATAAAGAGAATGCAGTACAGTTACCAACAATTGTAGTTACAACACCGAATCAGCGAATGTTACACCATTATCTGGAGAGAAAAAAAAGACCAATGGTGCGATCGCCACTAAGGCTTCAGCGGTCTCAACAATATTAGAGGAAACTAGCGTGAATATTGAAATAATTGAAGCCCGTCCGCAAGATAAATCGATTTTGAGTCATTTGATAGAACTTTACCTCTATGATTTTAGTGAGTTCATGGGTTGGGATGTCAAGAATGATGGTCGGTTTGGGGACGACGCTCTTAAAGGTTGTTGGACTGAGCCAAAGCGGCATCCGTTTCTTGTCAAGGTGGATGGCTCGATCGCAGGGTTTGTCATTGCCGACGGGCGCAGCCAGCTTTCAGGAGACGAACACACTATGGATATGGGTGAATTCTTCATTCTACGCAAATACCGAAGACAAGGTATTGGCTATCGGGTAGCGTCCTTTATTTTCGATTTGTTTCCTAGCAAGTGGGAGGTACGACAGCTAGCCTTAAATGTAGATGCACAAACATTTTGGCGCAAGGTTATCAACCGATACACCAATAACCAATTCTATGAGATTTCTTGGAATGATGAGCGTTATTGTGGTGTAGCTCAATTGTTTAACAATACTATGTTAATGTGAGTTGCCATAAGGCACGCTACGGGCTAAAGTCGTATCGCTTGCGCCTGCACTCTTGAAAAACAAGCATTGAGTATCGCGCACTCCAATACGGCGATTGCAACTACAAGTAAGAATTGCCCCATCGCAGACGATTGTCTTTTGCATAAGGTATCTTAGAAAATCATCTAGGCGATCACTAGTCCTGACTTTTCCACATCCCGTGAAAAGTCAGATCATCAATTAAGCCAGAAAACAGCAGCAGCAAGATAAATTGCGCCGAGAAAGTTGATTGCTTGCTGAGCATAGCGTGTGGCGATGGCGCTTTTCGCCCGCCTCCGGCATTGCTTTGGTAAACAGAGCCGCCCAAAGAGCACGATCGCACTTCCACGTTATGTAAATTTTTGTAATACGCCGGACTCACATACTACCGTGACTACGCCTACGCAATTCCAATACAGTCCACTTCGTAAATAAAAAACCAGCATCACTGAGGTAAAATCAACAATGTCCATTACGAGGGCCGATTTTGTTTGTAGGATGTGTTAGTGCGATCGCAAATTTTCGACCTACAGGGTTTCAGGTAGATAATTAACATCAAGTAACTGTTCTAAGGTATAAGTACAATCTTGGGGTAAGTTTTCTAGTTTTCCCTCGGTTTTGTCAATTACATATCCTAATGCATCCTCATAAATAGACGCTAATTCCTTTTCTAAAAATTGATATAAATTTGTTGTCAAGTTTCGTTTCAATTGATTTCTAAAGCTTCTAACTTCGGCTTTCCAATGTCCCGAATTAAATTGATATTCTTCTGGCCAATATTGCAGCAACAAAAGATGTCTAATAACTTGTTCTAGTAAACTAGCCACCTTGGCTTTATCTCGACGACCCAAATTTTCTAGTTCCTCAATTAAATTTTCTAAATCTAATTCTTCTAAATGGTTAGATTTCAATAGCTTGATTGTTTCCTCTAACCAGAGATGCTCATCAATTTCATAAAGATTTTTTAGACTCAAATTCGAGCTAACTCTTTGCATAAAACCTCCTTGACTTAAATCTGACAAGATTAGGTGAAGCATATCATAATAGTAGTCCCTACTTCCTACTCTTTGAGTACAAGTGCATGATGCTGAATATGATCTTCAATAAAAGTGGCTATGAAATAATAGCCGTGATCGTATCCTTCCTGGTAACGCAGAGTCAGAGGTAGATTCACTTCTGCACAAGCTTGCTCTAATACCCCTGGTAGCAACTGCTCTTCAAGGTATTTATCGCCAGTACCTTGGTCGATTAAAATAGGACTGTGGTATCCATGCTGCTTGACCAATTCACTGGCATCATACTCACGCCAAGTTTCGCGATCGCTACCCAAATAACCATTAAACACTTTTTGACCCCAAGGACAACGCATTGGTGCAGCAATGGGAGCAAAAGCCGATACCGATCTGTACTGTTTGGGGTTTCTTAAAGCACAAACAAGCGCACCATGTCCCCCCATGGAGTGACCGAAAATACTTTGCTTGTCCGACTGTACTGGGAAATTATCCGCAATCAAAGCAGGTAACTCGCGAACAACATAGCTGTACATTTGGTAGTGAGATGACCAAGGTTCAACAGTAGCATCCACATAAAAACCCGCACCCGTACCAAAATCCCACTCGTCATCCTCACCAGGAATGCCAGTATTGCGAGGACTGGTATCTGGTGCGACAAGCATCACACCGTATTTAGCAGCATATTGTTGTGCTCCCGCTTTGAGCATAAAATTTTCTTCAGTGCTCGTCAACCCAGAAAGGAAATAAAGAATAGGTACTGGCTGTTGAATCGCTTGTGGTGGTTGGTAAACAGCAAAGCGCATTTCTCCGTTACAGGTAGAGGAGTCATGACTGTAAAAGCCGAGTTTACCTTCAAAAGATTTGTGTTCTGAGATCGGGGTTAAATTAGCCATTATTGAATAGTTCTTCAAATCCCAAATATAGCTACATTATATCTATACATTTATTTACGTGTAATTTCTCAGGTTATTTGCCGCTAAGAAGTCTATAAAAAATATAGACTTCTAGTCAAGCAACAATTACATAACTATTTTTATCGGGTGAACGCATGTTTTTGCACTTTGCATATATCGGAATGTGCTTGCTATCGATGGCAATCTCTTTCTATGTGAAAGCTAAACTTGAGAAATTTTTAGAAACAAATACAGCGATCGCGAATGAAAAATCGCTAGAAGAGTATAAAAGTGTTGTACGTCTTAATATGTATAGCTCGCTGGCTCAAATAGTTTTATTTGTTGGTGCATTTGGTAGTTTTATCGCTTAGGAGATGCTATTACATCCTATCTATTTCCCAACTTGCAACTCAAACTTGACGACGTTATGCCAAGTTAACGCACCTCATCCAGTTGAAATCCGCTATAATTGAAATCTATGCTGTAAAATTATAGCCCAATAAACTCATACACTAAGGTAGCAAAATTTTATAATTTTAAGATAGAGTCATTTGCTTGCTATTGTATTCTATTTATCATAAATTACTATGACCACTTCACCCCGTCGCTATCACATCACCACCTTCGGCTGTCAGATGAACAAAGCTGATTCAGAACGCATGGCTGGCATTCTAGAAGACATGGGCTTTGAGTGGTCAGAAGACCCAAATGATGCGAATTTAATTCTTTACAATACTTGTACTATTCGAGATAATGCTGAGCAAAAAGTATATTCTTATCTAGGTAGACAAGCAAAGCGAAAGCACGAACAACCAGACCTAACGATAGTTGTCGCTGGTTGTGTGGCTCAACAGGAAGGGGAATCGCTGTTGCGACGAGTGCCAGAAGTTGACATGGTTATGGGACCGCAACACGCTAATCGCTTGAAAGATTTGCTACAACAGGTATTTGATGGCAATCAAGTTGTTGCAACTGAGCCAATCCACATCATGGAAGATATCACCAAGCCGCGACGCGATACCACAGTCACTGCTTGGGTAAATGTAATCTACGGCTGTAACGAACGCTGTACTTATTGCGTTGTTCCTAATGTACGGGGTGTTGAGCAATCTCGGACACCAGAAGCCATTCGCTCAGAAATGGAAGAACTGGGACGACAAGGTTATAAGGAAGTGACCCTACTCGGTCAAAATATTGATGCTTACGGACGGGATTTACCAGGGGTGACGCCTGAAGGTCGCCATCAACACACTTTGACAGATTTACTTTACTACGTTCATGATGTACCAGGAATTGAGCGAATTCGTTTCGCCACTTCCCATCCTCGTTATTTTACCGAACGGTTGATTAAAGCGTGTGCAGAATTACCCAAGCTGTGCGAACACTTTCACATTCCCTTTCAATCAGGGGATAATGAAGTCCTAAAACGTATGTCGCGGGGTTATACTCACGAAAAATATCGCCGCATCATCGATACAATTCGGCAATATATGCCAGATGCATCAATTAGTGCTGATGCTATTGTCGGTTTCCCAGGAGAAACCGAAGCACAGTTTGAAAATACTTTGAAGTTGGTTGAAGATATTGGTTTTGACCAATTGAACACTGCAGCCTACTCTCCACGTCCGGGAACACCCGCCGCCGTGTGGGATGAGCAATTGAGTGAGGACGTGAAAAGCGATCGCCTCCAAAGGCTCAATCATCTCGTGGCGATCAAAGCAGCCGAGCGATCGCAGCGTTACATGGGGCGCATTGAAGAAGTTCTGGTAGAAGAACAAAATCCTAAAGACAAAACCCAAGTGATGGGGCGTACCCGTGGTAATCGGCTGACATTCTTTACTGGTGACATTCAGGAGCTTAAAGGTCAGTTAGTTAATGTCAAAATTACTGAAGTTAGGGCTTTTAGTTTGACAGGTGTATCAGTGACCAGTGACCAGTGACCACACTATGTTCTTGTGGTACGGGCGTCCTCGCCCGTGTGAGATGAGAGGGCGTCTTTTATCCTCAATGAGTTTTTACAACACAACCTAATTCTGCTCTTCAATAGAGCGATCTCCACCTTCGTCTTTTCTGGAAGAATTCTGAGGAGCTTCAATAGAGCGCTCGCCATCTCTGTCCTTTCCTGGAGAACGTGAATTCTTACGGACTGAAGGCAAGAGATCGTACCCAAGCAGTATGACCATTGCAGGTAATAATTTGTTTAATGTTTGTAACTTCCCACAAATAAATCTCATTATCAATTTCTGTTGCTAGCAGCTTTCCATCTGGGCTAAAGGTTGCTGATAAAATACCTCCCAGGGTTCGTGTAAAAGCAGACTTGCTCAGATCCGAGTTAGCAAAGTTTACCTGATGCAAATTCATGCCTTGTAAGTAAGCTTGCCAAACAGTTAAGTTGGAAAAATCATAGCCACTAAAATCTACATGAAACTGCCAAAGTAAATTGAGAATATTACCAGCCGCATATCCTGGTTTTTGAAAAGTACACAACTTTAATTTTAACAAAAGTTGATTCAAGCATTTTTGAGCATTTTCTCGATTGCCAAAAGTGTTTATTAGTTTATCTGTAACAGGTTGAAGTCTAAGCCTAATTTGTGCATTTCTTACGTAATCTTTTGCTTGAGCTTTGATTAATGCACAACTATCAAATAGCGATATTTCTCTCGTTTTTATCTCTTGACAAATCTGTTGAAAAGGTGGCTTTCGCTAAAAAAGAAAAAGAGGCATTTAATATTTCTCAATTATGATGTTGAAGATTTCCAATCTGATGTGCAGACATTGCAATCAATGGGCTGACTGTTGGGTAACAACTATCAACTAGGGTTTATTCACGCTCCTTTTGATCGTCGTGTTGTGCATCAGGGGCGAAAAGAGCTTCGAGGTGAGAGAATTTCACAGGCTCTCGCTCAGGAAGGTGAATCGTGATCTCTATAGAACCACCAAGAACACGGATGATATTCGCAAGTGTAGCAAGCGTAATGTTATCTCGTCGTTCAAGTCGTGAAATGTATGATTGACCAACTTCGAGGCGTTCAGCGAGTACTTCTTGAGACATTCCTGTGATTTCTCTGATTGCTTTGAGGATGTGAAGCTCGTCCTTTATCTCCTGAGCCCGATCAGTTATGCGCTTCTGAGCTTCTGGTGAAAACTGCTTTCTTTTTTCTTGGTAAGATTTCATTGCTGCTTCCTTTGTTGTAACTGTTCTAAATGGTCTTTGAAGCGTTGGTCAGCAATGGGAATGTTCTCTTCATACCATCGCTTGTTCCCTTGCTTATTACCGCCCACTAAGAGAATCGCTTTTCGTTCTGGATCGAAGGCAAAAAGAATTCTCCATGGACACCCTCTAAACTGTACTCGAAGCTCCTTCATATTGTTAAAGGACGACTCTTTAATCGTATCAACGTAAGGTCTCCCTAGAGTTGGCCCTCGCTCTTCCAGCACATCGAGTACCGCAGCGATTTCTTCTTGAAGTGAGGGATCTTGTTGGTCGAACCATGCTTCAAACTCATCGTGAAAAAGTATCATCCATGTCATATAGAGAATATATGACATATATATCATAATTGTCAAGGAAAGGGAAAATAATTCGGAAAAATTCCTGATTGACTCAGTACTTGTTTACACGCGCCCATTTTTGCTAGTCTCCAGTTCACATTCAATCGCCCCTAGAGTCTTGAGAGTGGTAATTGTCGCCTCTGTTAACCCCGTCACATTGGCGATATTCATACCCTCATAAAGTCTTTTGCTTCTGAGAATTCTCATACACTTACCTGTTGAGACATCCCAAATTCTCAGTGTCTCATCTTCACTGCTACTAATTAGAGTCTGCCCACTGGGATTAAAGATGACTGATAAAACTCCTTGACTATGACCCTGTAATGTTTTCAGAACAGTGACCAGTGACCAGTGACCAGTAAATCTCCTAGCTGTTTAAAGGCGTAAGGCATTGCGCCCCTACTCCCTACTCCCTACTCCCTACTCCCTTTTGCTCAAGTATGCTACGCTAACTTGGTTCTAGAGTGACAGAGGTCTTTTATATGGCAAAGGTGCGGGTAGGATTATTATTTGGGGGTCGTTCGGGAGAACACGAGGTTTCTATCAATTCAGCAAGAGCGATCGCAGGTGCTTTAAGTACGGGGCAAAATGCTAGCAAGTACGAAATACTGCCTTTCTACATCCAAAAAGATGGGCGTTGGTTGGCTGGGGATTCACCACAACAGGTTTTGGCATCAGGAAAGCCATTGCAGTTATCTCAATCGACTGAAGTTGAGGGAGCGGATACCAATTCTCAATTATCTGTTGCTCAGACTCAAACTTTGCAACGTTGGCAATCTCCCGATCAAGTTGCACTTGTTGATGTTTGGTTCCCCATTCTTCACGGTCCTAACGGTGAAGACGGTACAATTCAGGGGTTACTCACCTTAATGCAAGTTCCTTTTGTCGGTTCTGGGGTCTTGGGTTCGGCACTCGGTATGGATAAGATTGCTATGAAGACAGCTTTTTCTCAAGCAGGCTTACCCCAAGTCAAATACATTTCTGTCAATAGAGCGCAAATTTGGTCAAATCCTTGTGTTTTTCCCAAGCTGTGTGATGAAGTGGAAGCAACTTTGGGCTATCCCTGTTTTGTTAAACCTGCTAACTTGGGTTCATCGGTGGGAATTGCAAAAGTGCGATCGCGACAAGAGTTAGAAACTGCTTTAGACAGTGCTGCTAGTTACGATCGCAGAATTATTGTAGAGGCTGGCGTTATTGCACGGGAACTAGAGTGTGCGGTTTTAGGAAACGACCAACCTAAAGCTTCTATTGTCGGTGAAATTACTTATAACAGTGACTTTTATGATTATGAAACCAAATATACAGAAGGCAAAGCAGATTTACTGATTCCCGCACCCGTTGGGGAAACTGTTATCAATCAAATACAAGAAATGGCATTGCAAGCCTTTGCAGCAGTGGATGCTGCTGGATTAGCAAGAGTAGATTTTTTCTACGTAGAGGCGACAGGAGAAGTCTTGATTAATGAAATCAATACCTTACCAGGTTTTACAGCAACAAGTATGTATCCCCTTCTCTGGTCGCACAGTGGCGTACCTTTCCCAGAACTGGTTGATACACTCATTCAACTTGCTCTTGAAAGGCAGTGAACAGTGAACAGTAACCAGTGAACAGTGACCAGTTAATGAATGTAGAGACGCGCCATGGCGCGTCTTTGTTTAGTGATAAAATATACTTAATTGAACCAGAAAAAATGAAATAAAGTAAATATTTTTTATAAAATAAGCTACTTAAATCTAAAAGTTGCTACGGATACGGTATGCTTAACCCTTGAGTACAATTTAGTACTTGAGAGCAACTTCAGACTTTAACTTACTATGGAAAACACTCAGAGTGTACAACAACAAGTATCTCAAGCGGAAGCGCCGATACCGATTTTGAAGAAGAAAAAGTCCAAGCCAGTAACAGGTAAGAATTTTCTAATAAACGTGTTGGCGAAATATCCGTTATTCTTGCCTATAGGATTGTCAGGAGTTTTTCTTGCTAGTGGTACTCTTGCCCTCTACACTCTGGGTTCTGTTGGGAGTGTAAAAGAGGAAGAACCGGAAATATTAGAAGCAGAGGTTGTCCAGCCAATTAGTAGTAATCCTACAGAGGCAGAGAATCCCATGCCTTTATGGATGATTCTGGCGATCGCTTTAAGTTGCGGAAGTGGCAGCTTGGTCTTGTTCCTACTGTTAAATCTCTCAGGAAAGCGTCAAATGGTGAAAAACCATTTCAACCGCTATCAAGCACGTTTAACGCAACGTCACCAAAGAATGGCACCCCGTCCCCCAAGAAACAAACCAGTCTTAGTACCAGCGAAAATGGCTCCTGTAGCAGTACCAGCAGGTCGAGCACAGCCTGTAGTGACAGTTATGCCAGAACAAAGTATGTCGCGCAATTCTAGCCAAGACGCTCTCGCAAGCGTGTTTGACATACGCAAACATACTCCTTTATCCACAATCTTGCGTAAAGATTAGAAAAACCCAAAATTTGGTCTTTCTAATTTCACCATACTAATTAAGGACTGAAATCGAATATCTTTACGGATATTGTCGAAATCAGAGTTATTTTTCAATTCGGGTAAGTATTTATCTGGACATAAACGAATAGCTCGTTGTAAATTTTTAACAGCTTCTTCAGTATTATTCTCTATATTGTAGCAGCGAGCTAAGTTGTACCAGATAACGTCATCATTGGGCTGTAATTCTGAAGCTTGTTTGTAGCTTGCTAATGCTTCAGAGTAACGCTGTAATTTTTCCAAAACCACACCTCGATTGAACCAAGCTTTATAATAGTCAGGCTGAATTTCCAAAACTCGGTCAAAACTTTTGAGGGCTTTTTCATAACGCCCCCACTCAAATAAATTCATGCCTCGATTGTGCCAAGCCATTGTATTACTCGGATCGAACTCAATGGCGCGATCGTAGCTGTCAAGCGCTTCTTTATAGCGTCCCAACTGTTTGAGAGCATTGGCTTTGTTGTTCCACGCCCAATAAGCATCTGGTTGAAATGCTAAAGTTCGCTCAAAGCTTTTGACTGCTTTCTCGTATTTTCCCCAATCACATAAGGTCAAACTGCGATTGTGCCAAATAGTCCCAGCTTTGGGGTTTAACTCAAGGGCGCGGTCAAAGCAGTCAACGGCTTCGCTGTAACGTCCCAACTTTCCTAAAGCAATGGCTCGGTTGTGCCAAAGCCAGCAATCAGCTGAATTGAATTTTAACATGAGGTCAAAGCAGGCGATCGCTTCCTCGTGACGACCCAGAGAACCCAAAGCAAAACCTTTTTGGGACAAAGCTTCAGGGTAATCGGGTTTACACCTCAACGCTTTGTCAAAACAAGCGATCGCTTCTTCAAACTTTGCCGCTTTGTTTCGACGCAATCCTTGGTTATAGAAAAACTCTGCCTCTAAGTTGACTGTTAATTTCATAAATTTAGCATCTCGCCTTGGATAGATTTTTCTATTTTATAGATTCCCCAAAAAATAGCACGGTCTAACAACCGAAGCTAAAAATACTCTGGGAGAGGGGATAGACAAAGTAGAAATTTCTTTCTTGTCCTCCTTCTCCCTTAGTCTCTAGTCCCCAGTTCCTACTTTTATAGAGTACCCAGCATCTACTGGGTTTTAACGAGAAACCTGATAATACGACGCATACTGACCTCAAAAGGTTCAGTTTGAGATTGAATACAAAATGTAAACATCGTGTAAGCTAGCAAAAGATCGAGGATGAAGTCATTATCTAAATAGGTTGTCACAAATAAAGCTAACTAGTCAGGATCGTCATTGGTCATTTGTTACCGAATCGTATTTGCAGCCATCGGTCCGCGAGTGACACCAAGCTGATTTTGTAACTTCAATTCCCGCCAAAGTTGAGAACCTGTAATCTCTCCCTGCAACAGTTGACGGTAAAGATGTATTGTTTGTATCACCTTCTCTGGTGTCTCATTTACAAATTCAATGCGGAAGTGACGCAATCCAAGCTCTAAGAACCGATGCACGTATTCTGCTCCTGTTTGTGCTGTACCATTAAACACGGTGTTGCGACAGCCTGCATCAGCTCGGAGGATATGTTCTGTTCCTACCCTATCCCGCAGTTTTACCTCATGCTTTTCGCAGGGGCGTCCGCAGTTCGTGTAATCCGTTCCTCCAGATAAGAAAGCACAAAATACACAGTGTTCCATATGGAACATGGGCATATGCTGATGAATTGTGACCTCAAACCAGTCAGTTGGGCAACTCTTTAGGAGGTCTTCTAATTGGACAATGTTTAAATCATAAGATGCCGTGACTCTTTCTAAACCAATTTTGTTTTTAAAATAGTCTGCTGTGAGTGAATTGGCAATGTTTAGGGAGAAGTCTCCCACACAACGATCTTGGGCAAAGTATTGGAGATGATCGTAATTTCTGATGAGATAACCATCAGCATTGGAAGAACGCACTTGTTGCAAAATCCAGTTTTCTCCCGGTTTGGTGATTCTGGGTGGTGCAACCCAAATAGTAGGGAGTGGGGAGTAGGGAGTGGGGAGTGGGGAGGAACGGACTATTTGTACTGCTTCTTGATAAGCACGAGGATCTTCAAATTCACAATAAAGTGTTTCAATTCCTGCGTCGAGTGCTGCTTGCAGTTGTTTTAGGTTTCGTACTAATGCTATGAGGGAGGGGAAAAGAGGAGGGGGAGAGGGGGGGAGG
>NZ_KQ976354.1:6995268-7124140 GCF_000346485.2 Scytonema hofmannii PCC 7110
TCTCGCCTAACGAGAACAGCTTCAGTACTTGCACTTACCCTGAGCTTAGCTGCTTGTGGTGGTGGAGAACAGCAAGCACAAACTGGTAACAACACCAGTGAGAATACTGGCGCTGCTACAAATACAACTGCTACCGGACCGGCAAAACTCGATTTAGGTGGTAATGTATCGTTAACTGGTGCTGGAGCATCTTTCCCAGCACCTTTGTACACAGCTTGGTTCCAAGGACTAAACCAAAAATATCCCAGCCTGCAAGTTAACTATCAGTCAGTTGGTAGTGGTGCTGGTGTAGAGCAATTTATCAAAGGCACTGTAGATTTCGGTGCTAGCGACGTTGCGATGAAGGATGAAGAAATTAAGAAGGTAGACAGAGGTGTTCTGTTACTACCCATGACTGCTGGTAGTATCGTGTTAGCCTACAACCTAACAGGAGTCGATCAGCAGATCAAACTCCCTAGGGAAGTTTATACCAATATTTTTCTTGGTAACATCAAGACTTGGAACGATCCTAAAATTACTGCGGCCAACCCTGGTGTTAACTTACCCAATACACCAATCACAATCGTACACCGATCGGATGGTAGTGGTACTACAGGCGTTTTTACTGACCACTTAAGCGCAGTTAGTCCAGAATGGAAATCCAAAGTTGGTAGTGGCAAAACTGTAAGTTGGCCTTCAGGGGTAGGTGCTAAAGGGAATGAAGGTGTAACGGCTCAGGTACAACAGACACAAGGAGCAATTGGTTACGTTGAGTATGGCTACGCCAAACAAAATGAGTTGAAATTTGCATCCTTAGAAAATAAGGCAGGACAATTTATTGTGCCTTCGGATCAATCAGCAGCTAAAACTCTTGAATCCGTTACCTTGCCAGACAATCTCCGCGCTTTTATTACAGATCCAGAAGGGGCGGAATCTTATCCTATCGTGACTTACAGCTGGATTTTGGCTTACAAGAAATATCCTGATGCTGCAAAAGCCAAGGCAGTGGAAGCTATGATTGAGTACGGCTTAACGGAAGGTCAAAAACAGGCTCCAGAATTAGGATATGTTCCTCTTCCTCAACCTGTAGTGCAAAAAGTTGCAGCTGCGGCTGACACTATTAGCCCGGATTATAAAATTGCAGGGGATGCTGCTGGCAATACAACTGCTGCTACAAGCACTGGCAAATAGACAAACAACACTTGCAAATTTCAACCAGGACTTGTGAAAATGGGCATTGGGCATTGGGCATTGGGCATGGGGTTTTTTCTGACCCCTATTTTCAAGTCAGCTAATCATGGAAAAATTTTGCAACTGCTCGTGAAAAAAAGATATTCCCTACCCCCGACTCCCGACTCCCGACTCCCTATTCCCCTTTAATTTTTACGCGGTTTGCTCCCACTTTTTTCCGTTAATGAGTGAAATCATGAGATGAATACGCAAGCTGAGAATCATCAACCTACTATTCAACCTCGCTCTCAAGTTGAAAAATCAATAGATAATGGCTTTATCTGGCTAACTCGGATTTTTGCACTGGCAGTTGCAGCACTTCTATTGTGGATAGCAATTCAGGTTGCCATTCAAGCAGGACCTGCAATTCGAGAATTTGGTCTTGGTTTTTTGATAAAAAGTGCTTGGAATCCAGTCACAAGTGACTATGGAGTGCTACCGCAAATCTACGGAACATTGATGAGCGCTTTCATCGGGCTACTTATAGCAGTCCCAATCGGTGTTGGTACTGCGATATTGTTGAGCGAAAATTTGTTACCATTACCTGTTAAAACAGTCATAGTTTTCTTAGTAGAACTGCTAGCAGCTATTCCTAGCGTTGTTTATGGAGTTTGGGCAATTTTTGTGCTCATTCCTATATTGACGGATATTGGAAAATGGCTGAATGCTAACTTTGGGTGGATTCCATTTTTTAGTACTGTTCCTACAGGTCCGGGCTTATTACCTGCCGGGGTTATATTGGCAATTATGGTTCTGCCAATTATTACAGCCATATCCCGCGATGCTCTTATTTCCGTACCCTCTAGTTTGCGTCAAGCTGCTTTCGGGTTGGGGGCGACCCGATGGGAAACCATTTTTAAAATTCTCATTCCTGCTGCTTTTTCTGGGATCGTCAGTGCCGTAATGCTGGCACTCGGTCGGGCAATGGGAGAAACAATGGCTGTCACAATGATTATTGGTAACGCTAACACGATTAGCCCTTCGTTGTTTGCACCATCCAATACAATTTCTTCGCTACTGGCAAATCAGTTTGCAGAAGCAAGCGGTTTACAAGTCAGCGCTCTAATGTACGCAGCGCTAATTCTGTTCGTATTAACTCTGATAGTCAATATTTTGGCAGAGATGATCGTTTTAAGAGTCAAGCGACTGTAGGAAGTGGGTAGATTTGAAATATGACTTCAACTGTTCCAAACCAGCCTGGTGGCGGATTTACTGGCAACTTAGCTCGCGCTCCTATGTCATCTCGGACACTTTTTAGTACCACAATGACTGGCATAGCATTTCTATGCGGGATATTGGCTCTTTTGCCTTTGTTGGCAGTATTGACTTACGTGTTGATTCGAGGGTTTAGCAGTCTCAGCCTCGATTTATTTTTTAAATTACCACCACCACCTTTAGTGAAAGGAGGTGGTTTTGGCAATGCTATTGTGGGAACACTAATTATGGTGGGGATTGCCGCTTTAATTAGTGTTCCATTTGGAGTCTTGGCAGCCATTTATTTGACAGAATTTAGTTCTGGTAAATTATCTCGGTGGATTCGCTTTGCAACTAACGTTCTGAGTGGAGTTCCCTCGATCATCGCTGGGGTGTTTGCTTACGGTATTGTTGTCGCTACAACAGGGAGTTTTTCAGCAGTTGCTGGCGGTGCAGCTTTGTCAATTCTCATGTTGCCAATTATTGTGCGTACTACTGATGAGGCTTTGCAATTAGTATCACAAGATTTACGGCAAGCTGCTGTTGGGTTGGGAGCAACTAACTTTCAAACAGTTTCTTGGGTCGTTGTACCCGCAGCTGTTCCAGCTATTGTAACTGGCGCAACTCTGGCGATCGCTCGGGCAGCTGGGGAAACTGCCCCCTTGCTATTTACTGCTCTATTTTCTCAGTTTTGGCCGAGTACTTTATTTCAACCCACCGCTTCTCTGGCAGTTTTGGTCTTCAACTTTGCAATTGCTCCCTTCAAAAACTGGCAATCGTTGGCTTGGGCAGCATCTCTCATCTTAGTGTTGTTGGTTTTGATCGCAAGCATCATTGCTCGTTGGGCAACTCGCGAACGGCGCTAAGTTTGCATAGTTTAACACTCTTCTAAGATTCAATCTCCAAAAATGATATGACAACTAACGTTAGAAGTGAAAATCAAACGGGAACCGTTTTCCGTACAGAAGGGCTTAATGTATACTACGGTAATTTCTTAGCAGTAAAGGATATTTGGCTTGATGTTCCCAGAAATAAGGTAGTTGCTTTCATCGGTCCTTCTGGATGTGGTAAGAGTACCTTACTGCGTTGCTACAACCGCCTCAATGACCTAATTGAAACTTTTCGAGCTGAAGGGAAAGTTTTGTATCAGGGTGAGGACTTGTATGCACCTCATATCGACCCTGTTGTGGTACGCCGAAGAATTGGGATGGTGTTTCAAAAACCAAACCCATTTCCAAAATCAATTTATGACAATATTGCCTTTGGTCCTCGACTCAACGGCTACAAAGGTGATATGGATGAACTCGTGGAGAGATCTCTTAAACAAGCAGCTTTGTGGGATGAAGTGAAGGACAAACTACGACAAAGCGGACTGTCTCTCTCTGGAGGACAACAACAGCGTTTGTGTATTGCTCGTGCGATCGCAGTTCAGCCTGAAGTGATTTTGATGGACGAGCCTTGTTCTGCGCTTGACCCCATTTCTACCTTGCGTGTTGAGGACTTGATTCACGAACTTAAAGAGCGGTACACAATCATTATCGTGACCCACAATATGCAGCAAGCTTCACGTGTATCCGATTTAACTGCATTTTTTAACGTCCAAACCTCTGATAAGGGAGGTCGTACAGGTTATCTTGTGGAATACGATCGCACGGAGTCAATCTTCCAAGATCCACAACAAGAAGCCACTAGAGAATACGTCAGTGGGAAATTTGGTTAAGAATTATATCAGTTTGTTGTAATTATTACCAATGAAGCAAGTTATTCAAAATATAGTAGGGTGAGCAATGCTCACTCTTATTTTTGATCGGTTTTTGCGACCCGCTACTACTTTATGCGATTCGCTCATGGCGATCGTCTTTCTATCTGAAATTTTATACCCTGACTCTCAAGCGGGCAGCGAGAATCGAACTCGCATCAATAGCTTGGAAGGCTATGGTTTTACCACTAAACTATGCCCGCAAATTTCCAACTATTTAAAGATAACACAATGTTTGTGAAATGACAAGTGGTTAGTTGTTAGTTGTTAGTTGTTAGTTGTTATTGGTCACTGGTCACTGGTCACTGTTTACTGGCTGTATAGTGATACTTACAACAGGAGTTCTGATTTCACGCTTGTTCCCGTTGACGCTTTTTGCAGAAGTAAATTTTTGGTCTTTAAAAAGTTCGAGCGCATACTTTCGATATCGACTGCGTTGAGGTTCTAAAATTGACGGATGTATTTGGACTTCATCCATAAAATTTCCATTGCTGTCAATCAATAAAGTGGCTTGAAAAGTTATGGGTCCAGGTGTGGGTTCTGGCTCGGATGAAAGGGTTAATTTTTTTTGCTGAATTTTTCCTATAGGCTGAACTGAGTTTTCTGGAGTGTTTCTTCGTTCGTCATCTGTTTTTATATCCCAACTCGCAATTCCTGTTCCTCCTTGTTGTGTATTTGGTGGTGATTGTTGTGGTTGCACTGGTGGAGCCAAATCTGCCAATGGCGTTTCTTTACCTACAGCAACTTCACCCTCTGTTTTAGGAAGATTATCTGGTAAATTATTAGTCTCGCTAGGTGAGGGATTGGGGCTGCTAGAATTGGTCGTGTTATTTTGTGGATTAAAAGCGCGATCGCTGTTCTCTTGATTTTTTAGCTCTTGAGAAGTTGTATCAGTATTTTCCTCAAGATTGGGCGAAGAAGTCGGCTCTGGCTGTTGGTCATCAACGGCTGGGCTAGATGATGGAGTGGGGTCTGGTTCTGGAGTCTCCGTAATGTCAGGTGAAGGAGTCGGTTCTGGTGGCTCGTCTTGAGGAGTGTCAGGTGAAGGAGTCAGTTCTGGTGGCTCGTCTTGGGGAGTATCCAATGAAGGAGTTGATTCTGGTTCTTGCTCCTCTGGAGGAATTGAATTTGTTGGTTCTGGTTCTGGCTCTAAAGCGACTTTAGGTTGAGTTTTTGGGTTTTTGGGTTTAACATTCTCATTTATTGAGATTGGCAGACTCTTTGTAAAAGCAATAGCATTCCTGTCTTCAACAGGAGAGGATTTGGCTGCTGAACTCTTCGGAGCCACTTGCTTTGGAAGCTTTACTGACGAAGGTTTTGGCGTTGTTGGTTGTCTTTTAGGTGAAGCTTTTAATTGAGTTTTTTTTGCAGAAATCGTTATAAATTCTATGGGTATAGCAGTAGAAGAGGTTTTTTGCAAAAGGCTCAATCCATGCGATCGCAACAGCCAAAATAGCAGCAAGTGCAGGCTTATAGAACCTAAGGCGACAGCAATCCACAAACCAGGTGGATCGGTATGTCGCCTGTAAGTTCTTTCTGGTATTGGAGTTTGGTCAGCAACAGGTTGTGTCATATTGAGAAATTGTTATTAGATAGTGGTTAGTCGTTAGTCGTTATTTTTCATACTAACCACTAACAACTAACCACTAACAACTAACCATTATCTATTAGCTACAACTTCTGGTGTTACAGAAAAGGTAAGAACTGTTTCATCGATTCCTTTGAGTTCCAAGGGGCTGCATTTGGTAATTTCTTCATCTTGCAAATAATCGGCTACGGCTGCAGAAACCAGTATAGTACCGGGAAGTGCTGCTTGTTGCAATCGAGCTGCAATGTTTACACTCGGACCAATGGCTGTGTAGTCGGCGCGTTCAGAACTTCCAAACATTCCCACAACTGCTGTACCTTGATGAATACCGCAGCGAAACTGAACGCCTGTACGTCCGTCACTTTCAAAAACGCCTTGCTCTCTCCAACGCTTGTTCAATTGTGAGAGCGATCGCAGCATGGCTCTAGCTGTATTAATAGAGCGCCGTACTTGTTCATTGGGTGTGAGTTCTTCTGGTGCTCCAAATAGAGCTAATATGGCATCCCCCATAAACTTATCTACTGTACCGCCGTTGTTAAACACGGCTCGTGTCATTTCTTCTAAATATTCATTTAATAATTCTGCAACTCGACGCGATCTCAAAGTATTTGATAGTTGAGTAAAACCGACAATATCACTGAACAAAACTGTAATTAAACGAGGTTCTGGTCGTAAATCTAAAACTAGATCTCCTACTGCTGCTTTTTGTACCAAAACTGTTGGCAAAAACCGCTTCAAAACTGACTCTGTCAAATAAGTATTTAACTCTAATACTCTTCTTTCGTTTGCTTTCAGGGCTAAAAGGTTTCTAACTTCTGCAAGAAGTTCCCGGTCATTAAATGGCTTTGCTAAATAAGCATCTGCACCGCGTTCTGTACCTTCAATCCGAGTTTCTTCGTCAACTTTTGCTGTCAGTAAAATAATAGGTATTCCTTTTAACTTTTCCTCATTGCGGATTTCCCGAATCATTTCTAATCCTGATATTACAGGCATCATCAAATCGCTAACAATTAAATGAGGTACAAATTCCCTAGCAATCCGCAAACCTTCTAAACCGTTACGTGCTGTACGTACTTGGTAGCCATTAGCACGTAGAATGCCAGATACATATATTCGCAGATCTGGATTATCGTCTACGACTAAGATTGATGCAATAGATGTGTTTGAGGAATTAACTGTGTTGGCTTTCTCATCTTCCCATGTCCCTTGTCCCCAATCTCCAGTTTCTTCTTCTACGAGTTCCAAGTCAGCTAACTCTACGCTAGCGCGACTCATATTTAACTCACACGGTGTTTCCAGAACTTGCTCAATATTTAAGTGTGTACTACCAGGAATCAGGGACACAGTGAAGGTTGTCCCTTCTCCATATACTGATTCCACAGCGACTTCACCACCGTGGAGTTCTACCAATTCTTTAATGAGAGCCAAACCCAAACCACTTCCTTCATAAGAGCGATTCTCTGAACCTTCTGCTTGACGGAAGCGCTCAAATAAGTAGGGAATTTGCTCTTTAATAATACCAATTCCGGTATCTTGTACGTGCAATAAACACCGATCTCCTATCGATCGCACCGTAACGCTGATAATGCCATCATTTGGCGTAAATTTCATGGCATTCGACAAGAGATTATACACCACTTTGTCAAATTTTTCCGTATCCAAATAGACCGTAGGGCAATCTTCTAGCTTGCTCAGCAGGTGCAATCCCTTTTTTTCACAATAGGGGCGAAACGATTCTATAATTTGATTCACAAATTCAGCTAAATTGCAGGGACGGAAACCGGGCTGCATTCTACCTGCATCTAATCTTTGTAAATCTAGCAATTGATTGACGAGCCGCAACAAACGACGGGAGTTACGTAATGCGATCGTGCTTTGTGAGTAAGACAGTCCTTCTTTTGAAGCAACGGCTGCTTCCAATGGTCCTTGAATTAAAGTTATAGGAGTGCGGAACTCGTGAGAAATATTTTGAAAAAATTCAGTTTTTTGTCTATCTAATTCCAATAAACGCTCGGCTTGTTCGCGAGTTTTTTGATAGAGGCGTGATTGCTGTACGGCAATAGCGGCTTGAGATGCGACGGCTTTCGCCAAATCTATTTCTGATGCTTGCCATTTTCTTGCCCTGTTATTTTCTCGCAGGGTAATACTTCCTGTAATTTTACCATCAGCCAGTAAAGGAACTACCAAAAGCGAGCGGGCTGGGAGTCTTAAGGGCAAATCAAATCCTCTGATTTCCGGCGGACATTGGTTCATATCAGCGATCGCAATTGGTTCTTGTGTCCGCAATATTTCTTGTAGAATAGGATTTTCTTGAATAGACGACTGAGATATGGGTAATTCTTGCTTCCCGTTCTGCTCGTGCTGAAGAGAATTTTCACTTAATAAATTGTTCTGAAAACTGTCATACAAACCCACACGTTGGACAAATTCATCTTCCTCTGTCCATAAAGACAGAACACAACCGTCCACTTGTAAAGCTTGTCCCAGTTGTTGGGTAATAGCAGCAAAAATCTCTTGAGGGTCTAAGCTAGAGCGAATTGCACTGGTGATTGTATTAATAAGAGATTCCCGCTTTGCCAAAGCACGGACTTGCTCGTAAGCGTGGGCTTGAGAAAGAGCTAACGCTGCTTGATCTGCCACCATCATCACTAACTGCACCTCGTCTTCCTCCCAAATCCGAGGTGTTTTGCACTGGTGCAAGGCGAGTACAGCCATCAGTTCTTGTCGGCAGATGAGAGGTACTATTAAGCTAGAGCAAATCTCAGCCGCAGCAAAAGCTGTTACACGACTTTTCAATTCGGGACAATCGCTTTGGATGCGATCGTCCGTAGCGACTTGATTAATGACTTGAACTTCACGAGTTTCCCATAGTGTTTGGGCGAGGAGGGAGAGGGAGGGAGGGGGAGAGTGAGGGAGTGAGGGAGTGAGGGAGTGAGGGAGTGAGGGAGAAATTTCTTCCTTGGCTCCCTTGTTCCCAGTCTCCAATTTCTCCCCGCTTGCTTTTTGATAAATAAATTCTTCATTCACCAGTTGGTTATCTTGAAAGGGACGTAAAAGACACACGTCCACCTCCAACATATGACCTACAGTATCTACAATTGCTTGTAAAATTTGCCGATAATCTAAAGCGCTACGAATCGTATTGGTAACAGTGTTCAGCAGCGACTCTTGGCGGAGAGTACGGGTTAATTCGCGGGTTCGGGCTTTCAAAACATTGTGTGTATCCAACGCTTGGCGTACCAATGTTTTTAGTTCTTCGGCTTCCCACGGTTTAGTGACATATTTAAATACCTTACCAGCATTAATTGCTTCCACCAAATCTTCGACATCGGTGTAGCCAGTTAAAATAATCCGAATAATGTCTGGATATTGAGTTGCTGTTAAACTCAAAAATTCTGTACCACTCATCATTGGCATCCGTTGATCGGAGATGATGACTGACACATCTTCTTCTTTTGCCAACAGTTCTAGTGCTGCTGGACCTGAGTTTGCTCTCAGTACCCTATAGTCTCGATAAAAGGTACGATACAGCAAATCAAGGTTGTCGGGTTCGTCGTCAACAACCAAAATAGTGGGTTTACTGTTTGCTTGGGATTTCATGCACCGCTTTCCTGCTGCAACGGCAGACGCATAAATAATAATCCGTAGTGGTAGTTATGTATCAAGTGTTTCAGGATGATGGTAAACGGGTACATTCTGTAAACAGCAGCTTTTTGTTTTGTCAGCAACTCCCTCGCCCGTGCTGGATGGACGGGATTGAAAGGTTGTTTGTTTTGGTCAATAACGAACACATAATTTTGCATTGCTGCAAGTCTCTTTCAGGTAAAGTTTGCCTCGAAGACCGTTTAAAGCCGACGTATCCAAACGACACTAGCTTAACTCCCGTAAACTTGTTTAATCGCCTGGTTCTAGAAGCTTAAACTGGCAGGTATTTGTAGGTAGGACTTTTAGCACTTTCTTTAAACGTAGCTCATTTAAGGACTTAAGTCTGGTCTGGTCGCGTTAACCGCAAGTCCCCGAATTTATTCGTGGGCATGCAGTAAAATAGGAGTCCCTGACAGCCAATAGCCTTAATCGCTGGTATAGGTTCCCATTTACAAGGGATGCACTCCTTGGACAGGTTAATGGGTAACCTTTAGTCTTGCAGAATCATTAAAATGCCGGGGCATGAAGCCCTGTCACTTTAGTGCAGGGTGCTGACCTAGTTAGGCTGCATATTTAATTTTCCCCGCCACATCGCGATCGCTAACATTTTTCAGTAAATTTTATTGATGGCGAGCGTGGTAGAGTTTGTAATAGTACTACAATACGGTTAAAAATCAAATATACTATTATACAAACACTTAACTCCAATTTAACAATCAGCACAGGCAAACTGCCACAACACTCCTTATATTACCTGCAGTCCGATCTTAACTTCACCGGAAATCTTAAAATTATCGTCTTAGGTTAGATGATGTTTTAGGATAGTTGAGAACAGTTACACTCCATAAAATCAAGATTAAACTAGCTTTGAAACCCTGGTTTTTTCACTCGCCTTATCAAGAGCCAGCTACCGCCGCCGCTCCCAACGCCCCCTCTAAGTTTCAAATCCGTGCAGCTACACCTGCTGATTTGACTGGCGTTGCCCAAATCATTGCTGAGAGTTTTCACTCCAAAAATGGTCTTCTGGGATGGCTTTTTCCAATATTACGTTTGGGTATTTATGAAGATTTAAGACATCGTCTTGCATCAAGTGCTCCCCATCACCTTTGTTTGGTCGCGGCTAACACGACGAACCTTAGGGCAGATGATTTAGTTGCTACAGTAGAGATGGGCGTTAGATTCAATGATTCGTGGACTGAGGTTTCGAGGAGCGTTCTTTACCTATCCAACCTAGCTGTTCATCCCACATATCGCAGGCAAGGAGCAGCATCAAGTTTACTTCTAGCTTGTGAACAAGTAGCCCTGAATTGGGGATTTCAAGATTTATATCTTCATGTTTTAGAAAATAACCACGAGGCCCGCCACCTTTATTTGAAGCTGGGGTACCGAGTCTACAAGGTCGAATCTTGTTTGAATGCTTTTTTCCTGAGACGTTCGCGGCAGATTCTCTTACATAAGCGTTTGACCAGTGACCAGTGACCAGTGACCAGTGACCAGTGACCAGTGACCAGTAACCAGTAACCAGTGACCAGTGACCGATGTTAAATATTACTTATGTATATTAAAAATAATATAAAAGTTTTATCTTTTTAGTCTCTACTACTAGAAAATATTTTTATTTTTTAATAAATAAAAATATTCTCTCTTACGGGTGTATAATTCTTAATACACTTTAGATAAAACTTTATCTGCTTTCTTTCGAGTAAATGCTGGGTTCCTAAAACAGATGCTGTTTCTGCTGTATCTGCTGGTGAAATAAGATCGGAAACAGCAAAAGCTTTCATAGAAGATAAATATTTAAATTGACATCAGTAATATTACGATAAACATTCTGTTAAATCCTTACAAAAACTTTGTATTCAAGGCATCTATCTTTATAAAAACTTTAAAAATAATACTTCTCTAGTTGAAGACAAATCCACTTAAATCTCATAAAATATGAATACTCTAATACAGAACATTGTCTATTTATTAAAATTTTTGTAAATAGGCTTTGGAGTTATTAATATTAAAAATCAAAACTTTGATTTTACAACCTTTTTTCTATCAAATTGCAAACTATCCCCAAATTCATTCAATTTTGAGAAAAAATGGATAGCGCAAAGCGCCAACGCTATCGGTCTGCTATGGTATCTACTTATTATCCTGACACCAGATTTCTTGACTATTTTGTCATGCCACATGGAACTGAGCAACCCTATGGCTCGGATCTCCTAACGATGTTGCTTAGCGGAAAAGTTTTTATGGTCAACAGTCGCAGGCGAAATGGTTTAATACTGTTTAAACATTTCCATGCTGAGTTTGCCGGACCGGGAGCAGCTGTGGGAGGTGATTACGATCGCGATTGTGTGGGGGCGCTACCAATAGGAAATTTATCTTTATTAACCCCAGAGACTCATGATGAACGCCAAAAGGCTTACTTGATCCGGAGACAGTGGATTAGATTGATTAAGCAAATCACAGAAAATCCAGTTCCTCAACAGCGAGTTCAGAAGGTTTTAGATCAATTTGAGCAATATTTTCCTCCAGAAATGGTTGCTCAGTTACCTGATGAAGCATTTGCTTTTTTGGTAGGTGTTTTACCTCAAACAGTACGAATATTGCGCCGTTTGGGAAGTGATGACTCGGCAGAAGAGAGTTATGATGAATGAGTTAGTGGTTAGTGGTTAGTAGACAAAATTGTTGAATGGCTTGCCAGATTTCTGACATGACGTTGTTCAAACTGTGGTCGCTGTTAAGTTCTAATAACTCCACCCAAGGACGTTGGCGAGCAAAGTCGCGGCTAGCTTGAATAGGAATGACTTCATCTTGTTTGCCGTGCAAGATAAGAGTAGGAGTGGAACGTTGCAAAATCTCCTCTTTGTATTGACTGGCATCTAAAACAAAATCATAGCTCAGAGGAAGAGGACGTTTCTCTCCATAATGATGAACCATCAGATATTTTTCTTGTTGCCATTGCTGTAACGCTTCATCCCCCAGTTTAGGTAACCAATGAGATAAAAACCCAAAAGCAGGTGCTAGTAACACAAGGCGTTTTACTTGTTGATGCTGTTGTCCTAGATGAGCCGCGGTTAAACCCCCCAAACTTGAACCAATTAGGGTGACTGATGTAGAAGGCTCTGGTAATTCTAATGTGATTTGAGCCAGCTGACGGGTGATAGTCAAGTTTGTAAAATCCCCTGCATTTAAATCGGGAATTTTGAGATCGATATCAGCTTGGGTAAAGCAATCAAGAAGGTATCTTGCTTTAGCAGAACAAGGACTTGATGCAAAACCGTGAAGGTAAATAAATTCGATAGGCATTACAGTGACCAGTCAGTGACCAGTGACCAGTCAGTGACCAGTGACCAGTGACCAGTGACCAGTGACCAGTGACCAGTGACCAGTCAGTGACCAGTGACTTTATTACCTCATTGTGACAAATTCTTCTGCGGATGTAGGATGGATACCAACAGTGGCATCAAAGTCTTTTTTGGTAGCACCCATTTTAACGGCAATTGCTACACCTTGAATAATCTCACCTGCGCTGTCTCCAACCATATGAGCACCTAAAACTTTGTCAGTATAGGCGTCTACCACTAATTTCATCATTGTCCGATCGCTTGCGCCTGTCAAACTATGGAACAAGGGACGGAAGCGCGTGCGATAAATCTTAACTCCATCTTCTCCTAGTTTTTCCTTAGCTTCGGCTTCTGTCAAACCGACTGTAGCAGCTTCTGGTGTGGAAAACACGGCAGTTGGAACATCTTCGTGACTGAATATACGACGGTTACCACCGAATTCACTATCTGCAAAAGCACGACCCTCACCTATAGCGACAGGGGTTAAGTTCATTCTGTCAGTAACATCACCAACAGCAAAGATATTCGGTTGGGAAGTTTGGCTGTATTCGTTGACAGCGATCGCATTCATAGTACTATAGCCCGGTCCTTCAATAACACTAGGAACAACATCAACTCCAGCGTTTTCTAAACCTAGCCCTTCTACATTCGGTGCTCGACCCGTTGCGGCAAGAAAAACATCAGCCACGATTGATTCTGTATGTTCTCCTGATAAATTTAACTTTAATCCGAACGGTAAGCGTTCTACTGAGTCCACAATAGAATTTTTGACAATCCGCACGCCATACTCAATGGTTCCTTCCTGGATTCCCAAGCGGATATCCTCATCAAAACCGTTCAAAATCTGGTCTTTCCGAATGATTTGTGTTACCTCGCAGCCCAAACCACGCATAATACAAGCAAATTCCGTACCTATATATCCAGCACCAATGATGGCAATGTGCTTTGGTTTCTCCTTCAGGTGAAACATTTCATTAGAGGTAATGGCGTTTTCTATTCCAGGGATATCTGGTTTCACAGGACGCCCGCCCACAGCTATCAAAATTTTATCTGTAGTTACCTTACGTCCATCAACTTCTACAGTGTGTGGATCTACGAGAGTCGCACGGCTTCTAAAGAGTTCGACTCCTGCTTTTGCTAAGAAGTTAATGTGGAGTTCCGATAGCCGCCTGACTTCCTTATCTACGGTTGTGATAAAACGTTCCCAGTCTAATTCGGCTTCACCAACTTTCCAACCATAACCAGCTGCATTTTGAAATAATGCGGGGAAGTGAGAACTGTAAACCATGAGCTTTTTAGGAACGCAGCCACGAATCACACAAGTTCCACCAACTAAGTCATTTTCAGCAATGGCTACTTTTGCCCCGTAGCTAGCAGCGCGTTTGGAAGCTGCCAAACCTCCAGAACCAGCACCAATAACAAACAGGTTATAGTCATATGTCATAACTGGATTTCCTTTAATGAATTAGGAAAGATCGAGAAACTCTTCACCTATAGTTGGATGAATGCCAATAGATTCATCTAAGTCTTGCTTGGTAATGCCTTTACGAATGGCAACAGCGAGACTTTGAATGATATCCGCAGCATTTTCACCTACCATATGAGCACCTAAAACACGCTCTGATTTACCTTCAACCACTAACTTCATCGTAGCTTGTTCGCTCTCATTGGTTAAAGACGACAAAGGTTGAAAGCTATGGCGATATAATTTGACAGACTCACCAAATTTTTCTCGTGCTTTTGCCTCCGTCATGCCTACACCTGAGCCTTCAGGACGAGCAAAAACAGCAGAAGGAACTTCATCGTAATTAATTTTTTGCTCTTTTTTGCCAAAAATCGTATTGGCAAAAGCTATTCCCTGTGCTTTTGCCACGGGTGTTAATTGAGGGCTACTCGTGCAATCACCAACAGCAAAAATATTTTTCTGAGTTGTGCGGTTGTAATCATCAATTTTGATTGCCCCTTTTTGCTCGAGTTCAACTCCAACCTTTTCCAAACCAAAATTTTTCGTATTTGGCGCACGACCAGTAGCAACCAAAATCGTATCTGCTGGTACTGTTTTTCTTGATTCGCCAACAATTAACAGCAACCGTTCTTCCAAGTATTTAATTTCCCTAACCATGCTGTTGTTAATAAAACGAATCCCTCGTTTGCTTAAGCCTTGTTGAACTCCTCTGCGAATATCAATATCAAATCCCGACAAAATTGTTTCATCTTTATCTATGACCGTCACCTCGCATCCAAAGGCGTTCATCATACTGGCAAATTCCACGCCAATGTAACCGCCACCAATGATGACTAATCTTTTGGGTAAGTAAGGTAAATGAAACATCTCACGAGATGTCAGGGCGTATTCAATCCCCGATATTTTTGGCTTGATGGCATACCCACCTACGGCAATTAAAATTTTGTCAGCCGTGTATTTTCGTCCATCTATATCTATAGTGTGAGCATCAGCAAAGCTAGCATGACCTCGAATGAGTTCAATCCCTGCTTCTTGTAACTGTTGAAGGTAGGAGTCTTGGATGCTGTCAATATGCTGATCTACAGACTTGATGAATTTTGTCCAGTCAAAGTAAGTTTTGCAGTCACTCCATCCGTAGCTAAGCGCCATTTGATTTTTCAAGGCAAAATCGGCGGCTTGCACGATGAGTTTTTTAGGAACACAACCGCGATTTACACAAGTGCCACCAATAGCTTCTTTTTCAGCAATGGCAACACGCGCACCGTAGCTAGCTGCTTTTTTGGCGGCTGCTAGTCCCCCAGGACCAGCACCAATGACAAACAGGTCGTAGTCGAAGGTCATGGCTTTTGGGAAGAATGAAAAGCAAAGAATTGGATCTTTTCTCTATCATCGCAATTCCTGAGCATATCGGCTAGGGGCTAGTCCTTCAAGAAGATACTGTCTGAACAATCACTCTCGGTTTTCTCAAAGTTTCCTGGTAGCCTTGTGGTTCTCCTAACAGGACGACTGAACAACGTATTTGCTGAACGACTTCAGTTGTGACGTCGCTGATGGCTACCTGACCTATACTCAATCGGCGACGGCGCGATCGCAATACCACAAGGTCGCTTGATTGAGATGCTTTGACAATAGTACTCACTACATTATCTGCTGGTATGACAGAGATGGTGGTACGGCTTTGAGGAAAGTATCTAGAAACAAGTATTTCCAACTGGGACTTCATCCAAGAAATTCGGGCGGGAGAAATCCGGCGAGCGCACACGTGTAGTAGTGTCACTTCCGCTTGATTGGCATTTGCCAAAATCTTCACAAATTGCACGATCCGCACCGACTCTTGGGTCAAATTTTCAATGGGTATCAAAATTCGTTGTATGTTACTGGGAGAATCCAACAGACGGGTCACAGCTACCGGACAGTGAGATGCCCAAAGAACTCTATCAATGACATTACCAAACAAACGCGCACGCAATCCCGTGATTCTACCCCAACCCATGACAACTAAGTCAGCATTTTGTTCTCGACTAACATGGCTAATAGATTGAGGAATATTGTAGTCTATCCGTGTTACAGGTTCTACGTCTACACCCAATTCTTGACCGAGTTCCACTGCAGTAGATAGAAGAATTTTGTTTTGCTGTAGGTTTTTTTCTAATTCCGGAGAGTCCATATGCATGTGGGCAGGTGTCACAGCTAAAGCAAGAATCTTACTTCTTTCGCGGCGTACTAAAAGTGCTGCCATTTCAATCAAAGTTCTTTCCGTTTGCGGATTGCGAATGGGGACAACCACAGTGAATCCCTCACTGGTTTCATTCCTCCAGCCAAGCATTGACCCATCTGTTTCGTTTGTTTCATCGGAACTATTATCCATTGTTACCAACCCAGGAGCGCTGCGGGCTGTAATAAGCGGTCCCAATGTTGCTGTTACCATCATCAGAACTATGACGCCATTGAGTACGTCTTCCGTCACTAACTTAACTCTGTAAGCGACTAAAGTTGCTGCCAATGTAGCTGCTACTTGAGGGAGAGATAACGACCACATTGTAATCATTTCCCGCCAGTTATAACGGTAAACCAGCTTTGCCAAGAGTGCTGCAGCAAACTTACTCCCAATTAACCCTACCAAGATAGCTAGTGTCAGCCAGATAGAACTGATGCTTTTAATAAATCCTGGAATATTAATTAATAAGCCCAAATCAACAAAGAAAATTGGTATGAACAGCACATTCCCAACAAAGACTACCTTTTCTTTCACGGGTCCCGAACCGATGACCTCATTCACCGCCAATCCGGCGAGAAATGCTCCAATAATCTTTTCTACGCCAATAACTTCTGCGCCCAAAGCGGAGACAAAAACGACTAGCAGCACAAACAAAAATTGGTTTCCTTCTTCGTCTCCAGTGCGTTTGAAGAATTGATGCCCTAACCATTTAAAACCAAACAAAATAATCGCAGAATAAATAATAAGTCCCAGTAGTAGCTTGGTTATACTAAATACAGAAAATTCTCCTTGATGGATACCAACACACACCGCCAGTACGAGCAGTGAGCCAATATCCGTGAAAATAGTTGCACCAATGGTAACAGTTACTGCTTCGTTGTTAATCACTCCCAACCGACTAATGATGGGATATGCCAGCAAGGTGTGGGAAGCAAACAGGGAGCCAATTAAAACAGAAGCATTCCAACCAAAACCAAATACTCGCCCTACTATTGTTCCTGCAATCAACGGTATGAGGAAGGTAAAAGTTCCAAATCCTGCAGAACGATGCTTGGTTCGCTGAAACTGTTCCATATCAATTTCTAGCCCCGCTACAAACATCAAGTAAATCAACCCAATACCTGAGAGAAGCTTGAGGGTTTCCGACTCATTTTGAAAAATACCCAAGCCTTGGGGTCCCAAGACAACGCCTGCTGCTAACAACCCCAACAATCCTGGTATCTTAAAGCGCTCAAAGATGAGAGGGACTATTAAGATGACAGTTAAGAGAATGGCGAAAGAAACAATAGGCTCCAAATGCATCAATAGCTCCTGTGTTAAGCGGCGGACTGCATCCCATATCTTCAGGGACATTGAAACATTTATCTTCTGCCATTAGGTGGTGTCTGAGAGTGGGATTGACACTATCGAAAGATTTTTTGACACCACTATAAAGTGGTGATAATATTTTTTTGACCCCACTTCATAGTGGTAACAAAAAAGCTGGGGCTAAAACCAAGTGGAAAAGCAAATTCAGCTACTAAACGAATTAGGTTTGACTGGCTATGAGGCTACAGCGTACTTGGCGCTCTTGGGACGAAGCAGTTTCACTTCTACAGAATTGGCTGCACGGGCAAAGATCCCACGACAACGCATTTACGATGTCTTAGAATCTCTTGAGGAAAAGGGGTTATGTATTTCTAAAGACACAACGCCACGTTCCTATTTCGCTCTCGACCCAAGTATGGCACTGGAAGTGGTTAGTACACAGCGTACTGAGAAACTTGAACAACAGCGACAGCAGATAGTTGCTCACACAAAAGATTTGATTCAGGAATTATCTCCCATTTATCAAATTGGGCGAGGTCAGAACGATCCACTTGAATATATCGATGTGCTGGGTAATCCATCTCGGATAGCTAGCAGGGCGCTAGCGTTAGCACGAACGGTTCGCATTCAAGTCAACTCTTGCATCAAACGTCCCTTTGTTCTTACAAAGGAGCAGAATTGGCGTTTTATTCGCGAACCACTTTCTCGTGGAGTTACCTATCGCGCAATTTATGAAATGTCTGCTCTGGAAGACGATGAACTCCGTATCTGGCTTAGTACTTTTCATGAGTGGGGACAAGAAATTCGTTTGATAAGCGAATTGCCCATTAAAATGCAGGCGTTCGATGAAGATGTTGTGCTGGTCTCCATGCAAGACCCTGTGGGTAGTCCGCCTAGCTTGACTGCGATCGCGATCGAGCACAAAGGGATGGTAGCGATGATGAATTTAGCTTTTGAGCAAATCTGGGAACGTAGTAAGCCTTATCAAAGAGAGAACTAAGTATGTTGAAACAAAGCAATGTAATTTACGTAGAAGGATACCATCCGGGCTATATCGGACGTATTACCGAACTGCATGGAGTTTATTACAACCGATGTTGGGGTGTTGGTGCAGAGTTTGAAATCTTGATGGCTAGAGAACTGTGCGACTTTTGCGAGCAGTACGATACGGAACGTGACCTTTTGCTGATTGCTCGAGCCGATGAACGTCTTATCGGTTCTATTGCAGTACAAGGAAATACTGATCGTTCGAGCAATCAGCATGAAGCACGATTACGTTGGTTTATTCTCGACCCTGTTTACCAAGGTCAAGGTATTGGAAAAGCTCTTCTTCAGCAAGCACTACATTTTTGTCGTAAAAAGGCATTTCCAAAGTTATATCTTTGGACTGTTGATGGGCTTCCTCAGTCAAAATATCTTTATGAAACTTTTGGGTTTCAAGTCGTTGCACAAGAGTTGGATATAAGGTATGGTATTTCACTGCTGAGTTTAAAAATGGAAATGCAGTTAGAGTAATCCTAAATTTCGTCTGAATTCATGCCTAGAGATCGCAACCGTTCAGCGAGTCGCTGTGCCTTTGCTTCTGCTCCGTCTGCTCGTTCTGCTCCAGTGGGAATGACTTGCCCACTGCGATCGCCCTTGGCTCAAGCCGTACCCGGCTTATCGCACCACCGAAGCCACAATCGCGTCACGTCTTCCTCGAACTGCCCTTCCCACAATAATATCAAGCCAATTCCAGCGATGTCAAGCTCAGTGACGATTTCTTCCGTGTCAAAAAGCTGCTGAGTCATAAGCGGTTACTAGAATTCAATATCTTAATATGATCTACTGAATTTTCAAGAAGATTAAAGCAGAAGAAAAAAACCACCAAAGTGATTTATAATGCCATAAAAATACGGTAATACGATCAAACAGCCGTATAGATACGGAGAATTGTAATGATCAAGTGGCAAAATAGGTTGATGGTGGGGACACACTGGATTGGGCAAATCCAGAGTTACGTGAAAAAAGCTTTTGAGGCGATCGCACAATGGAGCAATAAACTGGCGGGAAACTGGTCAAAAGGAAATTCTCTTAGAGACTTTGTCTGTCTTTTTCTGTTAGGCGCTGGCTTGAGTGTTGCGATCGCAGCCTGTTCTGGAAGCACCTCAGCTGTCAAACCCGATGTTAAATTAAACCTCGTTTCATTCTCGGTGACTCAAGCAGCTCACGATCGCATCATTCCTAAATTTGTAGAAAAGTGGAAGAAAGAACACGGTCAAAATGTGATTTTTGAGCAGAGTTACGGTGCATCTGGAACTCAAGCCGAAGCTGTGATTAAAGGTTCACAAGCAGCAGATGTAGTACACCTAGCACTTCCCCTTGATGTCAATAAAATTCAGCAAGCTGGTTTAATTGAAAAGAATTGGGAATCGAGAGCGCCCAAAAGTAGCATTGTGACTAGGTCTGTGGCGGCGATCGTGACCCGTGAAGGCAATCCCAAAGGCGTCAATACTTGGACAGACTTGACAAAAGATGGTGTTAAGGTTATTGTTGCTAACCCCAAAACTTCTGGTATTGCTATTTGGGAATTTTTAGCTTTCTGGGGTGCTGTAACTCAAACAGGCGGTGACGAAACGCAAGCACAAGCTTTTACAACTAATGTTTATAAAAACGCCCCGGTTCTAGCTCCGAGTGCGCGTGATGCTAGCGATCTCTTTTTCCAACAAGGAAAGGGAGACGTGTTAATCAATTACGAAAACGAAGTTTTTTTAGCTGAGCAGAACGGTCAGAAATTACCTTACATAGTGCCTAACGTTAACATTTCCATTGACAATCCTGTCGCGATAATAGACAAAAATGTTGAGAAGCACGGTACTAAAGAAGTTGCAGAAGCATTTGTAGATTTTCTTTACTCAACAGAAGCTCAACGTGAATTTGCCAAGTTAGGATACCGTCCCGTTAACCCTGCTGTCCTTGAAGAAGTAGCAAAGAATTATCCCCCAATTCAAACCTTTTTTACTGCTCAAGATTTAGGAGGTTGGGATCTACTTCAAAAAAGATTTTTTAATGATGGGGCAATTTTCGACAAAATTTGGACTGCTAGCAAGGCATAAATGGGCATTGAGCATTGGGCATTGGGCAATCAGAAAAATAAAGTACAGGAATTTCAGTTATGAGCTTTTACAGCAGATTCAAGTGTCAGGGTTTATTAACATCTTTGGTCGTTTTAACGCTTGGTATAACTTCTTGTAATAGAGCTAACGAGAAGGCAACTGAGGTAAGTATAGATGGTGCGGCTGTAGGTTTTCCTATATCTCTAGCAGTTGCTGAAGAATACGAGAAATTTAGATCTAAGGCAAATGTGAGTGTTGCTTCAAGCGGTACTGGAGGTGGCATAAGTAAGTTTTGTGCTGGTGATATTGATATCGTTGGTGCTTCACGTACCATTAGGGATGAAGAAATCAAAACTTGTGCCAAGAGAGATATTACCTTTCTAGAAATACCTATTGCTCTTGACGGAATTGCTGTCATTGCCAATCGTCAAAATAACTTTGTTCAATGTTTGACGATTGATGAATTGAAAAAAATGTGGAATGCTAAAGCAACTCATAAAATCAAAACCTGGAATCAAGTCAATCCCAAATTTCCTAATAAGCCACTAAAATTATATGCTCCGGCTTCTGATACTGGGACATTTGATTATTTCACACAAGCTATCACTGGAAAAGCCAAAAACGGACGCACAGACTATACTCCAAGTCACAATCAAAACATTCTTGTCCAAGGAGTTGCTGGTGATGAAAACGCTCTTGGGTATGTTGGCATATCTTACTATTTGCAGAATCAAGATAAGCTAAACTTAGTTGCTGTAGAAAGTCCGAAAGGAAAATGTGAAAAACCTGTTCCAGTTGACAATGTTGTCAAAAATATTTACACACCTTTGTCTAGACCTTTGTTTATTTATGTGAGTAAGAAGTCACTGGATAAAAAACCAGCCGTTAAAGAGTTTGTGAATTTTTACATAGAAAATTCTTGGAAATGGGTTGAGTCAGTGGGTTATGTTTCTCTACCCGATGAAGCTTATCCTAAGGTAAAGCAAAAAGTGGCTAATGGTACAACTGGTACCAAGTTTAAGAAGGCAAAACCGGGCGAACCTATTACGAATTTTATTTAAATCTGGGTAATTCTAAATACAAAATGTCCCAGAATGTCTTGTGGGATGGGCATCTTGCCCGCTATTGATTAAGGACGGGCAGGATGCCCATCCCACAAGATGAAATAATTTATATCAAGCCAACTTCTCCAGTATCGAGATCGTAACGACCTCCAACAATTTTAAGCTTACCCTCCGATAATCGTTGAGACAAAATTGTTGAATTCTGTTTCAATTTCTGAACTTGATACTGAACGTTTGCAATCACAGCTTTATCAACTGGATCGTCTGATGATTCACTTTTTGTCTTAGCGATAACGGGTTTGATAGCTTTAACAAAAGAACCAATATGACCGGGGAGACTTTCTCCCTGAACCGCAGCTGTAACAGCACCGCAGCGTTCATGACCCAAAACCATAATCAAAGGAGTGTTGAGGATGCCTACAGCATATTCCAGGCTGCCAAGCACCTCATCTGTCACAATGTTCCCGGCGACACGGATGTCAAATAAATCACCAATTCCTTCATCAAATAAAATTTCTGGAGGTACTCGCGAATCCGCACAGCACAGCAAAGCTGCAAAAGGGTGTTGTGCTTGGGCAACTTCTTTGATTCGTGCTTTTGATTGGTCTGGATGCTGACCCTTTTGCTGAACGAACCTTTGATTGCCGTCCATCAATCGTTTTAAAGCAGCATCGGGGTCTAAGGGTGGAACTGAGTCAGCAATTGCTTGCTTGGGCTGCATACTCCAAAAAGCACTTCCCGTAACAGCAGCTACTAAGGCAATTCCACTCGTTCCTGTTAAGTTTAAAAAACGGCGACGATCTATCAATCTATGATTTTCATTCATGATACCATTTGAGATTGTGGATTGTGGATTGTGGATTCTGAAAGCTTACAGTGACGCGATACATCTCAGTGAGCGAATTTCTGTAGCATCGGAAATGTAGCAAGTGCCGCCAAACTTGTTGAGGATTGGTCGAATGATTTCCACTGTAGGTTTGATTTTGTCTGGAAGACAAAAGGCAATCACGTAAATATTATCCAGCATGGTCATGTCTAAATCTTCAGAGTCACCTCTAAAACCTTGTCCGGCAACATTTCGAATCAACAAGTACCCTGTTATATCTGCCTGTTTTAAGCCGTCCAAAATTTTTCCAAGCTCAAATGAATTCGCGATGATTTCTATTCGTTTAACTGGATGCATATTGTTATCTCCATAGCATATTAATTCCGTACAGATATAATGGAATTCCCACAATGATATTGAAAGGGAACGTTACAGCCAGAGCCGTAGAAACGTACAGGCTGGGATTTGCCTCTGGAACCGTTAACCTCATGGCAGCAGGAACGGCGATATAAGAAGCACTAGCGCACAATACTGCAAACAGAAGCGCGTCTCCTTGAGGCATTCCGATCAATTTCGCAATAACAAGTCCAATCGCTGCATTGACAATTGGAATTAGTATGGCAAAAGATATGAGGAATGCGCCCGTTTTTTGCAAGTCTTTAATTCTTCTGGCAGCAACAAGTCCCATGTCAAGCAAAAAGAATGTCAGGACACCGTAGAATAAACCTTGAGTAAAGGGTTCTAAAATTTTCCAACCGCGTTCTCCTGTCAAAGCTCCAATACCAAGGCTCCCTACTAGCAAAAAGACAGAACTATTTAAAAACGCTTCTTGTAGGACTTCTGACCAGGAAAAATCTCGCTCTTTTGAATCGGCTGTGAATAGATTGACGAGAATCAAACCGACGATAATAGCTGGAGATTCCATGAGTGCCAAGGCAGCCACCATATAACCATCGAAAGGAATCCCGAGTTCGCTTAGAAATGACCCAGCTGTGATGAATGTTACGGCACTGATAGAACCATAGGTTGCTGCGATCGCTGCAGCATCATAAGTATCAAGCTTCAGTTTGAGAACAAAAAAGGTATAAATTGGAACCAAAGAAGCCATTAGTATGGCTGCTAGGAGCGTTAAAACCACTTCCTGAGTGACTCCGCTTTTGATGAGTTCCACTCCGCCCTTAAATCCTATTGCGAAAAGCAAGTAAAGGGACAACAGTTTTGGAATAGGAGCCGGAATTTCAAGATCTGATTTGACAAAAACCGCTATCATCCCCAGAAAAAAGAATAAAACTGGTGGATTGAGAATATTTGAAACGATTAGACTTGCATTCATACCTACTCCGCACCCAGAAAACCAAAGAATTTTAGGAAAGCATTCATCATGAAGATGAACACGATCAAATATGAGTCACCACAGCTGGTGTAAAACCACTTTATGTCAATTAAGGCACTAAAAATATATAACTAATTATTATGTAAACTATAAGTAAAACTTTTTTACTGCTATGGAATGTAATAATTAATACTTTGTTTATGTATATATGCGGTATTACAGGAAAGCGATCGTCTTGTCTAGATTTCTTACTGGAATTTCAAAAAATGTTCTGTGCCTACAACAGGATTTAAGTCGCAAAGAACAACATCCCCTCGTGTAATCTCTACCACTGAATTTCTCCACGAGTCAATCGATTCTCATAATCCTCTAAATTGGATAAGTAGTCAGAAAAATCTGACTCAGCCATCTCTTTGGACTCAGTATACTCAAGCCATAATGAAGAATCTTTACTACTTTGCTTCCGAAGCAGGAAGTCGATAAAATCGTTTACTTCCTGAACTAAAGATTCTGGAAGAAGATGAATCTTTGTAATTGCTTGGTCATGTATAGTTATAAGGTTTTGCCTACTGATTTTGCTACGCGGTAATTTAAATGATTAAGAAGCAGTCCTCATGCCACTCATATCACTATCCAAATGTGACTCCCGACGTATATTCATTAATCTTTGTTTGTAAAAATCGTCCATTTCAGCAACAAATTTGCCCTTGACAAGTTTGATTCCCAATACATCAATTGCGTTAGCAAAATCTAGGAAGCTAGCATTATGATAATTTTTATCTTCAAAAGATTTTATTTCTTCTTCAGTCCGCTGACAAAACACTGCTAATTCTTTCTGAGTCAGCTTCATTGCTATTCTGGCTTTAATTAAGAGATCGGGTAAATAATCAAGATTTTCTATTTCGAGCATAATTGGTTGTTCAGGGTCATGAGCAACTAATGCTTCATATTCCGTTATCTCGTCTAATAACTTTTTCCGTAATGCATCGTTCGAGTCTTGAGATAATTGCCAACCATCGGGGTCATTTAATCGCTTTTCTTCATTTGCCTTTATTTTTCGATTAGCTTCAGCAAATTTTTCTGCCCATTCCTTGGAATAAGCTAATTCCTTGTCAGTTTTAATCATATTTCCCACTCCAATAAATTAATAGCTATAATGCCCTTAAGATTTTGTTGTCTATCGCGTTGCAAAAACTCTATTGATATTGTAGAGTCATCCACGGGTTGATCGGATTGATAAATTTCACCTCGATACCTAGCTTTCTGTGCTGCACTGTCATAAAACTTTAATATTAGTGGTGCATTTTGTCTCAAGTAGTCTATATCAACATCATCCCTATCCCAGCAACAGTCAAAATCTCGCGGCTTTGGTGCGCTTGTTACAAAGGAGCCATTAATATAAAAAGTTCGGCATCCAGCAGTTTTTAATTCTGCCATTACTGCTTCCATCCCTTGAATCATTTGCATTCTTTTATCTGTATATCCAAACCTTGCTTTAAACTCCTCCCAATTGCAAAAATGTACCCCTGGTGGTAAATTACCAATTTCATCAAACTCCGGAATCATTATTTAATCAATAGCATGAACTTTACTAATTTTAAAACATAGCGCAACGAAAGACACTTAAAGTAATCGCCTTTTTAAAGAATCGTATTCTGAAGTGCGATCGCATCTCAAAGTTTTCAATCAATTAACAGCCTGTAACAAGGAATTAGTTCTTATGTCAGATAAACACTCTTTTAATGACAAGACTTTGCGCTCGCTCTCTCACATCATCCCAGAGCATCAAGGAACCATTTCATCTCTTCTGCATCTCGTAACATTCCTAAGAGATTAAAACCATTCATTGCCTTAGTTGCATAGTGACGAGCTGATTCTATACTCCCCCATTGTTTTTCCCAACGAGCAAAAGAACGTTGATAGCGAGCAAGACGCCGTTTGTTGTTGCTACTTTCAGCTACCGTTAAACCTTTGGTTATTAGCTGTTGAGCTTCATGTCTCTCACCTTGTTCTATAGCTATATCAGCTAGCCAATTTTGAGCAGAGTTAATAACTCGATGCCAGTTAATATTTTCTGCTTTTTGTATCACCTCTTGAAAAAGTGTTTTAGCTCTCACCCATTCATATTCTGAATGAAAAATTTCAGCACGATGATAGAGAACAGGAATTATATAGCGAGCGTGTTGTCACTCTTCTAGCTCAGCTTTTTGGACTAGTTCTTCTTCTAGCGTTAACCAGTGTCGTGCATCTTGATACATTCTCTGTCGAATTTTCAGCCTAGCCGTCCCTTCCGCTAAGTCAGCCTGAACACACAAGTCCGCATGATCTCGTAAAACCCATGTCCGTCGCAAAATTTCTTCTGCTTCTTTCAAACTTTGTTGCGAACACATCCGAATCAACAACCAGCTTTTTCGGATTGAAAATTTTACAAAAGATGACCATTCACCTCGCCGTTCCGATTGTTCAATTAGCCATTGCAACCAATCCAAGCGATCATCCCAGTAAGCGTAAAGGTTGGCATAGTGATATAAAAGCAGCCATAAATCGCTGACTTCTTCATAGCGATCTTGATCTTTACACCAGTAGAGAGCTGCCCGCAAATTCCCTTGCTCTTCGTCTAACTTGCTGTAATGTATCCACTTTTCCCAATCTTCTCCTGCATTACGTTGAGCAAAATCTTGATAGAATCTTACCCAGCGCTTGCGTGCTTCTTTTTCAAAATCTGGGTATGCAGCCAGTTCGGCTAGAACGTACTCTCGTGTTAGAGAAAGCATTTCATATCGCCCAGTTTCTTGGTTCAAATTCACTAGCGAGAGTTGCTGAAGACGTGCTAAGCCATCATTGATAGAATCAGGGGCTGCGGTGAGTCCAGCTACCTCAGCCACAGCAGCAAGTATTGGTGGATCGGGAAAAATTGCTATTGACAATAGTAACTTGTGAGCTGGTTTTTCCTTGATACCTTGTACTGATTGCTCAAAGCAAAAACGAGCAACATCACTTGTTGCTGAAGCCAGCCTTTCTAAAACAAAATTCAAGGAATAGCCACTAGAGACTTGACCGATGGCATAAACAATGGCGAGAGGGATTCCTCCAGTCCGTTGATAAAGTAGACTTGAATTTTGATCGGTTATAGTGACTCCTTTTTCTTCAGCTTGCTGCTGAATTAACTTCAATCCGTCATCCAAAGGTAAATGTCGGAGACTAATGGGAAGCAAAGCAATTCGTTCGCGAGTCGTCAAGATAACTTTAACGTGAACTGGTAAGTCGTACAAGAAACCGATAACTTTTTCCGTCTCCTCAATTGTTTCCATATTGTCCACAATCAGCAGTGTTCTTTGTTTAGACAGACTTTGGCGGACACCGTCAAACTGATCGTCTAGAGGAGATTGAATAATAGCAGGGTCGTTGAGAGTATGAGCAATCTCGCGAAAAATGTCCCGCAGGTTACGATGTCCCTGGTGTTTTCGCAAAATACTATTGGGAATGAGTTCTTGTTGTTTAGCTGAAGTGAAAATAATGGCGTCAAATTTGGGTGCGCTAGAAAGATTTTCCCGACTGGCGTTTAGGCAAAGATACGCAGCTGCTAAAACCAGAGCAGTTTTACCTACACCGCCAATACCATCTACTGTAATGATGTGAGCAGCATGATTGGGTGAAAGGCGTTGCAGTAGAAGTTTCATCTCCGCCTCACGCCCAATAAATTCTGTGTAAGTTGGCGCGGGTAAGTTATGAGTGATTGTGGAACTACTGACACTGGATACCGAAGCACCCCTACGATAGCCGTGTCTTTCTAGAATGTATACTAAGTTACCTGACTTAACGCTTTTATTTGGTTCTCCTGTCAAAGCTTCTAGATCTCTATAGATACTGCTCACACTTGTTCTGACAACAGCATTTTTTTTCAGCAGATCTATACCAATCTTTTTTAGGCTATACCCACATAATAATCCTAGTAATAAATCTTTTCTTGTATCCCGTCTGTATCGCTTTTGTGTTGTTGCCTCCAAATCAATCAGTAGACGGTCTATGTCCCATTCCCTCAAAATGTTGCGATTCCAGCTTTTGGGTAAATTCCAATCCTCGGAGCCATTTGACATAAATATTACCCTACAAGTTTATTATTTACAAGCGTTTTTATATACTTAATAACATTTTAATGGATAAAATATTAACAAACCACTAACAAATTATTGACACTGTTAATTGGCTGTTTGTAATTCTTTAATTACGCTAGTGTTAAAGCTCTACAGAGAGCGATCGCACTGAGAGGTGATTTCTAGCAGATACAAATTTAACTCACTCAATTGTAGCAGTAACAACAGAAACTTTGGCAAAGAATACTAGGCTCTACTTATAGGAGAAATTTGATGAAAATCCCGACCCGAACCGTAGTTTCTTTTTTTAGATCAGAGAAATCAAAAGTATGTTTTCCTGGCACAAAACAAGTTTATCTATTCACAAAGCGTCCTATACTTCACCAAGACTTTACAGCCAAATCTCTACAGGACGCCATTAATGAATTGCAAACAATATTATATGCTCAAGGATTCCTTGTAAATATCAGTGGAAAATTTGATTTAGAAACTGAGGGAGCAGTTAAGGAATTTCAAATAAAAAATAATCTACACGTTGATGGAATCGTTGGAGCACTAACTTGGGCTTGTCTTTGTTATCCCATGATTTATCGTGGTATGAAAATTTTGACACCCAAATTACAAGAGTCTGTGAAAGAATTGCAAAGTATTTTGCATAAAGAAGGATTTTTTAAAAAAGAACCTTATGGTGTTTTTGATCGGCAAACGGAAAAAGCAGTTAAATATTTTCAAAGAAATTACGGACTGAAAGATGATGGTATAGTTGGGGCTGCTACTTGGGCTGTCTTATTAGGAATGCGACAAAAAAAGGATGTTCGTACTCCTAAAGTGTTTTGTTTTTTGCCATTGCAAATGTTGTCTTTTTGGAAACAATTGTTAATGCTTGCTTTCATCATACTAGGTATCTATAACAGTCCGATAGCTGGTCCAGATCCTCAATTCAATAAGGCGTTAGTTACTGGGTATGCGCTGACTTATATTGTGCCTTTTCTACTGGATTGTATTCCATTTAAGCAAGCTAGCGAGCAAACATTACCACTTTTTGAATATGCTCCCTATATGTTAACTGGCATCTTTTGGAAGCCTATTCTTAACTTCATTGAGCAACTGGTGAACTAAGTGTGAAAAGTTACGATTTTGTAGCAATTATCGCTTGTGTGAGATACGGTAAGAAATAATTAACCGCACCCTGTAGCTGATGGA
The DNA here is from genome assembly GCF_000346485.2 of Scytonema hofmannii PCC 7110. Lineage (NCBI taxonomy): Bacteria > Bacillati > Cyanobacteriota > Cyanophyceae > Nostocales > Scytonemataceae > Scytonema > Scytonema hofmannii. The sequence continues at coordinate 7,024,611 of NZ_KQ976354.1, forward strand.
CACAGATAAGTTTGTACCTTTTAGCAGATTAGGAAATACTGTATCTACACAAGTTTTTTCTTAAGTTTGGTAAAGGGCGGGTGCGGGGTTTGAACCCGCTAATCCCCAAAGTGGTGGAGATGTCATCCGATAATCCTAAATTCTTCGTCCTTGAAAGGCAAGTTGTGAATCAGGATAACCCGCCAAGAAATAAATTGCCCTGAGAATAGAATTCTGGGGCTACACAAACGCTCGTCCGCATATGCGGACTAATCATAGCCTGTGGAGGCAGGCTTCGTTTGTATAGCCATGAATTCTATTCGTTAGGTATTTTGACAAAATAGGAATGCTCCCAAGGATATGGTGTCTTGCATATCCTTGATCTACAGTTCACCTGTAGCTAGCATTTGAATGATGCGAGGTATTCCAGGGTCAAAGCCACCCAAATCCCAAGACAATGGATCTTGAGGATCTACTAATGTAATCCGGTAAGGTGTAAGAGTGATATACACTGCTTTGGTATTGGGGTTGACCTTTTGACGGTACTCAGCTAAAGCTTGACTTGGGTGTTTGTAACCAGCCCATGACTCGCTGTCAGTCCAAAAGCAAACAACATCGGCTTTGAACTTGTTCTTAATCATCCAGTCATAAGCAACAGATGCATCTGTTCCACCAAAGTTTTGGTTGCTAGCTTTGCGGACTGCTGACTTGAAGCTATCATTGGCATTAATACCTAAATCGCGGAAATCGGTCGCAAAACCACGAATCATGTAGTTCTTCTCTGCTTTTGCTGTCACCAGTGCCATTGTTGCAGCTACTTCACAACACGTAAGTCCCATATCAACAATTGGGAAACCCATTGAACCGGAGACATCTACGGCATGCATGAACACTTTGCCTGTAGGTTGCACGACATCAAAAGACAGCGCCAAGGACTTTTCTAGAATTTCCACAATTTCATCAACTGGGTTCCAAGTCTTTTTGCTGCGTCCCAATGTACCCCCAGATTGATAAGTCTTGAGGGCTTTCAAAACATCAATTGGATGTATACGACCTTTCCGCAGATGTTCTTTGTTATTCAGCACTGCTTCCACTCGTTGCAAGTTGGCACGTTCATTTCGTGCTAACACACCTATTTCGGTGAGTGAACCTAAATTACGCAGCAATGCACCAATTGGCATTTCATTGAATAGCAATTGCCAAGCACTTTGCTCCATCTTGCCCACAGGTGCAGCCATTTCATGGGTTAAGTGTCCTTGTAGTATGGCTTCATTGGTCTTTTCTGGATTCCGCTTCAGCCACTCATACCACCAAATTTGGGCTAATGCTGTAGAAGGGATTTCCTCTGGTAGAACTTCCCAACCTTTCACAACCCACTCAAACAATTTTTGATGGTCTTCTGTAAGTGGTTTGACGTGAAATAACCGCAAAGCATCTCGGTTGGAAAAGCCATGACGTTGCTGGTACTTCAGCAATTGGTAAGCCAAACCTTTAACGTCTTCTTTTGCGAACCAATTCTTACCAGCTTCTCGCACAACTTTACCAAATCCTCGCATGGACTTGGTGTAGTTCAACCATTCATAAAAGTGACTTCCCGTGCGGACAACTTGTGGGAAGATTTCGCAAAATGCTTTCTTTGCTTCTGGTGCTTCACCCATGGATAGCAACACCAAAGCAAGAATAGGCGCACTGTTGTTGATGGCGCGTCCGTCACTAGCATAAAGTATTTCTTCTGCAACTCGTCCTGGATTTTCTGCGATCGCCTGTCTGACAACCTCAACAAAATCTTCTGTCAGTTCGTGTTTGCCAGCATAGTAAGTGCTTTTGGCAGTACCAATCAGCAAACAGCGCCGCAGCATCTTCCAAATACCCGCATCGAACATGAACCCGCCCGAACGTCCTTGGATCATCTCTGTTTCCCGTCCGGGAATGGGCTGAGTTTGTGGTGTGGCTGTCTTTTTCTGAGTAAAAAATTTGTAATTCATTGTATTATCTCCCAGCCCTTACGGACAAAAAAGAAGGTGGCGGAGCAGGATTTGAACCTGCGACATCCCGCGTGGAAAGCGATAACCCTAATTCTTCGTCCTTTTCAGGCAAGGGATGAATAAGGATGTTTAGGTGTTCTACCATCTGAACTACCCGCCACATGGAAATTTTGGATTTTGGATTTTGGATTTTGGATTTTAGATTTTGGATTTGAAATTCAATCCAAAATCTAAAATCTACAATCTAAAATGAATTGGCGTGGGAGGCAGGATTTGAACCTGCGGATGATGGAACCACGATAACCTCAATTCTTCAGCCTTTACAGGCAAGTTTGTGAACCAAGGACTATGGGCAATTTGCCCATCCAATGCCTTACCAGACTTGGCTACTCCCACGTGAAATTTTTGGTTTTAAATTCAATCCAAAATCTAAAATCCAAAATCTAAAATTAATTGGTGTAGCGGGGCGGGATTTGAACCCGCATCTCCGGTGAATTAAGGGGGGGATCGTTAGCAGCGATAACCCTAAATTCTTCGTCCTTTTCAGGCTATGTTGGCGCTCTACCACTTGAGCTACCTGCCACATATCAGCTTGTAATACTTAATGTAGTATATGTATTACTGAGTGTCAAGTGGCTGGGTGAAAAATTTTATTGCTGCTGTAGTAGGGTGGGCAATGCCCACCGTTCGATGTTGGTGGGCGGTGCCCACCCTACTTTTTATCGAGAAATGGAGGAGTCCCTTAAGACATGCCCAGACTCTGCTTGGGAACGAGATTGAGACGGGTCACTGGTCACTGGTTACTGGTCACTGGTCACTGGTTACTGGTTACTGGTTACTGGTTACTGGTCACTGCTCCCCATTTGCCAAATTTTTGCCGGGAAAATTTTCTGGCAAATAGACAATTGTTACAAACTATTGCCATGTTTTTTGCCAAGATAATATCATTATTTCCCAACAAAGATACTTGGCAGTAATCGGCATGAGTGAAAAAACAATAGAAAGCTACGGCAAGGGTTTTCTAGTTCTACTTTTGCCTATCTCGTTTTTAATTATTTTCCTAGTTGCCACCTGGCGAATCTGGCTAGGGGTAATCCTTCTCGTCTTGACGCTTAATGTTTGGCAATTTTACAAATGGCAACAGTGGAGCCAGCAAGTTAATCCAATGTTCCATCAGTTGCTTAAGGAAAATCAAGGCAGGGTTACACCTGTAGACTTGGCAATGAAGGGCAATTTTTCTGGGGAAACGGCAAGACGTTACTTAGAATCGAAAGCAGCAGAATTTGGTGCTCGTGCTATTGACTCTGAAGATGGAAGTAAAGTTTATTACTTCATCACTGCTAGTACTCTAGGTAGCATTCTTGACGATAGCGAACCACCAAAAGAACTGCCTGCTGAACGTGTTGCCTACCAACCTCTACCAATTTTTGCTCCACCTCCACCCAAGCCACTTTTGGAAGAACCAGAGGCTGAGTTACCACCTCAGCCACCTCAAGAGACTCCAAAAAAATCACTGGAAAAACAGTTGTTTTTTGGTTCTCTGATTCAATCTGAACTTGCCAAGCGGCTCAATGTTTATTCCAGCACCGTCTACAAAAGGAGAGACGATCCAGATTTTCCAGAGTGGAGTCGTAGCAAAGATCCAGATGGCATTGCTTGGAAATATTCTCGAAAAACTAAAGAGTTTTTTCCATTAGAACGAGAAGAAAAAAGTTAAAAGTTAAAAGTCAAAAGTCAAAAGAAATTTCTTTTAACTTTTGCCTTTTTTACTTTTGAAAACCAATAGCTTCTGAGATAGAATTCAAACCATTTTGTTCTAGCTTGGATAACAAACCTTGAAGGATGCGTCTTACCATAGCTGGACCCTCATAAATCCAGCCTGTATAAACTTGCAGAAGGCTAGCACCTGCAGAGATTTTTTCCCAGGCGTCTTCAGCCGTGAAAATGCCTCCAACACCAATAATTGGAATTTGACCTGAAGTTTGCTGCCAAATAAAACGAATAACTTCGGTGGAACGTTCTCTTAATGGAGCACCACTGATACCACCTGCTTCATCTTGAGGTGATTTGCCAGTTTTGGAAATTACCTGAGTTCGCAATCCATCCCTACTAATAGTGGTGTTTGTCGCAATAATTCCAGCAAGTTGATAGGTTTTTGCCAAGGAAATAATGTCAGATATTGCCTGCCATTCTAGGTCGGGAGCTATCTTGACAAAGAGAGGCTTTTTTAGGGAATTTTCCTGTTGTAATGCTGCCAAAATAGAACTTAGCATGGAAGCATCTTGGAGCGATCGCAATCCGGGTGTATTTGGGGAAGAAACATTGACAACAAAGTAATCCCCGTAATCCTTAAGTAAGTGAAAACTATTGCGATAATCAAGAGCAGCATCTTTAATGGTGGTTATCTTAGATTTCCCCAAGTTCAGACCTATAGGTATTGACCTTAAATCTTGCTTAACTTCTGCTAACCGTATTGCCATTGCCTCCGCACCGCTATTATTAAATCCCATGCGGTTGAGAGCGGCTTTATCTAAAGGCAAACGGAACAACCGGGGAGGGGTATTTCCAGGCTGTTGGTGAAAAGTAACGGTTCCCATTTCTGCAAAGCCAAAACCCAAGCTAGACCAGATGGGGACTGCGACTCCATCCTTATCAAAACCTGCAGCCAAACCAAGGGGATTGGGAAACGTCAGTCCAAATAGATTTTGCTCTAGGCGTTTATCCTCAAGACAGAATGCTTGCATCAAAAGTTCGTTCATCCAGTTTGCGGGAGGACGAACTCGATTCTGTCCCAACCAGCTCAAGCTGCGGATGGTTTGCTGGTGCAGCCACTCTGGATCTGTTTTTGCCAGAGTGAACAAAAGGGGACGAATTGCATTTTTGTAAATATCCATCTTAAATTCAAAACTTCACAATCTCAAAGCGAAATTCGCTCGATCCATGTGCTTTTATGGGCATCTTATATAGTAACAATCTAAGTTAACCGATAATTCAGATGTTGCCCCCTCAAAAACCAACAGCAGCCGACCAACATATATTTTCCTTGGGGCGCGTCCTCCAAAGCCTCAGGGAAGAGAACGATGTTGAGGTTTTAATCCAAACCACTATCTCGTACCTGAAAGAGCAGTTTGACTATAGGTTGGTGTGGATTGCTCTTTACGATCGCCTGAACCACATCTTATTTGGCAAAGGAGGTTTTTCGCCTGTCGCGGATAGTAGTTACTTGAGACAGCGAGTTGTACTGAGTCCGGGAGATTTGTTAGAGCAAGTTGTCATTGAGCAACGCCCCATAGGTGTAGCTGACTTAAAAGCTGAAAATCGAGCCGAACAATGGCAGGGATTTGCAGAAAAATTTAACATACAGGGAACGATTATATTACCAATTCGATACAAAGATCGCTGTTTGGGTGTTGTGTTGATGGGTTCGGAACGCTGGGGTTATATGCTTGGTGGTGAAGCAAAAGCTCGGCTGATGATGGTTTTGGGGGAACTGGGGGCAGCACTTTATCAAAGCGAAATTGATTTGCAGCAAAAGCAAACCAAGCGCTTGGACGAGCCATTATTGCGGCTGTTGGAAAGTTTCAGAACTCTGGGTAACTTGGAGCAAAAACTGGAAGCTGTGGTGCAAGCCACTCATGAATTCGTTTCACCTACCCGGACAAAAATTTACTGGTTCGATCGGGAAAAACGGTATTTTTGGCTGCGGTTGAGCGATCGTCATAGCAAGACGCCAGCCGAACAGCAGTCAAGTGGAATTACAGTGCAAGAACTTAACGACTTTTATTATGCACTGTCAGTCCATCAAATTGTCTTCATTGGGGAGGGACGCAGTTCTTTAAAAAGTGCTTTTACAGTCAAACTGCTGCAACGCTTGAACGTGCGATCGCTTTTGGCAGCTCCGATTATTTGGCAAAAAGACTTGCTGGGTTTTATGGCAGTTGAAGCCAGAGAAGCTCGAATTTGGTCGGATGTGGAAAAAAATTTCGTTACCGGTGCAGCTGGGTTGCTTTCGCTTGTAGCACCTACCGAAAGTATGGAAACCACCATCAAACAAGTTCAAAATGATGCTCAACTCACCAGTCAAGTTGCTAAAGCTATCTGTAAAGATTCTGATACTCTAGAAGCTTTACGTGTTTGTGCGGCAAAAGTCTTGGAACGGTTGGGGGCAGAACGTTTTTTATTACTCGATTTAGATGCAGATCGAAATCAATACAAAATTTTATACCAAAGTCAACCCCGAAATCGGAGAAATTTGATATCCGCCCTTGATGCTCTCAAAGAATTGGATTGGCAGTTATTGCACCATTCATCAGAGGCAGTGGGAATTGAAGATGCTGAGTTCGATTTAAAATTTTATAATTGGCGGTCTGAGTTAGTAGAAAATGGAGTCAATTCTTTTCTCATTAGTAACTGCACTCAAGGTCGTGCGCCAGAATCTCTTTTACTCGTTACCACTGAAACTCCTCGCTATTGGACATCTCAAGAGAAGGAACTACTGCAAGCAGTGAGCCAGCAAATTGGTGTTATTGTTCGTCAATGGCGACTGCATCAAGTGACCGAACAGCAAGAAAAAATATTGCGTAGCTTTCAGCAATGCTTCCGGATTTTGGAACGAACTCAGAGTTCTATCCCTCAACCTGCTTATCAGTTTGAACGGGCTGCATTGGAACAAATAGCGTCTGTTCTTGGCTGTCCTTTAGCATTACTGCTTTCTTGGACAGCCGAACAAGACGTTGCAGAAGTGATACCAGGAGTTATTGCTAACAGTCAATTTGCAATTAATACTGATGTAGCGATTCCAATTCAGGCCGAACCTATTATCTATTGGGCATTTGCTACAGATGGTTTATTAGCTATCAAAGTAGACGATTTACCCGAACAAACCAGAAAGTGGCTCAACGGTTCCGGTATTGGTCAGGTTTTAGTGATGGCTTTACGCACCAGTGCAGACTACCAACCCACAGGTGTTGTGTTAATAGCAGACCATGCAGAACGTCAGTGGTCAGAACAAAGCCTCACTGCCTTAGAATCTTTGATTTGTCAGTTTGCTTGGTCGCGTTGGCATTTGCATATCACGCAAATTCTCCAATCCACAACTAACAATCTCCAACAACTGAATTGGTACAAGCACCGTCGTTTGGAGGAAATGCAAAGAACTATCGTACTTTTACTTAGCCAAATGTATGATTTGTGTACTCCTACTAACGAACTGATTCACACTCGCCATCTACAGTTATTGCGTCAGATGGAGACAGTGACAGGCGCGATGACAACCATGCTCAAACTCGAGCAGTGGCAAGTCTGTGTTAGCAAAGAAACTTTACCAATAGCTAGTTTACTCAAGCGATCGCTCGAACGAGTAGAAATCTTGCTCAAACAACAAAAGCTGTGGGTAGGCGTGCATGGTTTAGGGCAACCGATTGACAGCACAGAAAAAACTTATTCTACTTTATATAACTCTTCTGACGGGTCTAAAACCCAAGCCATGACGATCGTTGGCGACATAGTAAAAATTGAATTAGTTCTATATGAATTGTTAATGAACGCTTGTCGTCGTTCGGTAGGTGGCGGAAGAATTGACATTTGGTGTCGCCGCATGGACGAGGAGTTGCTAGAGATATCAGTGACAGATAATGGTACTATTGAAGCTAAACTTTTAGAAGAATTACATCAAGATGCACCCAAGAAAGTGCTATCTCCCTCCAGTCTCAGTCAACCACCAGGTTTACACTTGTTAATCTGTCAAAATCTCATGCAACTCATGGGAGGCGAACTGCATTTTTATCAGTTACCAGATGGTCGGGTTGTGAGCCGATTGTTATTGCCTTTAGCTAGTTAAGTAGTCACCCGGACAAATTATCAACCGGGTAATAAATTTCTAATTTGTGCTTTTTAAGACTTTTTTGAGCCTAAACTATACGCATATTTGCTTAATGATAAGCTTAAAATAATACAACTTAAGTTAGAACATTTTTTCCTTTGGTTATGGTAAAACAAACGCCACAATCAGTTACCCAAATTACCATACCGTTGTAACAAATGCGGTTATAATGTACATCCAAATCTCAAAATTCAAACTCAAATCAGCACCGTATTGATATGGGACGTGCTCGTTCTAAATCGGACTTGCCTACAAAAATGTGTCCGGTATGTCAACGCCCTTTCACCTGGCGCAAGAAATGGGCTGATTGCTGGGATGAAGTCAAATACTGCTCGGAAAGATGCCGTCGTCGTCGTTCTGAAGCACAAGGTACGGAGTAAATACATAAAGAGATGGATATACAGGTGCAACCTAAATTAATTATTCATGGAGGGGCGGGAGCTTCTCTGAAGGGTAAAGGAGGATTAGACGCAGTCCGCCGATCGCTCCATAAAATAGTGGAGGAAGTTTACGCTCTTCTCCTATCTGGAGAAAGTGCTAAAGAAGCGGTAGTTAAGGGCTGTCAACTGTTGGAGGATGAACCCCGCTTTAATGCCGGAACTGGTTCTGTATTGCAATCAGACGGTCAAATCCGTATGAGTGCTTCTCTCATGGATGGTGCTTGCCAAAGTTTTAGTGGCGTGATTAATGTATCGCGGGTGAAAAATCCTATCGATTTGGCGCTTGCTCTCCAAAGTTCTCCCGATCGCGTATTGTCTGATTATGGTGCTGCTGAATTAGCACGAGAATTACAAGTTCCGAGCTATAACGGCTTAACTGAATTGCGGTTACAAGAATGGATCCAGGAACGTCAAGATAATTTTAAAAGAGCAATGGCTGGGGTCATTGCTGAAGAAGAATTGCTAGAAACTAGCAGTGCTCGACGCGGTACCATTGGTGTAGTAGCTTTAGATACTCAAGGTAAGCTAGCAGTAGGTACCTCTACGGGTGGAAAAGGATTTGAGCGCATTGGTCGGGTCAGCGATTCTGCAATGCCTGCAGGCAATTACGCTACAAAATTTGCTGCTGTTAGTTGTACTGGTATCGGAGAGGATATCATGGATGAGTGTTTGGCACCACGGATTGTAGTACGCGTTACTGATGGAATGCCGCTTTCTGAAGCAATGCAGCGCTCCTTTACAGAAGCAAGCGAAAACCACCGAGATTTTGGAGCGATCGCCATTGATGCGAGTGGGGCAATAGGGTGGGGCAAAACCTGCCCAACTCTTTTGGCTGCATTTCATAACGGCGAGGAGATTGGCGATACTTTGGAAATACCCGGTGGTACAAAAGTAGGCGTGTTTTAAGGATAAATTATGAAGGTATTTTTTACTTTATTCATCGCGCTCAGAATCCCTGTGGCTTTAGCCCAGGGAGTTAGTCAACCTTCTCCATCCTTGTGACTTTGCAAACGCCAACCCGGTTTCTCTACCTGGCGAGCACGGGCAATTACCAGACAATCATCAGGGACATCTTTTGTAACAGCAGAGCCGGCTGCTATGTAAACGTCATTTCCTATTGATAAAGGAGCAACTAAAACGCTATTTGCTCCGGTTTTTGTGCGATCGCCAATTGTGGTTGGGTGTTTTTTCACTCCGTCATAATTGGCGGTAATTGTTCCCGCACCAATATTGACTCGGGTTCCTGCAGTAGTATCACCTAAGTATGATAGGTGGGCTGCATTGGAATGGTCGCCTAGGGTGGTATTTTTTAGTTCTACAAAATTTCCGATTCGGCACTTAGCACCCACGACAACATTACCGCGTAAATGAGCATAGGGCCCGACTGTGGTTCCTGAATGTATGATACTATTTGTTACTACAGAATATTGAATAGTGACGTTTTCACCGATTTGGCTATTTTCAATCAAACTTCCCGGTCCAATGCGACTTCCTGTGTGAATAACCGTACTCCCTCTTAGGTGAGTTTGAGGTTCAATAATTACATCTGGCTGTAATTCTACGGTGTCGTCAATTGTAATACTTGCGGGATCTATGAGCGTGACACCAGCTAACATCCATTTTTCTTTGATTCGCCTTTGCAAAATCTCAGATGCTGTGGCAAGTTGCAGGCGATCGTTAATGCCGAGAATTTCCCGATAATCCTCTAAATCCACTGCCATTACTGGCTCAATTTGGCTAACCGCATCAGTAAGATAGTACTCTTTCTGAGAATTGTTTGCCTGTAAGTGAGGCAAAATGTTAGCTAAATCCTGCCATCGAAAGCAGTAAATGCCAGCATTAATACGTTGATTCTGCTTTTGATCGGGAGTGCAATCCCTATCTTCAATAATTTGTTGAACTATATTTTCACTATTACAAAAAACGCGTCCATAGCCCTTAGGATTATCTACCTTTGCTGTCAGTATGGTGGCAGCGTTTTGGTTTTTAGTGTGAGTTTCCAACAAATTTTCCAGGGTTTCTGTACGCAGCAATGGGACATCACCGTACAGTACTAGTAAATCTCCGGTGTAACCTTCTAAATAGGGCAGTAACTGCTGAACTGCATGACCTGTCCCAAGCTGTTCTGTCTGTTCTACAAACTCCAAACTTGGAATTGGCTGTAGGGCTGCCTTGATTTCTTCCGCTTGATACCCTACTATAACCATCTGCCGAGTCGGCGAAAGCGGTTTTACACTCTCAATAACTTGTTCGATGAGCGATCGCCCACCGAGGGAATGTAAAACTTTAGGCAGGTTGGATTTCATGCGTGTTCCACGTCCTGCTGCCAAAATTGCTACAACTACCATAATGAATGTGAATTGCTTTGACTGGCTTGCTTATTCGAGTTTAGACTCACTTAATACCAGCTTACTCACTTAAGACAAGCAATTCTTGCAAGAAATCATGACAAAATCCTCAAACTGCTTCATAAGTTCGGGGTTTCGCCAACCCTTTTTTGTTTCCTCTGCCATCACTTTGAGGGCTTCTTTTGCGGTAAACGCTTTTTTGTAGGATCTTTCGCTCGTTAAAGCATCAAAAATATCAATTATTTGAAAGACCTGTGCTATGCGAGGAATTTGCTCGCCCACCAGCCCATCCGGATAGCCTGAACCGTCCCACCGTTCGTGGTGGTGTCGGATGAGGGGAACCACACCCCGCATACTGCGTAGTGGCTGGCAAATCTTTTCGCCAATTAAAACGTGCTGCTTCATGATCGTCCATTCTTCAGGAGTCAGTTTTCCCTGTTTCAGCAGTACAGAATCAGGAATACCCACCTTGCCGATATCATGAAGATAGCCACCCCACATCAAATCTCGAATTTGATTGCGTGTTAAACTCAGGTACTCACCAAAAGCTTCACCCAATCTCATTAACCGTTCGCAGTGATCTCCGGTGTTGGGATCGCGACTCTCAATGGCTCTGGCAATAGAAAACAGGACTTGTTCGGCGTGGTCTAAATCTTCATTTAACCGCTTTTGTTGTACGAGAGATTTGACACGGGCTGCTAGTTCTACGCGATCGAATGGTTTGGTTAGAAAATCGTCTGCACCTACCTCAATTCCCCGAATACGCGATCGCCTATCGTTTAAAGCTGTAATAAAAATCACTGGTATCAGCCTGGTTGCTTCTTCCTGTTTGAGCAACTGGCAAACTTCAAACCCATCCATTCCTGGCATCATCACATCTAATAGAATCAGGTCTGGTTGTTTTTGCGGTACCAGTTCTATGGCAGTATAACCGCTATCTGCTTCTATGACTTCGTAGCCTTCCATTGCTAACAGAGCAACAGCTGTCATCCGACTAGCAGCATGGTCATCAACGACTAAAACTTTAGGTGCATCCGAATCTGTGCCATTCACTGTCCAATATGCGGCTTGTACCGTTCTAGATACTAGTAAATCAAATATAGAATTCACACGAGGGCTTACCCAAGAAGCAGGAGTTTCCGGCTCTTCAAGCCCGATTTCTTTTATAGGTGAACTTCGCGCATCATCCTTGTTTTGCAAAGACGATGTATGATTTGTAACTAGGGCTTGCTGAAAAAGTCAGAAAACAGCAAGATAAGAATTGATTAGTTACTCAACAAGGGTCTAATATAAGCAGATGCTATCTATGATTTAAGGACTGATTATTTTCAATAATAGTAAATGGGGAAAAAGGTGTAGTTTTAAAAAATAGACATAAAAAAGCATAAAATAGCCGCGAGAGCTGAGTAGAAAGATTCATCACTAAAAAAGTAATAGCAATTGCAGTTTCAGAAGTATGAGCAAGTTTCGTCATCACGCGATTGAGGCTAAATCTTCTTTTCCCCTGTCCAAATTTTCCCTCAATACAATTACGAATTCTCTCAGATTCTAAATCTTGTTTCTTTTTTTCTTTACTAACATTAGCTGGGGGTCTTCCTAAAGGAGGTCCGCTCATTATAATACCTCTTTCTTTACACCAAGCTCGGTTCTCTCTTGTGCGATAAATTTTATCAACATGAACAGATTCTGGATAGTACCCTGTGTAATTTTTAAAGGCTTCTACTTGAGCTTTTAAGTCTCCTGATTCATTAAAATTATCCCAACTTATATGGTCTAAAAATATATATCCTTCAAAGCAACTAGCAGACAATTTTGCCCCAAATTCTACCGATTTACCAGCTTTCCCTCGGACAATTGGACGGATATGTGGTTGGGTTAAACTGACAATGCGGTCGTCAATACTCTGTTTTTTATTTTCATACAACCAGAGTTGTTGACGGTAGACTTCTGCAACTACAAGCAACATCTTATATTGTCTGTGACTTAAATCTTCCAGAGAGGCTCCTGAAATAATTAGCTGTTCAATATGAGATAAGTTTCTTTTGATATATTGAAGTTGTTTTCTAATTGCTTTTCTCCTGTCTTTTTGGGAAACGCGACGTTTTTTAGCGACTGCTAGATAATCCTTTCTAGCCCTCTCTCTATAGGTTCTTGGTTTTTTCTCTAATTGACCCAAAGTCTGTTCGTAAAGTAAGTCTATAATTTTCTCTGTCTGTTTTCTTGCTTGATTGAGTAGCTCTAAATCTGTCGGATAGCTGATATCACCCGGAGCACAAGTTGCATCTATTATTAATTTTCCCCGATTTTTGGGTGTCTCACCTTCTTCTTCTGGTGATTCTGTTTTTTTTTCAGATAGTTTAGAAGATGTTGCTTCTAGCATCTTCTTCACCATTTCTTGATTCACTTTGTTAACAAGCTCCACACTAATTCTTTCCCGAAAATGTACCAACATTGATGCATCAAATGGAGCTTCATTACTATAATATGACATTCCTATAAAGTACTGTAGATAAGGATTTTCTTTAATTTGCTCTACTGTTTCTCTATCGCTTATCCCCAACTTTTCTTTGATTATTAATGCCCCTAATGCCATCCGAAAAGATTTGGCAGGTGCTCCCATCTCTACTGAGAAAAATGAAGAATATTCTTCTTCAAATTCTGTCCAAGGAATGAAAGCAGCCATCATTACCCAACGATTATCTTCTGATAACTTGCCCTCGAACGGGAGTTCAAAGTTTTCAGTTGGGATTGAAGTTTGTCCCTGTTTTCGGTACATGGTTACTAACAGCATACTTGATGCTGCCGCTCGCAGTGATGCAAGCATTTTTGGCTATTCTACCCTCCTCTCTTGCACCTGAATATACTTCTATAGTCTGAGAATTTAGAGACTGTCTCCTTTTTTTCTTTTTCAGCAAGCCCTAACTATAGTATTATTGACTTGATTTGACAAGTTCGACTCACTAACAATTCCTTGGGTAGAGCCTGTAAACTTGGATTTCCATTGAACCACAAGGGTACTCCAATTTCAAAATAGTTAACAGTGACGGCTATTAAAAACAATTTTACTTTTGATCAGCATTTATATGCTAGCAAAACACGTTTTTTTTATAAATAGCATAAATCTTTCAATCTTTTTTAAGATATTAGAAATGATGCTATGTTCTTTCTTTCCTATATCTCCAGTATGAGCAATTCTTGGTTGAGTTAAATCGGGTTTTTTACGGAGATTTCTTAGCATGATATTAAAAGAAGAATGTTGCTGAAGCTCCAATCTATATTAAAATTGAGTATCGGTATTTTAAAGATTTGACTTCAAAGTAAGTATTTACCCATTTTTGTCACCAAATTTACAATAACTATAAAAACCATGTCAGTTTTTTTACTTTCAAAGGCATATTAACAGACCATTTAGTATTGAAAGTTACAGAAATTTGATTCCATAACTAAAGTCAATACCCCTATAGTAAGAAATTTTACACCATTTTCTATAGACTTTTCGATAGCCATCTTTTTCGCCAATGGGACGTAGGTTCTAGAGAAGAGACTTGTTGCTCTTGTTGCCGTCGTCTCAAAATGACATCAGCGGAATCGTTCAGTTGTGGATCTCGATAGGGAATTGCTGCACGGGTTAACAAGTGTTCTTTTTCCGCTTGAGAGAGTTCGTAGGACTCGGAGAAGGGAAATTGTTGAATGCCTTCTCCCTCTCCCCCTCTCTCCCCATCTCCCCCTCCTCTTATATGGGCTGCAACAGTACCGGGTGTACGCCTGCCAACGGGTGGTGTGGAACCGATTTGTAGTCCACCGGCTTCGAGTGCGGTACGTACAGCAGCCGCGCAAGAGTAGGTTGCAAGTAAGCCGTTCAAATCCAAGCAAAGGGAAAGTTGCTGAATAAATTCAACAGTCCACAACTGCGGACATTGAGGGGGAGAAAATGGATCGAGAAAAATAGCATCAGCTTTAAAACCGGATTTGTTCACAAGCTGAATTGTGCTTCTCGCATCGCCAACTAAGAGATTTGCTGTCAGGCAATCTTGGACAACTTGATGCTCGCAAGCTAACTGAGCCAAAATTTGAGTATACTCATATCCCCAATTGTCATATAAATGATGAGCGATCGCAGCTTGTGGTACAGCAGCATTTAGTTCTAAGCCAATAACTTCCACATGACACTTGGGGTTGACTTCCCAAATGGTTTGTAAAGCTGCTGCTGTGTTGTATCCCAAACCGTAACAAACATCCAAAAGCCGCAATTTTGATTTATTTGCAGCAAAAGTAAGTTGAGTGGGAAGCGAGAATTTGAGAAAACTCTCTTGACGAGCGCCGTAGTGACTGTGGAACAATTCGCCAAATTCTTGTGAAAAGAAGGTGAATGAACCATCTGCGGTTGACTCTGGTGTAAAATTTTCTTTCATATGCATTTTGTAAATGGCTAATGGCTAATTGCTAATACTACAGATAGTAATTAGCGATTAACCATTAGCTCTTAGCAAATAAACTTTTATGCCCAACAAACATTTCGTTATTTCTTGTGAATGGCTGTTAGAACATCTTGAAGATCCACAAGTTGTTATAGTGGATTGTCGCTTTTCTCTCGCAGATCCACAACTGGGACAGCAACAGTACAAAAAGTGTCATATACAAGGGTCTTACTACTTAGACTTAAATTTAGATCTTTCTAGTCCTGTTGGAAAACATGGAGGCAGGCATCCTCTACCAGAACCTCATGAATTAGCTCAAAAGTTGTCAAAAATTGGAGTAAATTCTCCAGAAACTCTTGTTGTTGCCTATGATAATTCTCGTTATGCTTTCGCATCCCGTTTGTGGTGGCTGCTACGCTACTTTGGACATGAGAAAGTAGCAGTACTGGATGGGGGTTTTGCTGCATGGCAAAACGTTGGTTATCCCGTAACGGATGTTGTGCCAGAACACAAAGTAGCGACGGATATTACTTTTATACCTAAGATCCAAACAGACATGGTAGTAGATATCGCTACAGTGAAAGAGCGAAAAGATTTACAAGAAGTTGTGTTGATTGATTCGCGAGAAAAGGAGCGTTACCTGGGTATTAGAGAACCGATTGATAAAATTGCCGGACATATTCCTGGTGCAGTCAATTATCCTTGGCAAGAAGTGACTGACTCTGCGGGGTATTTGCTGCCAAGTGTAGAGCAAAGTCATCGATGGTCTAATCTTGAAAATGCCAAGGAAATTTTTGTTTATTGTGGTTCTGGGGTAACTGCTTGTGTCAACTTACTATCGCTGGAATTAGCAGGTATTCATACAGGTAAACTTTATGCTGGTAGTTGGAGTGATTGGATTAGTTATTAGGGATTTTGGATTTTGGATTTTGGATTTTGGATTTTGGATTGGGGATTGGGGATTGGGGATTGGGGATTGGGCTGAGAAAACAAGGGAGAGGGGATAGACAAGGAAGAAAGATCTACTTTTTTGTCTCTAGTCTCTAATCCCTAACCAATTACTTGTCGGTTAAGGATAGTTGAGGTGCCAGAACCCCAGTATCTTAAAGATACCGGGGTTCTCGTTTTCTCTTAACCGAGCAGTATTGAATCCCTAACCCTCAATCGCCAATCCAAAATCTAAAATCCAAAATCTAAAATCTCCCCAGTTCCAAATTGTAATTAACTGTGAAGAACCAGCCATCAAAATCGATGTTTGTTTCTGTAGAACCACCTAAATTCATCCCACCTTGTAAGCTCAAATTTGTATAAGTAGATACTCCATAAGTTAAATGACCGTATATTCGATGATATTGGTCGTGTCTTTCGCGACGGGTAAAGTCTGATAAACTAAATTGGTAATTCAAACCTACTTGAAGTGATTTTTGCCAGTAGTAGTTTAACGACACCCATACGGTATTGGAGATGCGATCGCGGTTATCTTGATTGCTGGGAGGGTGAGTAAAACTGGCTCGCAATTCATAAAAAGTATCCAGCATTAATTTGGGCGTTAGGGGGTCTCGCCGTCCAAAAGACAATTGGACAGAATTTTCGTTAAGGAAACGGTCTCCAGCTTTATAAAAACTGCCGTTTCTAGCATAGAAAAACTGTTGATTGCTCCAACCAAGTTCTCCATACATTCGTGGTGATAGTTGTTGGTAAACACTAGTGTTGAATCTTATTTGGTTGTAATTGTATTGAGATTGATCTAGATAACGAATTATATTTCCATCAATTGATGCATTTAAATAAGTTTTAGGACCAAGGCGCAAAGGTGCAGAAGCTAGCGACAATCCTGTATAGATTAAGCCATCTTGTTTTGGATCGACTTCTGAGGAAAAAATATTACTGGTTTGAAAGTAGCCAACTCGACCAAAGAGGAAACCTACTGGTTTTGGTTGAATTATACGCGTGGGTTGGGTTTGGCTTGGAAGTGGTAATTGTTCTAATGGCTTTTCTCGAACCAACAGTCTACCCAATTCTCCATGATCTCCTTCAGATTCTTGATTTTTTTGCAGTCGTTGCTGTAGCCTTTCCAATCGTTGTGTACGTTCTATTTCAGGTGATTGCAGGCGTTGCTCTATTTGCGGTGAACTGGACGGATCGGTAAAATTGCTCGGTTGTCCTTCAAGTTGAGGAGGAGCGACTTGTATATTGATTTCAGGAGATGGCGGTTCTTGAGGTCTTGTCTCTGGTGCAGGTACTTGTGGTGGTTGTGGAGGTGCTGGAGATTCTGGTGGTTGGGTTGTATCTGCTTGTGCTTGTGTGTTTGAACTTAGAACCTCACTGCAATGAAGAACGCAAACTTCAGCATCTCCTACTGTTGAAAGTAGAAATTCTGGAGGCGGCAGTTTTTTTTCAATTTCTTTATGAAAACTTTGTAATTGTTCCTGTGATATGGGTTTCTCACTGGTGTCGTACTTTAAATCAGTTACGCGTATAATCTCTAAAGATGATATCTTTAATACTAGCTTGTGATTCTCATCTTGGGAACGAGAATTTGCAGCCAATGCCGCATCTACTTTGTTGAAACAACACCAGGTTGTACTACTGGCTAGTAGAATCAGAAAGAACAAGTTTTTCCAGCCATTGGGTTGCATGCGAAATCTTTTTTGGCAAAATTAGACCTAAATATGCACTTAAAGTTCCTTGGAGATGTCACTTCTCCTTTAAAACTTTCAGTAACAGTGTGTGATAACGATTACCTATTGTTTCATCAGAAGCTATGAATCGTACAACGTATTGTTTAAGATTTGCTTTGTTCTTAAAAAAACTTAACATTTTCCATCATAATGGTATTTACACGTATTTCATAAAATCTAAATAGTTCATTGGATTTAAGGAAATTTACGGAAAAATGCTATAACAGATCGCAGGTTGAAAACCTTACATTAAAATTCATCCTTATTGGTTTGATTCAGTATAAATATCCGAGGTTCCATAAAGATGTTACGCAAGTTTTATATACTATTGGTGATTAGTCTCATGGAAGTTGTGGTACTGCCTTTGCCAAATCGGGCAAGTGCTGCCACTCCTCTAACTCAGGCTGTCATTCAAGAACTCCGCAACTTAGTACAACTCATTCCCCAGAATCGACCAAAGCGTCAAGCACGTCGCTCGGATGCCATGACGCCCGGTGATGGGTTGTCTACAGGAAGATCTTCTTTAGCAGACTTGCGCTTCAACGACGGTTCTTTGGCTCGGATAGGGGAACAAGCCGTATTTCGCTTCTTACCGAGAACACGTAATTTTAGCCTGAAAAACGGAACCGTACTGTTGCTGATTCCACCTGGAAAAGGTCATACACGTGTAAACACTCCAAATGCCGCAGCAGCAATTCGCGGTTCAGCATTATTTGTGCGTTACGATCCAAGCACTGAAACCACAATTGTTGGTGCATTGACAACTAGCGGCATTGAAGTCCTGAATAAGAATGCTTCTCAACGAAAAGAACTTCAGGCTGGGCAATTGATGGTTGTTGTCAAAGGTAAATTTCAAGGTTTGTATGATTTTGATTTAAGAACTTTTTATGATACGAGCGGTTTGGTTCGGGGACTGGATTTGCCCCTGAGAACTGGTGTACCCAGTACAGATCCAGCGATCGCTAGCGTTCAAGCAGAAACTGCAGCGGCTCTTGCGTCACAGCAACCTATCATCGGTCAAGGGGTTGTAGAAAATCCTTCTTTCTTAAGGTCAAGCACTGCTTCTCAAGATCCTCTAAATAATGCTAGTAGAGAGGATGCTCCTGTTGGTACGTTCATCGAAACAGGGCAAGTTGTATCTAATAATGATGAGCGATCTGATAGTGGAGACGGGAAAGATACTGGTACAAACCCACCCGTAACAAACCCACCCGTAACAAACCCACCTGTAATAAACCCACCCGTAACAAACCCACCTGTAATAAACCCACCCGTAATAAACCCACCCGTAACAAACCCACCTGTAACAAACCCACCTGTAATAAACCCACCTGTAATAAACCCACCTGTAATAAACCCACCTGTAATAAACCCACCTGTAACAACACCAACAACAACACCTTCAACACCTTCAAGTATTCCAGCTACTCCTTCGACTCCACCATCAACTAACCCAACTACACCTAGTTCGTCTCAGCCACAACCTGCTACGCCATCACAACCACCTCCACCAGTGTCAACGACACCAGCACCAGCACCTGTAGCGCCCGCACCAGCACCTGTAGCGCCCGCACCGACACCTGTAGCGCCCGCACCGACACCTGTAGCACCACCAGTGTCAACGGCACCAGCACCTGTAGCGCCCGCACCAGCACCTGTAGCAACACCAGTGATAGAACTGCCACCAGCACCTGTAGCACCACCAGTGATAGAGCCGCCAAGTCCATCGGCAATACAACCACCCCCATCATTGCCAATTTCGAAACCAGAGCAAACTTCGTTAAAGCCAAGCACTTGAACAGAAATGTTGAGCGCAGTCCCTACCGATAATTTTAATTTGGGTAGGGCAATCAATTATTTGTTACTATGCCCCATGCCCTATGCCCTAATCCCTAATCTTTACAGTTGATTGTGAACTTTCGTCAGATATTCCTGACCAAGGTGTAGTGGGGGTATCTGAATCTTCTAGATAAAGGGTATCTGTTGGTAATTCTTCGGGTAACCAGGTTGGCGTTCTCTCAGCTATTTCTACCTCTTCTAACGCCTTAAGTGCCTCTGATGCTGATTGGTAACGTTGTTGAAAATCTTCACGCACCATTTTGCTAAGAAAATTTGCTAGTGAAACGTTGACTTGTGCCTTGTCAACCCAGTTTACTTCTCCATTTGCATCTCTGTCGAGATCGTGAGGAGCCATACCAGTTAGGGCTTTAATGCCAATCATGCCAACTGCATAAATATCACTGCTATATTGGGGACGCCCGTAACACTGCTCGCTTGGTGCATAGCCTTTAGTACCAATGCCGATGGTAAAGGCTGTATGCTCTGAACCGTCAAGCAATTGTGTGGTCATTTCTTTGACGGCTCCAAAGTCAATCAAGACTAGTTTACCATCTGAATTTCGCCGGATAATATTGCTGGGTTTAATATCTCGATGAATGACGTTATTTTTATGGACAAAGGTTAATGTTTGCAATAAGTCCTGTAAAATATGAACAACAGCTATTTCATGAAGAGGTCTGCCACTTGCTAATTCCTGACTGAGAGCATGACCTACTATATATTCTTGAATCAAATAAAATTCTTCTTCCTCTTCAAAGTATGCTAGCAACTTCGGTATTTGCTCGTGATCGCCCAATTTTTGAAGTGTTTGGGCTTCTGAGGTAAATAAACGTCTGGCAATTGTCAACTGTTCTGGTTTACTGTTTGCTGGTTTTAGTTGCTTCACAACACATTGAGGATTCCCAGGAAGTTTAATATCTTCGGCAATATAGGTTTCGCTAAATCCACCTGCACCTAAAACTTTGACAATTTTGTAGCGACCATCCAGGATTTTTCCTGAGATTGCCATTTCTCTTTCCTGGAGTAAGTCTTTTAAGTCCTCTTGCTGGCTGATAATTTCTTGAACGACACGGTGCGAGGAATATTTCCGGAAAATATCGAGCAATTGGCTTCTTCTGGCAATTTCCCTGGCAAATTCGGTTCCCAAATAGCAAAATCCAACACTTATAATTCCCATGACGGGTATAGCTGTGGGCAAAATGAATAGCCCAGACACAAAGCTTGCGTAACCAATTCCTCCCCAGATTATGGCAAGACCAATACTAGACAAAAATCTAGTTGCGCCCCTTTGCTTCCAAGAAATAATTGCAGCAGATCCACCTAATAAACAAAGCACAAATAAACCGCGTCCTTCAGGGCTGGGGATTGCTTGTACGATCGCTTTATTTTCCATAAGAGTTGCGATCGCATTTGCGTGAATTTCTCCCCCCGCCATTTTTTCTGGTTGCAACAAATCTCTAGCCGCCGCCGCAGAATGATAGTCATTTGCCAACTGGGCTGTTGCGCCAATCAGGACAATTTTGTCTTCAAAAAACTTTCCTTGCTGTAAATAACTGTTCCAGTTTTTTGGGTCTAGTACGTACCAAAAAGGGATTTGCTCAAATGTTTCCTGTGGTCCGTAAAAATGTATGCGATCGCCCTTTGGTGGAGGATAATTTACTTGGGCTGCTCTAAGAACAGCTTCATCAAAGGAAAGAACTTTCTCGGTTAAAGTATCACCATTCCCTAACGACTGAGAAAACTCGCTAGCCAATTTGTGAACCTTACCATTTATTTCTATAGGAAAATTAACCGAACCAACTCCCACAGACCCCACTTGAAACATCTGTTGGGGTTGCGTCAGTTGCGTAAACGCGCCTTGATGTGTCGCAAAATTTTCGTAGAGTCCGGCTAAAGTGACCTTGCTGCCATAGATTTGCAATACTTGTTGCAAAGTCTTGTCATCATCTACCCCATAAGGACTTGGCGTATCAAAAACGACATCTACTGCAACAGAACGTGCGCCAGCTTGTACTAATTTTGCAATAACCTGGGCGTATGCGGCACGTTTAAAAGGAAAAGACCTAAGTGGTTCCAAGTAAGAGAATTCTTGGGGATTTGTTTTATAATACTGTTCGCCGATAGATATAGACTGTTCATCAATGGCCAAAATCACGATGTTTTTTGGAGGAACTATCGGTCCCCGTATTAAATAAAACAGGCTTTGTGCTTGGTTTTCCGTGAATAGAGTCAAATTAGTATCAAAAGCTGAAAGCAACGCCGCGCTTATAACTGAAGTGCCAGCCAGCACGTGTCCTAAGCGAGCCAACAGTTTCGAGCGATGTACTGCCAGGGTCGAAGTTGCTTCTCTTAGGCGCGATAAAGGTCTATTGGCAGCAGAGACATATTGTTTATTTGTGGATTGAGGTTCTTCTGCCATACTCCAATGCTGATTAATTTACGTATAACATCAAGCTCTTAGTTTCTGCACCGTATAACCCCCAACGACTACTGTCTTCAAATTCAGAACAGCCAGCAG
Source organism: Scytonema hofmannii PCC 7110 (assembly GCF_000346485.2). Lineage (NCBI taxonomy): Bacteria > Bacillati > Cyanobacteriota > Cyanophyceae > Nostocales > Scytonemataceae > Scytonema > Scytonema hofmannii. The sequence continues at coordinate 7,046,700 of NZ_KQ976354.1, forward strand.
TGACTACTAAGCTACTTTATACGGAATCATACTTCGCTGTAAATAAGAAAAATCTCTACAAGTGTTTATTTGGGGAGCGCTATATAATTAGACCCAGTAGATGCGATTGGAGGGTATTCTCATAAATCCAGATTAGTTTAGACATGGGAAACAAGCAACTCGATCTTTGTTTTGAAAAAGGGAGTGGGGAGTGGTGAGTAGGGAGTGGGGAAGAGGGATTTTCATAATTGGCGATGAAAAAATTTCATCGCGACTGCCTAACCCCCTAGCAGAACCGCGATCGCTTACTTGTTGCTAAAAAACTCAAGTCTCCCCTTCGCCACTCCCTACTCCCTACTCCCTACTCCCTACTCCCCACTCCCTTTTTCAAGGTAGAGTAGCAAGCGCTCTCCTATATTTTAACTTCTATGACAAAAGCTATCAATCCTGTCTTGTTGATACCTCACGACTCCAGTCTATTTCATACCTCTTTAGGAGTAAACTTAACAGGTATATAGCAAATAATGCTGCTATGCCATCTCTTTTCTTGGTAGATTTTAGATTGCGGGTTCTCCTAAGTGTACTTGTGTAAAAAGGTTAGTACCAGGACCACTAAGGGGCATACCTACTTCAATGTTCAGCAAATTTTCTGATATGCGAGAGGTTAAATAAAAGCTATATATGACAATATATTTTATAGATATTAGCAAGATGACCATTTTATAATTGCTATAATCTATTGTTCAATCTAAATTCTTTTATATTATTAGGTGTCACTTTGCTATGGGTTCCCCGATGAATCGTCTGTCTATATTTGTAGACGGAAACAATATGTTCTATGCTCAGCAAAAAAATGGGTGGTTTTTTGACCCGAGGCGGGTATTGGAATATTTCAAAAACGAACAGTCAGAGACAACGTTAATTAATGCATTCTGGTACACGGGCTTAAAAGATCCGCAGGATCAGCGAGGATTCAGAGATGCTTTAATTAGTTTGGGTTATACAGTCAGAACTAAGATTTTAAAAGAATATTATGATGATTCCTCAGGTCGCTACTCGCAAAAAGCGAATTTAGATATAGAAATTGTAGTCGATATGTTTAATACAGTAGATCAGTATGACAGAGTAGTATTATTTAGTGGAGATGGAGATTTTGAAAGAGCTATTGAGCTACTACGTTCTAAAAACACTCATATTACAGTGGTATCCACAGAAGGAATGATAGCGAGAGAATTACGTAATGCTACTGACAGATATATAGATTTGAATGATATTCGAGACCTAATAGAAAAAGTAGATTCTTAGTATTTATTAACATAGTTAGTAGCAGAAAAAGTAAGAAAGACGGTATTTTAAGCCACAAGGAAAAACTTAACAATAAGTTGCAAATGAAGAACAAACCAGAACGAATAATCATTTTTGACACTACACTCCGGGATGGGGAGCAGTGTCCGGGTGCGACTCTGAACATAGATGAAAAACTAGCTATAGCCAAACAACTCGCTCGTTTGGGTGTAGACATTATTGAAGCGGGGTTTGCTTTTGCCAGCCCTGGAGATTTTGAAGCAGTGAGCAAGATTGCTCAAACAGTGGGAACGGAAGATGGTCCTGTGATTTGCAGTTTGGCAAGAGCGCGGCATGATGATATCAAGGCAGCAGCAGAGGCAATTAAACCTGCTGTAAAAGGTAGAATTCACACCTTTATTGCCACAAGTGATATTCATCTCAAGTACAAACTGAAAAAAAACAAAGCAGAAGTCTTGGCAATTGCTGAAGAAATGGTTGCTTATGCTAAGAGCTTCACAGATGATATAGAATTTTCTCCAGAAGATGCAGGACGCTCCGAAGCGGAATTTCTTTATCAAGTGTTAGAACGAGCGATCGCAGCAGGAGCAACCACAGTCAATATTCCCGACACCGTGGGTTACACAACCCCTAGCGAATTTGGCTCCCTAATCAAGGGAATAAAAGATAATGTTCCCAATATAGATCAAGCCATTATTTCCGTTCACGGGCATAATGATTTGGGCTTGGCAGTTGCCAACTTTTTAGAATCGGTGAAAAATGGTGCAAGACAGTTAGAATGCACAATCAACGGTATTGGTGAACGTGCGGGAAATGCAGCGCTAGAAGAGTTAGTCATGGCATTGCACGTCCGGAGGCAATACTTTAACTCCTTCTTAGGACGGCTAGTTGAATCAGAAGAACCGTTAACAAATATTGACACAAGGCAAATTTACAAAACGTCACGCTTAGTGTCCAATTTGACCGGACTGCTAGTTCAGCCCAATAAGGCAATAGTGGGAGCAAACGCTTTTGCCCACGAATCCGGAATTCACCAAGATGGTGTGCTAAAAAACAAGCTCACCTACGAAATTATGGATGCTCAATTGATTGGATTAACACAAAATCAAATTGTCTTAGGCAAACATTCAGGCAGAAACGCTTTCCGCACCCGCTTGAGAGAATTGGGCTACGAACTCACAGAAACTGAATTAAACAAGGCATTTGTTCGCTTTAAAGAGATTGCGGACAAAAAGAAAGAAATTACGGATTGGGATTTAGAAGCTATTGTTAATGATGAAATTCAACAAGCGCCCGATTTATTCCGTTTAGAACTTGTACAAGTTTCTTGTGGTAGTAATGCCCGTCCTACAGCAACAGTGACCATACGCACCCCAGAAGGAGAAGAATTAATGGATGCAGCCATTGGTACGGGACCTGTGGATGCAGTTTATAAAGCTATTAACCGTGTCGTCAACGTACCGAACCAGTTGATTGAGTTCTCCGTACAATCAGTGACAGCAGGTATTGATGCACTTGGGGAAGTGACCATCCGTCTTAAATATGAAGACCGAGTTTTCTCAGGTCATGCAGCCAACACTGATATTATTGTAGCATCAGCACAAGCTTACGTAAATGCACTGAATCGTTTATTCGCAGCTTTGCAAATTAAACAACAACAGCAAGAAGTTGCGAATAATTAGCGATTGGGGAAACGGGGGTTGGGGAGTATCCCAATTTTGTTAAAATACCTGGCGAATAGAATTCGCAGCTATACAAACGAAGTCCGCCTACGCGGACTACTCCCTTCTCTCCAAAAGATTAGAGCGTGAAGGCTGATAAAATTGTATGATATGTATCCCGACCTTGTTCGGGAAGCACAATCAGCCGTTGATTAATAACATCAGGTTGCAACCCCAATTCTTCCAGTGGAATTAAACCAAGAAGTGGATCTTCTGCTCCTGGCAATTCTGTACAGGTGAATTCGCCTTTTCGACCTTCCACTGTCAGACTTACGCGTTTGAAAAGCTTGGTTTTACATATACCTGTGGGAGTTTTAACATCAATTTCTCCCGCCAAAGGCAAACCTAACTGAGTAATAATATCTGATGGCAGACACAGACGTGTTGCTCCGGTATCTACTAAAACATTCTCAAGAGTTACAGAACGAATTTCTTCTTGAGAAATAAAACCTCGCTCTGCTAAAATTTCATCCACTAGATTTGTAACAGTAATTGTAGTCGTAATGATTCCCATGTTAAGAGTATGTATTTTTAGCATAGTTCACCTCTTAAAAAGAACTAACCGCAGATGAACGCTGATGGACGCGGATAAATTCATACCATAGCAGACTAGAAAACGCTGTATTCTTACTAAGAATTTATAAATAATTGCTCATCATGTCTTGATGGTAAGTCAGAATAGTAACTAATACCATTGTAAGTGTGACAAATGAGGCAGCATAATTTTTAGCGACTGTAGCAATAGAAGAGAGGTCGGTCACATTTAGTTACTCTTCTTAATATTTACTACGCTCTCTCAGCAACAGATTGCAAATTTAACTGATAATTGGGAATAGGTTCTTTAGATACAATAGCGTATAGCACATCTGGGTCTAAATCTGCTCCTGATTGCCATTGAATAGTTCCTACCTCATGATTTACCTCAACTTGAGCGAAGTATTCTTGATTTTGTAAGGGAGCAAAAACACCCGTAAATTTAACAATTTTACTGATATCTACGGTTCCTTCGACACCATCTTCAAATCGAATATATAGTTGATGATTTTCTAGTGGTTGAACTGCGACTATATCTTTTAACATAATTTACTCCAGTGGTAAAATTTTGTTGAGAGGTTGGTTATCCCTTGCAAGTTCCCAATCTGCCATTAATTCAGATTCATGTAAAGTAGCCCATTCTAATACCAGTTTAAAGAGCCTAGAGGTTAGCTCACCTTCTAAAATTTCCAATGTTTCAATACTAACTATAGCTTTTTGTTGATTATAGCGAACATGGAAGTGTGGCGGAGGATGGTCGTTATAGTACATGGTAATAATAATTCCAAAAAATCGGCTAATTTCAGGCATTGGCTTTGCTACTGTGTAATCATGAGACTTTTAATAAGAATTATTGTTCAAACTTTGAGCTAGTCTGTCAATACCCTCCACCAACTGCTGCTCTGTCAGTTCACCATAGCCAAAAATAAACTCACCTTTTGAATATGCTCTCAGATAATGAGGTGCAGCAGACATGATTCCTACACCTGCTCGCTCTGCACGTTGCATAATCTCTTCATCACTAAAAGGTGTCTGTAACCGTACCATCAAATGGATGCCTGCTTTTTCTCCTAATATCGTTGCTTTCTCAGCAAAATTCATGTTAAACGCTTTTACTAAAACTTGACGGCGCTTGTCGTAAACGGCTCGCATTTTTCTAATGTGTCGTTCTAAATGTCCTTCCTCAATAAAGTCTGCAAGCACTTGCTGTTCTAGTAATTGTAAATGGCGATCGCTTAACCATTTTGCCCGAGCAAAAACAGAAACTAAACTTTTTGGTAACACTAAATAGCCAATTCTTAGGGAAGGAAACAGTACTTTTGAGAACGTACCGATGTAGAGAACTGAATCACTTTTATCCAACCCTTGTAACGCAGGAATGGGGCGATCACCATAACGATATTCACTGTCATAATCATCTTCTATAATAAATGCCCCAGTTGCACCAGACCAAGTGAGTAATTCTAAACGTCTTGGTAGGGAAAGTATTGCTCCTGTGGGAAATTGGTGAGAGGGTGTGACATACACAAGCCGAACTTGTTCTTTTGCATGGTTTGCCAAGTCTTCAACCACCAAACCAGACTCATCTACAGTAATGGGTAGAAGTTTTGCGCCTTGTGTTTCAAAAATGAGCCTTGCACTCAAATAACCGGGGTCTTCCAAGGCAATAATTTTCCCAGGCTCAATGAACAAACGCATAATTAAATCAAGTGCTTGCTGTGTCCCGTTCACAACTAGCACTTGGTCTGGATCGCAGTTGACAGCACGGGAACGGGAGAGGTATCGTGCGATCGCTTCTCGCAAAGGCTTGTATCCCAGAATATCTGTTGAATAATCCAGCCATTCTAAGTTAGAGCAACAGTAGCGAGAAAGCTGCTTGCGCCACAGTTCTATGGGAAATTGGTCAAAAGCAGGACGCCCGTAACGGAAGTTAATCAACAATTCTGGTTCGGGAACTCTTGGTACATTCTCCGTCTGAGCCAAACTTACTCCATATTTAGAGAGTTGAACTGGCGGACGGGTTGTTGTTCTGGTAGATTGAACTGGTGCGGAACGCAGCAAATCGTCAGGGAGTTGAGAGCAAACGAAAGTACCGGAACCCACAACAGTCTCTAGATATCCCTCACTTAAAAGTTGATCGTAGGTTTGAGTGACAGTCGTGCGGGAAATGCCCAGAGATTTAGCAAGTTGACGGGTAGAAGGAATGCGTCCACCCGGTAACAATCGTCCATTTAGAATGGCTTGGCGCAGTTCCTCGTAAAGCTGTTGGTGGAGGGGTACTGGGGAATTGCTGTTGATTGTAATGGCAAAATCCATAGCGCCAAGAGTTCTTGTTTGAGCCATTGTTAATTATAGATTTTCATATACCTCATCATCATTACGCTTACCAACGCGAAAAACTTCGATAGCATCCTCTGAAATTGTATAAAGAATGCGATACTCACCTTGGTCAACTCGATACACGCCTGAATAACCCTTAAGTGATTTACAATCTTGAGGCTGCGCGTCTTCTAATAGCTGCAAAATTTTAGTCATCACCTGCTTAAAAAACTTTGGCTGCAAATCGACTAAGTTTTTCCGAGCAGATTTTTTAATACGTAAAGCGCGTTGCTGAGATTCAGTCATTCTGAATATTGTCTACTGTAAAATTGGTACCATGAAGTTCGTTATAATGAGTAATAACTTCTTCCACTGAGTAAGACTCCCCATTACTCTCAGCTACAGCACTTTGAAAATCAGCAATATCTCTTGCATTTTCCAAAGTTTCTAAACGCTTTAAGTCAGCATAGCTGATAACAGCTGCGATAATTTCTCCTTCTGACTCAATGACAATACGCTCTTGTCCTTTTTCCACAAGAGCAAGGAGTTCTGAAAATCTTTCTTTTGCTTGATTTGCTTCCAGTTTTGTCATGTTACCGTTTTGCTGTAGCGTTAGCTATATAATTCTAGTTTTAGTATAGCAGTTTTAAATCTTTACGTAGCCAACCGACACTTTCATAATCTTCTGAAATTTGTAACTTAAAGCCCTGGACTATACGTAAGAATTTATTAGCGATCGCCTTTAAGAAAAACTTTTTAGTTTACTGAATTTAGTCAACCCACTAATTTAAATTAGCTAACCTGGGACTAAATAGGGCTTGCTGAAAAAGTCAGAAAACAGCAAGATAAGAATTGATTAGTTACTCAACAAGGGTCTAATATAAGCAGATGCTATCTATGATTTAAGGACTGATTATTTTCAATAATAGTAAATGGGGAAAAAGGTGTAGTTTTAAAAAATAGACATAAAAAAGCATAAAATAGCCGCGAGAGCTGAGTAGAAAGATTCATCACTAAAAAAGTAATAGCAATTGCAGTTTCAGAAGTATGAGCAAGTTTCGTCATCACGCGATTGAGGCTAAATCTTCTTTTCCCCTGTCCAAATTTTCCCTCAATACAATTACGAATTCTCTCAGATTCTAAATCTTGTTTCTTTTTTTCTTTACTAACATTAGCTGGGGGTCTTCCTAAAGGAGGTCCGCTCATTATAATACCTCTTTCTTTACACCAAGCTCGGTTCTCTCTTGTGCGATAAATTTTATCAACATGAACAGATTCTGGATAGTACCCTGTGTAATTTTTAAAGGCTTCTACTTGAGCTTTTAAGTCTCCTGATTCATTAAAATTATCCCAACTTATATGGTCTAAAAATATATATCCTTCAAAGCAACTAGCAGACAATTTTGCCCCAAATTCTACCGATTTACCAGCTTTCCCTCGGACAATTGGACGGATATGTGGTTGGGTTAAACTGACAATGCGGTCGTCAATACTCTGTTTTTTATTTTCATACAACCAGAGTTGTTGACGGTAGACTTCTGCAACTACAAGCAACATCTTATATTGTCTGTGACTTAAATCTTCCAGAGAGGCTCCTGAAATAATTAGCTGTTCAATATGAGATAAGTTTCTTTTGATATATTGAAGTTGTTTTCTAATTGCTTTTCTCCTGTCTTTTTGGGAAACGCGACGTTTTTTAGCGACTGCTAGATAATCCTTTCTAGCCCTCTCTCTATAGGTTCTTGGTTTTTTCTCTAATTGACCCAAAGTCTGTTCGTAAAGTAAGTCTATAATTTTCTCTGTCTGTTTTCTTGCTTGATTGAGTAGCTCTAAATCTGTCGGATAGCTGATATCACCCGGAGCACAAGTTGCATCTATTATTAATTTTCCCCGATTTTTGGGTGTCTCACCTTCTTCTTCTGGTGATTCTGTTTTTTTTTCAGATAGTTTAGAAGATGTTGCTTCTAGCATCTTCTTCACCATTTCTTGATTCACTTTGTTAACAAGCTCCACACTAATTCTTTCCCGAAAATGTACCAACATTGATGCATCAAATGGAGCTTCATTACTATAATATGACATTCCTATAAAGTACTGTAGATAAGGATTTTCTTTAATTTGCTCTACTGTTTCTCTATCGCTTATCCCCAACTTTTCTTTGATTATTAATGCCCCTAATGCCATCCGAAAAGATTTGGCAGGTGCTCCCATCTCTACTGAGAAAAATGAAGAATATTCTTCTTCAAATTCTGTCCAAGGAATGAAAGCAGCCATCATTACCCAACGATTATCTTCTGATAACTTGCCCTCGAACGGGAGTTCAAAGTTTTCAGTTGGGATTGAAGTTTGTCCCTGTTTTCGGTACATGGTTACTAACAGCATACTTGATGCTGCCGCTCGCAGTGATGCAAGCATTTTTGGCTATTCTACCCTCCTCTCTTGCACCTGAATATACTTCTATAGTCTGAGAATTTAGAGACTGTCTCCTTTTTTTCTTTTTCAGCAAGCCCTAAATATACCAATTATTATTGTCTTAGATAACGCTAGATATCAAAAGTGTCAATTGGTTCAAAATTATGCCAAAAAATTGGGCATACAACTATGTTATTTACCAAAATAAGGAAGAAGGAAGAGGAAAGAGGGAAGAAGGTTGGGATTTTCGTTTATATCTCAAAGTCTAACTCTCTTTCTTCTGACAAATGGGTCAAAAGCCCCTCAATTTATTGATGGATTCATAAAGGTTTTTCACTCTGAAAATCCCCTCAATTTATTGATGGGGATACAACGCACGGTCTTCCTTCTTTCTCCTTACGAGCGTTAACTGACTATTCCTCACAGTTAAATTTGATTGAGCAGTTCTGGAAATTTATTATAAATGAATGTTTATACTCCAAGTATTATGCTAACTTTACAGATTTTAAGGTAGCAATCTCTAACTGCATTGCGACTGCAAATACTGATAAGCAGTCAAAGCTACATAGCTTATTAACTTTCAAATTTCAGACCTTTAAAAAAGTCCAGGTTTTAACCGTTTAGAGTATACCCCATCTTGTGAGCTACGATGTACACACAAGTCAGATTTACCCCCCTTAATCCCCCGCAAACTTAAACTTATTCTCGCTCATCTGGCGTTACTTCACTCTCTAGGTTTGACAGTTCGATAAAATGAAAATCAGCACCTCCGACAGCCTCAGAATTTGCTAGCAGTTCATCCAAATTGTCTGGGAATGTTCCTCTCGCCACCATCTTAGTAAAAACCTCGTAACAGTCATTTTTGGCACCCTCTTTACGAGGAAACCCCAACCACAAAATGACGATGGTTTTTAATTGTGGAGTATCAAACGCCCGAAAAAACAAGCGGTATCTTTCAGGCAAACCCATCTTTTTCACTCGTCCATATCGTTTTAATACCCCCGTTAAGGCAAAATGAGATGCCTTAGGGTCTGACGGAATCTTAGTTTCAATTGCAGTAGTAATTGCCGCAAATAGCTTCAAGGTTGCATGGCGTTTAAACTCTTTCTCTGGAAGTTTTTCTCGCAGATTAGAAACACGGTCAAACAACTCTTGATATTGAGTACCAAATAGTTGTGGGTGAAAATAAATCTCCCAACCGTGACTGACCAACTTAGGCATCTTCTAGCAAATCATCCTCTAATTCCACACCCTCAATCAGTTTATGAGCAGCCTCAGACATTTCCGTAGTATAAGGTTGCAACGTATTATTTTTGAGCGCTTCTGTTAGTGCAAAATCAAGAAACAGCCTCATTAATAGTGAGTCTTCTGCATCATCATCAGATTGAGGAACAATCCGTACAATTGCAGTATCAGGCGACAATACCTCTATCCAACCATTTGCATTAGCGAACTGGGGATGTTCGCGGTAAAACTCGGCGGGTAGACGAAATCCCGCACTATTACCAATTTTTGTACTGCGAATACTGTAAGAGTTGCTCATTGTAGAAGTGTATATACAGGATGTACTTACATATTAGCAGTTCATGCGCTGGCAATCTCTTGATCAACATCTTCCTATGTCCAATTTCCAAGTAACACGTATGGTGCCCAGTAATAGGGTAATTTATAATTGCGCTTCGCCGCATTGGTGGGAGAAATTCTGTAGTGGACTTATATAAAACGACAAAAGTGGCTCTTGTTAAAAACCACTTGGAAAAAGTATGAAGGATAAAGGATGAAAACTTTTAATTTCATCCTTCATACTTCTTTATGCTGATTGAACAACAAATCATTATCAAGGAAGCGACTGCATCACAAGACTTTCTCATTGCCGACCATTTTTATAAAATGTGGTTGGATCTGGGGGTTCCGGATGATGAAATCGCTCCCGATTGGATGAGTCTTACCCTTGAGTTTGTAGAACAAGCCCGTCGGGATTTATCTTATAAAGCTTTTGTGGCAGAAGTTGAAGGTGCAGTTGTTGGTTCTGCCAGTTGTCAACTCTATAGCGGTCTCCACCCAAATATTATCAAGCAACAACACCGCAAATACGGATATATTTGGGGCATTTATGTTGAACCTTCATATCGCAGACAAGGAATTGCCAAGCGACTGACAAGTAAAGCGGTAACCTATTTGAAAGAGATTAGTTGTACGCAGGTACGTCTCAACGCCTCTCCATTAGGAAAACCAGTTTATGAGAGTCTTGGTTTTTCCAGCAGTAATGCCATGCAATTAGACTTGTAAATTCTTTAGAAAGGTGGGGGAATGTCCACTCTACTTCGTTTTCTTGCAATTGGAACACACATTTATGACGACATTAAACAACCAAAACGATAAGCCGGGTAAACAGTTGACTGTGACAAAACGCAATCAAATTAAGCGGGTACCTCAACGCGGACATTACGAATCTCAAGTAATCTATGAAATTTTAGATGAAGGGTTAGTTTGCCACGTAGGGTTTGTTGTAGATAACCAGCCCTATGTTATTCCAACTGCTTACGGTCGAGTTGGAGACGAACTGTATATCCATGGTTCTCCTGCAAGTCGCATGCTTCGTTCTTTAATTCATGGTATCGAAGTTTGTGTTACAGTGACTTTACTAGATGGGTTAGTTCTAGCACGATCTGCATTTCACCACTCTATGAATTACCGTTCTGTCGTCATATTTGGTACGGCGACTCTCGTACAAGATACACAACAGAAGTTAGAAGCATTAAAAGCTTTTACCGAGCATATTGTACCGAAACGATGGGCAGAGGTACGACAACCCAATCATCAGGAATTAGAGGGAACTTTAGTGCTTTCCTTGCCCATAACAGAAGCTTCTGCCAAGGTGCGAACAGGACCACCAAAAGATGATGAGGTGGATTATACTTTACCCGTTTGGGCTGGTGTTTTGCCTTTAAAACTAGTCACAGGAGATGCAGTTCCAGACTCACGTTTGGATACTGAAGTGTCTTTACCAAATTATGTGCAAAAATTACGAGATAGCTAGAGATGTAAACGCACTGTTTCTTAAATCGGTCACATAACGCCTGAGTAGAAGCTTCAATAATTGATAGAAATTGCGTATCACATAACTGATACGCAATTGACATATCTCGGTCAAGATAATTATAGATAGAATATGAGAGCAGGAATATGGTTAATGTCAGAAATAGTTCAGGAGGTAATAGATACTGACATTGTAGGTGTAATTAAGGTATTAGCTATTGATAGAGCCAAGAGCTTTTATTTAAGTATAGGTTTTCAAGAAAATCCTGATTACGAGCGTGAAATGGTTCTAACTCGTGAAGAAGCCAGATTATTTTTGTCAAGATATCAAATATATAAGGAAAATTCATCATGACTTATTCAGCTAACAACAGTTCTACACAAGAAGAAATTAATGCTTGGGTTGAGCAATTGCATGAACTTGAAAGCTCTGCGATGGCTGGGAAAATAATGTCAGACGAAGAATATAATGCTAGAATTCAATCGGTGATAGATGGTAGTTGTTTTCAAAAGTATTTAGATAAAATCTTACAACAAAAGGAAGAAACCCTTAAAAAACTAACTGCGTTGTCAGAAACAGAAAAAATGCTTAGAGAAAAAATTGCAGAAATTAAAAGCCAAAAAGGATGATGCCATCGCGGCCGATTGGTTGAATATTACCCTTGAGTTTGTAGAACCAGCCCGTCGAGATTTATCTTATAAAGCTTTTGTGGCGGAGGTTGAGGATGCAGTCCTTGTCTATAACAGAAGCTTCTGCTATAGGCAAGGATTGTTCTACCAAAAGATGATGAGGTGGATTATACTTTACCCGTTTGGGCTAGTGTTTTGCCTTTAAAACTAGTCACAGGAGATGCAGTTCCAGACTCACGTTTGGATACTGAAGTGTCTTTACCAAATTATGTGCAAAAATACACGAGATAACTACAAATGTGAAGAGACAATTGTTGTACAATAGTTAATAATGAATCACATCTTTTTTCTCTCATGCAAAGACGCAAAGGCGCAAATTACTCCCTTCCCACTACAAGATTACGATTTTCTTTTCCTTTTTCTTCTCTTTTCCTGACGGAGACCCTTCGCGAACGTGTTCTTTGCGTCGTTGTGGTTCATTTAAATAAGTAAACTTCGGGAGACAAAAGACTAAGAAAGCATTCTTTGTGGTCTAAATAAATAAAACTTGCTATCATATTTGATCGAGCTACTTCTTGTAGGATGGGCATCCTTGCCCGTCCTACAAGCTAGGTAGCCAAGGACGCCCCCTGCACACACTTATTTGAAGTAAAAAGTCAACAGATGAAAACAGGTGTTTATGCTCAACAACTAGAACTGTTTCAGTTATTGAACCATAATACTATTATCGTAACTCAATTTAAATTTACATTTGTAGATTTATTTGCAGGAATAGGTGGATTTAGAATTCCTCTGGAGGAATTAGGAGGAAAGTGCTTGGGTTATTCAGAAATTGATAAAGAAGCAATTAAGGTTTATCAAAAAAATTTTATAAAATCTTCTAATTTAGATGAAGTGAATTTAGGAGATATTACTCAGCTAGGTAAGCTTCCGTTTGAAATAGATGTCTTGGTTGGAGGCGTGCCATGTCAACCTTGGTCTATTGCTGGTAAACTACAAGGTTTGGACGATCCAAGAGGTAAGCTATGGGTTGATGTTTTTAGAGTCGTTAAATCCAATCAACCTAAAGCATTTATATTTGAGAATGTTAAAGGTTTGACAGAACCTAGAAATAGACCCAGTTTGAAATATATAATTGATAATCTGACAGAAGCTGGTTACGTTGTTAAGTATGAAGTCCTCAATTCTTATGATTTTGGTCTACCTCAAGATAGAGATAGAATTTTTCTAGTTGGTATAAGAAATGATTTAGATAACTGTTGGGGATTTTCGTTCCCTCAACCTACACATAAGCAACCCAAACTGTATGATGTTATTCCAGATATTCAACGTAGTAGTTTTATAAAGAAAAAATTTCTTCCAGAAATCTTATTTGATGGAAAGATCCCAGCTTCTAGAGGCAGATTTCAAAAAATAGATGAATTAAATGATTTTTTTGTATTTGCCGATATTAGAGATGGGCATACTACTATTCACTCTTGGGATTTGATAGAAACAACGGATAGAGAAAAATTTATTTGTCAAGTTATTCTGAGAAATAGAAGAAAGAAAATTTACGGGCATAAGGATGGGAATCCTTTAAGTTTTGAAGTTTTAGAAACGCTGATTCCTCATTTGAGAGTAGAAGAATTAGAACTATTAGTACATAAAAAAATTCTTCGGTTAGTTGAAGGTAAAGGTTATGAATTTGTGAATTCTAAAATTTCTTCAGGAATTAACAATATTTGTAAAATTTTCTTGCCTCATGCTGATGCTGTTTCTACTTTAACAGCGACTGGAACTAGAGATTATGTAGCAACAATATCTATAGAATGTCAAGAACCAGAAATATATAAACAGTTGTTTCTGCAAAAAATTTATAGGGGAAAAAAATATAAGCCTTTCACTGCACAAGATTACGCTAGATTACAAGGTTTTCCAGAATGGTTTGAATTGGCTAAGAATGAGGTGACTGCGAAGCATCAATTTGGCAATGCAGTTTCAATTCCTGTTGTTTATAATTTAATAACAGCTTTACTGAAAGTTATTTGATAATTTTTACTATGAATGCTATAAGCACTAAAACTCGTGAGATAATCAAAGGATATTTAGAAGGCTTTATCAAAGGTCTTATAGATGAGTATAAAGGGCGAGAAATTGTCAAGCCAGACAATGGAGCAGAGTATTTATCGCGATTGTCCTTGAATGGAGAATTGAAACCTTTTCAAGCATCTCTTGTTCCACCAGAATTAATTCGTATTAACCAATTTGAACGAGGGTTGAGTACTAGATTAGGAAGTTCTATTGAAGAATGTGCTCGTTTAATTGCTATTGAGCATCATCAAGATGTTCGTCGAGGGTACGATATTAGATCTGAAGTTAGTGTTGCAGCTTTTGCTGAAGCTGAACGCCAGAAGGAAAATTACGAATCTGCAGCAAATAGCCATCAATCTAAGCCGTCTTTTAAGCAGATGGTAACAGCAGTACTTAATGCTCGGCGTTCTGACGATTTAGAAACCAAGTGTGTTCGGACAGACCTTTATACTCTTGCAAAGGATGGGAGAGAATATTTTTTTGAGATTAAGGCTCCAAAGCCTAATAAAGGACAATGTTTAGAAGTCATACAACGTCTTTTGAGGTTTCACTTGCTACGTGGAGAAAAACGCCCTGACGTACAAGCTTATTATGCTATGCCATATAATCCTTACGGTTTTACAAAAGCTGACTACAGGTGGTCTTATGCTTTAAATTATATGCCATTTGAAGAAATTGTCGTTATTGGACACGAGTTTTGGAATATCATAGGTGGAGCAACTGCATACGAAGAATTGTTAGAAATATATTTGGAAGTAGGACGTGAGAAAAGTAAATATATGCTTGATGCTTTAGCTTTTGGATTTTAAACGTGAGACTCGTACTCATTCTTGATGTGAAACTTTTCCTATAAATTTCGCGATCGCTCATAAAAAAGTAGTTAAAATTTTTACTCTTTTACGCCCAAAGACTACTATTTAAATGAACTGCAAAGACGCAAAGGACACGTTCGCGAACGCGAGTGCGTGTGCTTTGCACATAGCGTCTCCGTGAGGAGAAGAGAAGAAAGAGAAAAAGAAGATGAATAATCTTGTAGCACTGAAGGGAGTAATCCAAAATCTAAAATCTACAATCCAAAATTGATAAACTTCCGGACTCCGTTCTTCAGTATTAGAAAGTGTATTTGGTTACTCTTTCTCTCGATACTACTTATGAATCACCCTGTCACAACATCATGGAACGAAGTCCGCGCTGCATTTCAAAAAATTTGGGGTTATGAGGACTTCCGCCCACCGCAGGGAGAAATTATTCAAAGTTTGTTGGCGAAAAAAGATGCACTGATTATCATGCCTACAGGTGGGGGGAAATCTATTTGTTTTCAGTTACCAGCATTATTACAAACTGGACTTACGCTGGTAATTTCCCCTCTAGTGGCGTTGATGGAAAATCAAGTACAGGAATTACAAGAACGGAATTTAGCAGCTGCTCTTTTACATGGTGAGTTACCAACGTTTCAACGACGCAAGACTTTGCAAGCTTTGGAAAAACAACAATTGAGACTGCTTTACCTGTCACCAGAAACTTTACTCAGTCCACCCGTATGGGATAGATTGTGTAAACCTGAACTTATGATTAATGCTCTCATTTTAGATGAGGCACATTGTTTGGTGCAGTGGGGAGACACTTTTAGACCTGCTTATCGAAGATTAGAAGCTGTCAGACCTGCACTTCTTAAATCTAAACCAGTGGGAACAACGATCGCGATCGCTGCTTTCACTGCGACTGCTGACCCCACAGCCAAAGCAACAATTCAACAAGTCTTACAATTACACGAACCAACAGTTTTTTGCATCAATCCTTACCGTCCCAATATTAACCCCTGTGTTCGCATAGCTTGGACGCCAAGAGGGAGAAAACAACAAATTTTAAAGTTCTTGAAGGATAAAACACAACAAAGTGGGTTAATTTATGTTCGGACAAGACGAGATAGTGAAGATTTAGCTGCATGGCTGCAACAGATGGGTTACTCTACCACTAGTTATCATGCAGGATTGGGAGCAGAAGAACGCCGCGCTGTAGAAGCAAAATGGCTGAGTGGAAAAATATCGTTTGTTATTTGTACGTCTGCTTTTGGTATGGGAATCAACAAGTCTGATGTGCGTTGGGTCATTCACTTTCACTCACCTTTACTGCTATCAGAGTACGTTCAAGAAATTGGACGTGCTGGAAGAGATGGCAAACCAGCCCAAGCGCTGACTTTGATAAGCGAACCTACGGGATGGTTAGATCCAGAAGACAAACAAAGGCAAAAGTTTTTTGAAAATAATTTGCGATCGCTACAAACTTCCGCTCTGCAACTCATGAAAAAACTACCTTCTACTGGTGAAGTGGCGACAGTCACACAACAATTTCCCGAAGCTGCGATCGCACTTTCTTTACTGCACAGTAGTGGTCAACTCCAGTGGCTTGACCCATTTCATTATAAAATTTTTCCCGGTACAAAAACTCCACCCGTCACCCAATTAGGTGCTACCAAGCAGATGAATCAGTATCTTCTAACAAGGCAATGCCGTTGGGGATTTTTATTGAACGCTTTTGGTTTTAATAAAGAATTAAACTGGCGTTGCGGACATTGTGATAATTGTTAGTAGTCATTAGCGCTCTTCCATCACTTTCGCGCTCATAAAATTTGAAACCCTATTTTTAGGTTAGTCCGCGCAGGCGGACTTTGTTTGTATAGTTGTGACTTCCAGTCGCCTCAATTATTCTCTATCTAGAGTCATAAAAGAGCGTTAGTCATTGGTCATTTGCTAAGGACTAGTGACCAAGGACAAATGAAATTATTAAAATTGCCTTAAGAAACGTAAGTCGCTAGCGTAGACGCGGCGAATATCATCGATTTGGTGGAGTACCATGGCAAAACGTTCTACACCAAAGCCCGCAGCAAAGCCAGTGTATACTTCCGGATCGTAGCCAACAGCTTTGAGTACGTTTGGATCGACCATTCCGCAGCCCATAACTTCCAACCAGCGACCATTCCATTGCAAATCAACTTCTGCAGAGGGTTCTGTGAAGGGAAAATAGCTGGCGCGGAAGCGAATTTGCACGTCACCAAACATTTCTTGTAAAAATACTTTTACAGTCCCTTTGAGGTCGGTAAAAGTTAACCCTTCATCCACTGCTAAAAGTTCTATCTGATGGAAAACTGCTGAGTGAGTCGCATCGACATTGTCTCTCCGGTAAACTCGTCCGGGGGCGATGACTCGAATGGGTGGTTCCTCGGTTTCCATATAGCGAATTTGTACTGACGAGGTATGAGTCCGCAGGAGATTTCCATCTGGTAGATAGAATGTGTCCTGCATATCGCGGGCGGGGTGATCGGGTGGAGTGTTGAGCGCTTCAAAGTTGTAGTAGTCTGTTTCCATCTCCGGACCGTTGGCTACCGTGTAACCCATACCGACAAAGATGTCCAATGCTCTATCGATTATCCCATTGAGCGGATGGACGCGACCTTGAGGACGGTAGATTCCTGGCATTGTCACATCCAAATTTTCAGCTTCTAGCTGTGCTTGGATTTGGGCTTTTTCTAAAGCTGCGTGTTGCTGGTCTATACTGGCTTGTAGGGCATCTTTTACAGTGTTTGCGATCGCCCCAATTTTTGGTCTTTCTTCTGCACTCAGTTGACCCATACTTCGCAACAGCGCCCCTAGCTGACCTTTTTTACCCAGGTAGCTGACTCTTAGTTCCTCAAGGCGTTCTAGTGTATTGGCGGCGGCGATCGCCTGTTCTCCTTCCTCTTGCAGTGCTAAGAGTTGAGCTTCTAAATTGTTAGTCATTTGTTATTTGTCATTGGTCATTGGTCATTGGTCATTGGTCATTTGTTATTTGCAAAGAACGAATGACGTTAGTATGGCATCCACGAGCTAAAGACAGCGGTCAAAGCCAAACTGTTGTTTTCCAGCACCCAGGACTAGACTATTATATGAGATTCTTGCTTAATCAGTGACCAGTGACCAGTGACCAGTGACCAGTGTACGGGCGTAACGCCTTGCGCCCCTACTAACTACTAACAACTAACCACTAACTATGAAATTACTAATTAGTAATGATGATGGTATTTCATCTCTAGGTATTCGTACTCTTGCCAACACCTTAGCAGAAGCAGGTCACGATGTGAGTGTAGTTTGTCCGGATCGGGAACGTTCGGCTACCGGACATGGGTTAACCCTACACCAGCCGATCCGTGCCGAAATTTTGGAATCTATCTTTCATCCAACTGTCAAGGCTTGGGCTTGCGATGGCACTCCTTCTGACTGTGTTAAGTTGGCTCTGTGGGCTTTGTTAGAATCACCTCCCGACTTAGTTCTTTCTGGTATTAATCATGGTGCCAATTTAGGGACTGAAATTCTCTACTCCGGTACTGTATCTGCGGCAATGGAAGGATTAATTGAGGGTATTCCCAGTATCGCCTTCAGTCTTGCTAGCCGCAATAGTAAGGATTTTCAACCCTCTGCTGACTTTGCCAAAATTTTAGTAGGGCAAATTGAGAAAAACCCCCTACCGGAGTTGATGTTACTGAATGTCAATATTCCCCCTGTCAAATGGGAAGAAATTGCCGGAGTGACTCTTACCCGTCAAGGCGTGCGGCGTTATGTCGATGTTTTTGATAAGCGAGTCGATCCGAGGGGGAAAACTTATTATTGGTTAACTGGTGAAGTTCTAGAGGACGTTGAACCACCGACTGGTTTAAATCTTTCTCAGAACATACCTATTGATGTGCGCGTTATCCGTGAAAACTACATCAGTATAACACCTTTACAATACAATCTTACTTATGCAAAGGGACTCAATGAATTATCTCAGTGGGAATTTAAGTTTCCGTAAAGTTTATAAAATGTACGGATAACTCCGTCTAGTTGGCGAAATGCAACTGGGCAAAATTTAGGTTATAAAGTGAGGAGTCGATTTTGAGGATAAACCATAAGATAAACCTTAGAAGATATGAAAATTCAGCTAAAAAGTTTTTCATTCCTAAAAACAAAAACAATGTGTTAGCAGGGTGTGCTGTCTTCCTAAGAAGCCCTTCTTTAGAAAAAGCCTTAAGACAGCATAAACTTAATGATTAAAGTAAAAATTCTTTGTATTGATCGCCCACTCAGTCCAGCAAGCAAAACTCATGTCTAGGATAGAGAATTTATTTTCCGTGTATTTTTGGGGCGTTCGCGGCAGTATCCCCTGTCCGGGACCTGATACCGTTCGTTATGGCGGTAATACCCCTTGCGTTGAGATGCAAGTGGGCGGCAAACGCTTAATTTTTGATGGAGGCACGGGTTTACATGTTTTAGGACAATCTTTGTTGTCCAAAATGCCGATAGAAGCACATATTTTCTTCACCCACTCCCACTGGGACCATATGCAGGGGTTTCCCTTCTTTAGCCCTGGGTTTATTATGGGAAACACCTTTCATATCTATGGTGCGATCGCTCCCGATGGTTCTACCATAGAACAGCGTCTGAATGACCAAATGCTGCATCCAAATTTTCCGGTACCGTTGCAAATCATGCAAGCAAATTTATCATTTCGTGATGTGATACCGGGACACGCAATACATATTAATGACATTACTGTGGAGACTTCCCCGCTCAATCATCCTGGTGAAGCTGTAGGATACAGGGTGAACTGGCGCGGAAGATCGGCTGTTTACGTGACTGATACCGAACACTTTCCTGACAGAATAGATGAAAATGTTCTTAAATTGGCTCGTGATGCTGATATCCTCATCTATGATTCTACTTATACTGATGAAGAATATCATTCTCTAACCAGACCTAAAATTGGTTGGGGTCACTCTACGTGGCAGGAAGCTGTGAAAGTAGCCCAAGCTGCTAATGTCAAAACTTTGGTCATCTATCACCACGACCCCTCTCATGATGATGAATTTCTAGATCGTGTCGGTCAAGAAGCAGCAGAGAAATATCCGGGGGCTGTGATGGCACGTGAAGGCATGGCACTTCAGGTTCCCGTACCCATTACATTATCAGAATCTTTTCGGTGTTAGGAAATTCTTTGTTTAGAAGTGCTCTAAGGGAGCAAAGGTGGATTTTGGATTAGATTGGTGATTAGAAGCTTATGCGCTTTCCGCGCACGCTTTGCCAACAGCCCTTCAGCAAAAAACGGTTAACCGCTCACTGCAAGCGGTTTGCCGATAGCCATCAGTCATCAGCCGAAAATTATAATTAAGCTGATATCTGATAGTTAGAGCGCTGATAGCTGAAACATTCCTAAAATCCCAGAATCGACGTGCTAAATCTGTCTCAAAATGGGTTTTCTGTGTGGGTTACTTCTTCGACCGAACTGGCTCTAACACCAACGTGTGTTGCACTAGGCAAATTTGACGGCGTACATCGCGGTCACCAACGGGTTATTCAACCCATATTGCCTGATGTCACGGCATCCTCACACGCCTACTCAACGGTTGTCACCTTTAATCCCCATCCTCAGGAATTTTTCACGGGTCTTGCCCGTACTTGGTTGACACCGTTGGATGAAAAAATTTTTCAGTTGCGATCGCTTGGGGTAGAACAATTAGTACTGCTACCCTTTGATAAGGAATTGTCCGCGTTAACTCCCGAACAGTTCGTAGAAAAAATTCTCATCCAACAATTACAAGCCAAACGGATTAGCGTCGGGCAAGATTTTTGTTTTGGCTCCAATCGTAGTGGGACTGCCAAGGATTTGCAAGTCCTTGCCGCCAAATTTGACATTCCCGTCACCATTGTTCCCATAGAAACTTGTGCATCTCCTGAAAGAGCAGACAACAGTGATGCTAGCGACTCTTCCATTCACCAGACTCGCATTAGCACTTCACTTATCCGTCAAGTCCTGCAAAATGGTGATATTCGTCAAGCAAATAAACTGTTGGGACGACCTTATACCCTGATAGGTGATGTCATCAAAGGTCAACAACTTGGTAGAACAATTGGTTTTCCCACTGCTAACCTACAGTTGCCAAAAGATAAATTTTTGCCAAGCTTTGGGGTTTACGCTGTTCGTGTTTCCACTCTCAGTGAGACACTGAACGCTCCAGAATATACTTACTTGGGCGTGATGAATATAGGTAACCGTCCAACAGTAAATGGTACGTATCAATCCGTAGAAGTCCATTTATTTGATTGGTCTGGCGATCTATACGGTAAAAAACTAGCAGTACAGCTAGAACAATTTTTGCGACCTGAGGAAAAATTTTCTTCCGTGGAAGCCCTAAAACAACAAATTCAACAAGACTGCATTGCTGCAAGAGCATTTTTGGGCGGTTAGTTGGGAATACTGTAATTGGTTATTGGTTAGTGGTTAGTGGTTAGTTGTTAATTGTGCCATTAACTACTAACTACTAACCACTAACTACTAACAGTTCCCTATATTTATATGAGACAACAAATTGACGCTTTAACACAAAACTTAGGACTAGCGATTGTTGGTAAAGCTGAGGCAATACGTTTAGTACTAGTTGCCCTGCTAGCAGGTGGTCATGCTTTATTAGAAGATGTACCAGGGGTAGGCAAAACCCTCCTCGCCAAATCTTTAGCTCGTTCCATTGATGGGAAATTTCAAAGGTTACAGTGTACTCCCGATTTACTTCCAACTGATATTACAGGGACTAATATCTGGAATCCAAAAAGCGGTGAATTTACTTTTCTTCCGGGTCCGGTATTTGCCAATGTCTTACTAGCAGACGAAATAAATCGTGCCACACCTCGCACCCAATCAGCTTTGTTAGAAGTGATGGAAGAACATCAGGTCACTGTAGATGGGGTTTCTCGTACCGTTCCCACGCCATTTTTCGTCATTGCAACTCAGAACCCAATTGAATATCAGGGTACTTTTCCCCTACCTGAGGCGCAGATGGATCGATTCATGTTGTCCCTGAGTCTCGGCTATCCTACTGAAGCAGAAGAACTTCAGATGTTGCAACGCCATCAAGGTAGAATCAATTTTGCCGATTTACAACCCTGTATTTCTTTAGCAGAAATTCAAGAATTACAACGAATCTGTTCAAAAGTCAAGGTAGATACTTCGCTACAACAGTATATTCTTGAATTAGTGCGAGCAACACGACACGATGAGGAAATCACACTTGGTGCCAGTCCTCGCGGTACTGTTGCCTTACAACGAGCAACTCAAGCCCTAGCTTTTCTATTGGGGAGAGACTATGCCATTCCCGATGATGTAAAATTTTTAGCACCTTATGTTCTTTGCCATCGTCTTATACCCAGTGGAGGACGCAGGGGAAAAACTGTGATGGAACGATTATTACGTTCTGTACCGATTCAGTGACCAGTGACCAGTGACCAGTGACCAATCCAAAATCCAAAATCCAAAATCCAAAATCCAAAATCCAAAATCCAATGTCAAAGATTGTCAAACGTCGATTCCGCAATCAAAAATTAAAGGGAAAGCCGCTTGGGTTCCTCTTAGTTATTCTGGCTTGGAGCTTGGCTATGGGTTGGCTTTTAGCAATGGCAACTCAAGCCCAAGGCGCACCTTCTACTACCTCTTCTCACTGGTCACCGATCACCGGTCACCGGTCACTGGTCACTGGTCACTGGTCACTGGTCACTGATTCTGAAATCGGCACTGTTGATGTCGTTCCCGCACAACAGCGACTTGGGCAAGAATTATATTTGGAAAATTGCGCGTCTTGTCATATTGCTTTACCTCCTGCTGTTTTACCCACCCAAACTTGGAGAAATTTGTTGGAGGACTCACAGCACTATGGAGTACAAATCAAACCATTAATCGATCCGCCACGTATCCTAGTTTGGAGGTATCTTTCCGCTTTCTCTCGTCCCCAATTGCTAGAAGACGAACAAATACCCTATCGCGTTGGGAGTTCCCGTTATTTCAGAGCTTTACATCCCAACGTTAAGCTACCAAAGCCCGTCCAAATTGGTAGTTGTGTGACCTGTCATCCATCCGCCTCAGACTTTAATTTTCGTCGCCTTACTCAGGAATGGGAGTAGGGAATGGGGAATAGGGAATGGGGAATAGGATAAAGATTTAATTCCCACTCCCCACTCCCCACTCCCCACTCCCCACTCCCCACTCCCCAAGGAGGGAAATCGCTACCTCTCCTCAGTTGGGCTTTGGTGCTCCAACTCTGAGCAAAATGATACTATTGAGTCAGTTTACATTTAAGATAAAAATTCAATCCAATCATTGAGAAATCTGATTGGCTGTTAATAATGCTGTTTTTGAGCAAGTTTTCACGACTAACCCATCTCAAACTAAGGCTGGGTTTGGTTAAGTGTTTATAATTAATCCCATTCCTTTAATCTCCGTCCCCCTTAATTCTGTTCAATAATCTGCCATGCTAAAAACTTTGTTGGGCGACCCCAACGCTCGTAAACTTAAAAAATACCAACCTTACATTACAGACATTAACGTTTTGGAGGAAGACATAAAAGCCCTTTCGGATGACGAGTTAAAGGGCAAGACAGCAGAGTTTAAACAGCGTCTTGGCAAAGGCGAAACTCTTGATGACATCTTACCAGAAGCGTTTGCTGTGGTTCGGGAAGCAGGACACAGAGTGTTAGGGCTGCGTCACTTTGATGTTCAAATGTTAGGCGGTATTATTCTCCACTCAGGGCAAATTGCCGAGATGAAGACTGGAGAGGGAAAAACCCTAGTTGCAACATTACCGAGTTATTTAAATGCTCTTACGGCTAAAGGCGTTCATGTGATCACGGTGAACGATTACCTGGCTCGTCGTGACGCGGAATGGATGGGACAGGTACATCGTTTCTTGGGATTGAGCGTAGGGCTGATTCAGCAAACCATGACGCCAACGGAACGTAAGAAAAATTACGATTGCGATATCACTTATGTTACCAACAGTGAAGTGGGTTTTGACTACCTGCGGGACAACATGGCGACATCTATGGCGGATGTGGTACAACGCCCATTTAACTACTGTGTCATTGACGAGGTAGATTCAATCTTAGTTGATGAAGCGCGGACACCGCTTATTATCTCAGGACAAGTCGAAAGACCAACGGAAAAATATCTTAAGGCAGCCGAAATAGCTCTAGCATTGCAAAAAGACGAGCATTATGAAGTAGACGAAAAAGCTCGTAACGTGCTGTTATCGGATGAAGGTTTTGCACAAGCAGAACGGCTTTTGGAAGTTAAAGATTTATTTAACCCAGAAGATCCTTGGGCGCACTTCATTTTTAACGCTATTAAGGCAAAAGAACTTTTCCTGAAGGATGTCACATATATTGTCCGTAACGGCGAAGTTGTGATTGTCGATGAATTTACAGGTCGGGTTCTTCCAGGACGCCGTTGGAGTGATGGACTCCACCAAGCCATTGAAGCTAAAGAACGGGTAGAAATTCAGCCAGAAACTCAAACTCTAGCGACAATTACTTATCAAAATATGTTTTTGCTGTATCCCAAGCTATCTGGTATGACGGGGACGGCAAAGACGGAAGAAGCGGAGTTTGAGAAAATTTACAAACTCGAAGTTGCGGTTATTCCTACCAATAGAACAAGAAAACGTCAAGATTTACCGGATATGGTCTTTAAGACTGAAGCAGGTAAATGGAAGGCGATCGCACAAGAATGTGCCGAAATGCACGTGCTTGGTAGACCGGTTCTAGTGGGAACTACGAGTGTAGAAAAATCAGAACATCTCCGACAACTGTTGAGAGAAATGGAAATTCCCCACGAATTGCTGAACGCTAGACCGGAAAACGTGGAGCGTGAAGCAGAAATTGTTGCACAAGCAGGGCGTAAAGGTGCTGTAACTATTGCGACGAACATGGCGGGTAGGGGTACTGACATTATTCTTGGTGGTAACGCTGAGTATATGGCGCGTCTAAAGATGCGGGAGTACTTCATGCCTCGCGTTGTCAGACCAGACGATGAAGATGCTTTTGGTATCCATAGGGCTGCTGGCTTACCTCCGGCGGGAACAGGTGGCGGTCAAGGTTTTGTACCTGGTAAAAAGGTGAAAACTTGGAAGGCTTCACCGCAGGTATTCCCAACTCAGCTAACAAAAGAAGCAGAAAAGTTGCTGAAAGATGCAGTAGATTTTGCAGTGCGGGAGTATGGGGAACGCAGTTTATCAGAGTTGGAAGCTGAAGACAAAGTTGCTGTAGCCGCAGAAAAAGCACCAACTGACGATCTTGTTATTCGACAATTACGAGAAGCTTACAACCGAGTTAAGCACGAGTACGAAGAGTTCACCAAAAACGAACACGATGAAGTCGTACAACAGGGTGGTTTACACGTCATCGGTACAGAACGTCACGAATCGCGACGGATTGACAATCAGTTGCGGGGACGTGCGGGACGCCAAGGTGACCCCGGTTCGACAAGATTCTTCCTCAGTTTAGAGGATAACTTACTGCGGATTTTTGGTGGCGATCGCGTCTCACGTTTGATGACAGCGTTTAACGTAGACGAAGATATGCCTATTGAATCCGGAATGCTGACCCGTAGTTTGGAAGGTGCTCAGAAAAAAGTTGAAACCTACTACTACGACATCCGGAAGCAAGTCTTTGAGTACGACGAAGTGATGAACAACCAGCGTCGTGCAATTTATGCGGAACGCCGTCGGGTTTTGGAAGGACAAGACCTAAAAGAACAGGTGATTAAGTACGCTGAAAAAACGATGGATGACATCACCGACTACTACATCAACCCCGATTTACCTTCAGAAGAGTGGGAATTGGATAAGTTGGTTGAAAAAGTCAAAGAATTTGTTTATCTGCTAGCAGATTTACAGTCAAGTCAGCTAGAAGATATGTCAATGACGGAGATTAAAGAGTTCTTGCACGAGCAAGTGAGGATTGCTTACGACCTTAAGGAAGCTCAAATCGACCAAATTCAGCCCGGATTGATGCGCCAAGCGGAACGGTTCTTTATTTTGCAAAGGATCGATACTTTGTGGCGCGAACACTTGCAGCAAATGGACGCTTTACGTGAGTCTGTGGGATTGCGAGGTTACGGTCAGAAAGATCCGTTGATTGAGTACAAGAGCGAAGGATACGAGTTGTTCTTGGATATGATGGTTAACATCCGCCGAGATGTAGTTTATTCCTTGTTCATGTTCCAACCACAGCCGCAGCCAATGATGCAAACATCTTCTGAGATGGTTTAGGTATTATAAAGGTGTCCAGATCCCCGATTTCTTGAAGAAGTCGGGGATCTGAGCGGGTCAGAAGCAGAATAGCTGTGTATCCTAAAACACATCTAACCGTTACATCCGTTTGTTATCCGTTGCCAAAGTTATCGCTACACTAAAAACGGTGAATACCTTTAGGAATGTAATGAGTTACCTCGAAACAGCGGCGCAGTTCTACAGTGAAGTTGCTCAAGAACCAGAAGTTGGGCTTTGTTGCGTACAGAGTACACCCCTACAACTACCAGGATTAAAAATTCCCTGCAAAATGCAGGAAATGAACTATGGTTGTGGCACTACCGTTCATCCCACCGAACTTGGCAATAATCAACCAACCGTGCTTTATATTGGAGTAGGTGGAGGCGTAGAAGCTTTGCAATTTGCCTACTTTTCGCGCCGTCCCAGTGCTGTTATTGCCGTCGATCCAGTTTTACCAATGCGGGAAGCAGCAGCACGGAATTTGGAAATTGCCGCTCAAGAAAACTCCTGGTTTGACACCAGCTTTGTAGAAATCAAAGAAGGCGATGCCTTTAACTTACCCATGGACGATAGTTCAGTCGATATCGTCGCGCAGAATTGTCTTTTCAATATTTTTGAACCAGAAGATTTAACTTGTGCTTTGCAAGAAGCATACCGGGTGTTGAAACCGGGCGGTAGATTGCAGATGAGCGATCCTATTGCGGCTCGTCCCATTCCACAACACTTGCAAAAAGATGAGCGCTTGCGAGCAATGTGTTTATCAGGCGCACTCACCTATGAAGAGTACATTCAACGCATTATCGATGTTGGCTTTGGCCAAGTAGAAATTCGCGCCCGACGTCCCTACCGATTGCTAAATTCTGATACTTATAACTTAACAGAGAATCTTCTTTTAGAAAGTTTAGATTCTGTGGCTTTCAAAGTTTCTATTCCTGAAGATGGGGCTTGTGTTTTTACAGGTAAAACAGCAATCTATGCTGGGTCTGAACCATTTTTTGATGATGGAGCAGGTCATCTTCT
The DNA here is from genome assembly GCF_000346485.2 of Scytonema hofmannii PCC 7110. Lineage (NCBI taxonomy): Bacteria > Bacillati > Cyanobacteriota > Cyanophyceae > Nostocales > Scytonemataceae > Scytonema > Scytonema hofmannii. The sequence continues at coordinate 7,073,835 of NZ_KQ976354.1, forward strand.
TCAACAAGGAATACCCGCAGTAGTTTGTGATAAAACTGCTGCAAAATTGGCTAAATTCATGCCAGATAAAATCATGATTACTGATTCAAATTGGCACTATAGCGGCGGTGGTTGTTGTTGAAGAAGGCAGAAAGCTTTCTCAATCCAAAATCCAAAATCCAAAATCCAAAATCGTATTAGATGATACAAACAACCGTAACACCTTTCAAACAGAAACTGACTTCACCTTTAGTAAAAAAAGAAATTTCTGTTTTGCAAATTAATTTGGGAAAGCGCTGCAATTTAGCCTGCAACCATTGCCATGTGGAAGCAGGGCCAAAACGTACAGAAGAACTTTCTCCAGAAATTTGCGAACAGTTAATTGAATTGATTCAGAGATTTCCTCAGATCCAGATTGTTGATTTAACTGGTGGCGCACCAGAAATGAATTATGGATTTAAGCCACTGGTAGAAGCCGCAAGAGCAAATGGTAAGCAAGTCATTGTTCGGTCTAACTTGACCATTTATTTTGAAGATGGGTTTAGTGACTTGCCAGAATACTTTGCTCAACACAAAGTTCGAGTTGTTGCTTCTTTACCTTGCTACCTAGAAGACAACGTAGAGAAAATGCGTGGTGTGGGTGTATATAATGCTTCAATTAAAGGACTTCAGTGGCTGAATCAACTTGGTTATGGAAAAGAACCAGACCTGATTTTGGATTTGGTGTTTAATCCTCAAATGCCTACAGGTGAAAAGTTTTCCCTAACTCCAGATCAAGTGAAACTGGAAAGAAGTTACAAAGAGTTTTTACAAGAACACTTTGAGATTGTTTTTAACAATCTGTTCACCATCACCAATCTACCTGTTGGGAGAACAAAACTCTATTTGGAACGGCAAAAACTCCATACTCCTTATCTACAGTTTCTAGAATCAAATTTCAATTCTGGTACAGTGGAACATCTGATGTGCCGAGATGAGCTTTCCATCGATTATCTTGGTAATGTGTATGATTGTGACTTCCATCAAATGATGAATTTGCCAGCCAAAAATCGTGATGGGGAGAACCTGACAGTTGCTAAATTGCTAGAAATTGGTAGTTTGGATGCGATCGCCGAAGTCCAAACTGCTATTTATTGCTATGGGTGTACGGCTGGTTGCGGTTCCAGTTGTGGTGGGGCTTTGGTGTAAAGACTTTCAGTCGGGAACCACATATGACAAATTTATCCGTTACCAAAATTGTTACGAGCGATCTGTTAATGCTGGTATGAGCTTATCATGATGTTTAGTTAAGTCTCCTCACACCATACTTAAACCGTGGGCTAATGTCAGCTATCACGGTTTTTTATTTTTAACAGTGACCAGTAATCAGTGACCAGCGATCCTTTAAAGTAAGTTCTGTAAATACCGAAAAAAAATTTCGTTACCAAAATTGTTACAAGCGTGTTTCTACGGTAAGTAGCGACTATCATGATCAATAGTTAAGCTCCTCACACTACACCAAAAACCGTGAAACATTGTGTTTCGCGGTTTTTACTTAGGAGATTTATCCCGTAAATTTTCAAAAGTATCATTATTAATGCTTTCTAAATCTACCCTTTGTCTGAAGTTTTGTAAAGCTGACCAAAAATCATTAATCTAGTAGTTGTCGTCAAGTACTTTGGCATAGAAAAAGAATGTATATTGAAGTGTACATTTAATATAGCGTTGTCGCGATCGCTAGTTTCCTCTTCCTTGGCATCGGAACAACTTACTACCTCTATACTCATCTTCCATCTGCGTCCATCTGCGTTCATCTGCGGTTCAAATCAAAATAACCAAGCACCCCCACTGCAGTAAATTAACAATAACCAAATTTACCCAGGAGGATACATGAAAGCAGTCCTAATGACAGCAGCCGGAAACCCCGAAGTTTTGCAACTGCAAGAAGTGCCAAACCCAAGCTTTCCTCTAGGCGAAACAGAACTTCTTATACGCCTACAAGCAGCTGGCGTCAACCCCATAGACACAAAACTTCGCAAAAGAGGCACATTCTACCCAGATAAAATGCCAGCCATTTTAGGCTGTGATGGTGCGGGTGTCGTCGAAGCAGTAGGCGCTGCTGTTCAACGCTTTCGGATCGGCGATGAAGTCTTCTTCTGTAACGGTGGATTGGGCGCACACCAAGGCAACTACGCAGAATACACAACAGTTGACGAACGATTTACAGCCCGCAAACCAACTTCTGTATCCTTCGTAGAAGCCGCCGCCGCACCCCTAGTCCTCATCACCGCCTGGGAAGCACTATACGAAAGGGGACGCTTAGAACCAGGAGAACGAGTATTAATTCATGCAGGTGCAGGTGGAGTCGGTCATGTAGCAGTTCAACTGGCCAAACTCAAAGGCGCTAATGTTTGCACAACTGTTGGTTGTCAAGAAAAAGCCGAATTCGTCAGAAAACTAGGTGCTGACCAAGCAATCTTATATAAGCAAACAGACTTTGTACAAGCAGCTTTAGATTGGACGGGTGGAGAAGGAGTCGATTTAGCCTTTGACACTGTTGGTGGAGAAACACTTCATAAAACTTTCCCAGCCGTGCGCGTATATGGTGATTTAGTGACAATTTTAGAACCGGATGCCAATACGGTGTGGAAAGCAGCAAGGCAACGCAATCTTCGCATTGGGTTAGAACTCATGCTGACACCTATGCTTCAAGGTATTGTGGAAGCACAGCAGCATCAGGCAGAAATTTTAGAACAGTGTGCTAAGTGGATGGATGGGGGCAAGTTAAAAATTCAGGTGAGCAAGACGTTTCCTTTGCAAGAAGCAGCAAAAGCTCATCAATTGCTTGAAACTGGTTCAATGACAGGTAAAATTGTCCTACTGGTTGGAGAGAAGTAGTACGAAAAGTCAGGTCATATCTTGCAGTTTATAAAAGGGGTCTTGCAGTTTATAAAAGGGGTCTTGCAGTTTATAAAAGGGGTCTTGCAGTTTATAAAAGGGGGACGGGCAGGATGCCCGTACCACAAGAAGTTTATTCAATTTGTGGGGTGGGCGTCTCGCCTGCCTTTGAAGTACCACAAGAAGTTTATTCAATTTGTGGGGTGGGCGTCTCGCCTGCCTTTGAAACTAGTGCATCTAAACTTACTAACTTGTATCTGGGAACTTCTAAATAAAAAATATCCCAGATGTGACAATATATTTTTTGCAGTTATCTGCACTATCTTATTATTTTTACTCCCCCTACCGGCATGGGGTTTACCAGCACAACCAGAACGTATTCCCCTAACCCTAGAAATATTACAAGAACGACTTCGTACACCGACCATTCGTGAAGGTAATCTCACAGTGGATTTAAGGGAAATGGTCATAGATTTACGACCGGAAAATGCCAGTTTTCGAGATGCTTTTTATCAAATTTTGCGGAAAGAATTGCAAAAAGCAGGCTCGAAACCTTTGGGATTAGATTTAAGTTATTCTGTCATTCAAGGTGATTTTATTGGCAGAGATTTGGGTTTACAAACACCTCTATACGCTCAAGCTATTGCCCCTATTTTTACAGCCTCCGAACAAGAACAATTAGAACACTTGCGAGATGTTTGCTTGCGATCGCTTGCTCTATCATTACCCAGTTCTAAAGATTGTAAATTTCTTTTGGGAAATCAGTCAACGGCATCGACGGCAATTAGTGTTTTCCGTGGTTCGCTAACTCTAGTGGAAACTCGCTTTAATGGAACTGTTCAGTTTACCAATACGTTTTTTCTTCAACCAGTCAATGCCCAAGGCGCTATTTTCACTCAACTAGCTTATTGGGTAGAAACAAGATTCAGCCGTGCTGCGAGCTTTGCCAATACAAATTTTCGGAAAGATAGTTACTTCCAAGGTAGTGTCTTCTTTGATAAACTGAATTTTAAGCAAACTCAATTTCAAGAAACTGCAAACTTTCAAGACAGTACTTTTGAAGACACGGCTAATTTTACTGAAGCAAATTTTAAGCAGGTGGCAAAATTCAGTCGCATACAATGGCTGGGTAATGCTGATTTTTCAAGCGTGCGTTTTTTTGAACAAGCACAGTTTGCGAAAGATATTTTCGTTCGGCTTCTCCTTCTATCAGAAGCAACTTTTGAGCAATCTGTTGCCTTTCGAGAAGCACAATTTAACCAACCTGTCAACCTGCAAGGTGCAAGCATCCTCAACCAAGCAGACTTTAGTGATGCGGGATTTTCTCCAGAAGCTTATTTAGATGTGTCCGGTCTCCTTTTTAACTCCAACCAAGCCAAAATTTTAGGAAATCCTGGTCAAATTGGTAAGAATATTATAGTGCATGGTTTGCAAGGCAATCAAAGTGTTTTGCGTAATTTGGGGCAAAATTTTCGTCAGTTACAGCAAATTGCTGATGCCAATCAGTTGGAGTATACAAAGCAGGAGTTGCGTCTACAGGAGTTAACACACTATCTGTTTGCTACAAATATCAATAGTGCTTCTCAAAAACGTTTGATCGATCTGGGTTTTTCTGCTGTTCAAGCAGATGCTATTGTTCGTCGCCGTCTGATACAGCCATTTCGCAATAAGAGTGAATTACTGACTTTGGCTGATATTGACTCCGATACCTACGCTCAAGTTATCTCTCACATTGTGGTTGGCAATTCTCCTTCAGTAGGGAATTGGTTGCTACAGGCTTGGAATTGGTTGGCGTTGAGTTTACTGCTGCTGCTATCCGGGTACGGTACAAATTTTTGCTTAGCGATTGGTGTAGGAACGATCGCGATCGCATATTTTGGTGTATTATTTTGGCTGATTGACAGTGTTCGTCGTATTGGTCCAAGACCGATTTTACCCACAGCTTACGAAACAACTTGTATGCTCGTAAGTTTTAGCGTGTTAGTTGTACTGGGCTTACTAGCGATCTTTCGTTCAGCAGAACAACCTTGGCTGACATTGGGGTGTCTGTTTGCTATTATTATTCCTGTTCCTGGAATATTACTGTTCCAACTTTACCAACAAGGACGCTATCACGACCTCTTAGACGTTTCCTACTTTACAGAGGAAGGGAGTTTACGACAGTTACGCCTGCTGATTGGACGTTTGCCAGTGATTCCAAGGTATCAAATGTTTCGCGAGCGTTATTTGCCAATTTTATGCGATCGCCGATGGAACTGGCTCAATTACTATGACTTCAGCCTTAACAACTTATTAAGGCTGGGATTTAATGACATTCGATTGCGAGACGAACACCTTCCTGGCATCATTACGACATTGGCATGGTATCAATGGGTTTTAGGTATACTTTACATTACTCTTGTTTTTTGGACTCTCTCCCGCACCATTCCCGGATTGAATTTATTGATTTATTTGAAGTAAAGTTTGTTGTCTTAGCTGTTGCCTAATCGTAACACTAGCGGCAATGAAAATGCATCGAGGTTTTAGGACATGAGCAAATTATTTGAGATTTTGCAAAAAATTCAAACTAAACCAGGGATGTATATTGGACGTGCTTCTGTCAGCGATTTGTTTCATTTTCTAGTTGGTTTTAAAACTGCTTTGAGAGAATTAGGAGTTGAAGCAACTAAGGAAGAAATGGATTTTTTTCGCGAGTTTCAGCCTTGGATACAAAAAAAATATCATGTGTCAACTTCAAATTCTTGGGCAAAAATAATTATGCTCTATTGTGGAAACGAGCAAGAGGGTTTTAATGCTTTCTACAGATTATTGAATGAGTTTAAAATGAGAAATAAAAGTTTAGGTGGGGATGAGTTGGACACAATAGCAACTGATGAGAACACACAAATTGTAGCGTGATTATTTTAGCGGTAAATCAATCATCTAGACTTTTCATAAAGCTGGTTCTGGTGGATGAAAACGTTGACTCTCTCATCATCTTACTACCTTTTTACCCCTATCCCTCATCATTTCGTTTACAATACAAGAGTTCACTTTTGACTTGCAGTAATAGGTTAACCAAAATGCCAATTAACTGGCGCGAACACATTGTAAGCAGTTCAGATATACTTCGAGGTAAGCCCAGGATCAAGGGAACGCGCATTCCGGTCAGCATAATTTTGGGTTATTTGGCTGCTGGTCAAACCGACGATCAAATTCTCCAAGAGTTTCCAGATTTACAAAAAGAGCAGATCTTCGCGTGTCTGGATTATGCACGCGATCTGGCAAATTTTGAGACGATTGCATCATGAGCTTAACATTTTTCATAGACCAATGCGTCCCAGCTTCTATTGGGAAGTTTTTGTGGGATAGTGGTTATAGTGTGTTAGTTTTGAAAGACTATATTCCAATCGAGTCTTCTGATAAAATTGTGATTGCCAAAGCACAGGAATTAAGTGCAATTTTAGTTTCACTGAATGGAGATTTTGCCGACATTGTCACGTATCCTCCTGGTAATTATCGAGGTATTATTTCAATCCAACTTCGGAATCATCCTGAAATCATTCCTCTACTGATGCAGAGGCTGGTGGATTATTTGTCTAACCACAGTGATATGGAACATTATCAAGGCAAGTTATTCGTTGTTGAAGTAAATAGAATTCGCATACGAGAGTAAGGTTGTATGATCGGACGAGCGTTTGTATAGTCGCGATTTTACTCCCGCTAGGGCAAAAAGCGGTAAAACTCTACTGTCATTCATCCAACAGAAAATCACTGTAAACTGCTGCAAGATATAAATAACGCTCATATCTTGCTTACACATGGAGACAAACAAGTGCAAATTACCAAACGCAATGTTGAATTGAGAGTAGACGAAAGCTTAATGCGCGTATATGTTGCAGCCCCCAAAGCCGCAGGAACTTACCCTGGCATTTTGTTCTACACGGATATTTATCAATTAGGCGATCCCATGATTCGTTTGGTAAACTACTTAGCAGGACATGGCTATGTAGTCGCAGCCCCAGAGATTTTTCATCGAACAGAACCTGTTGGTCTCATTATTGAACCAGACGATCTTGGTCGGATGCGGGGTAATGATAATGCTCGTCGAACACCGATAGCTGGTTATGACGCTGATTGCCGTGCTGCGATTGAATTCCTTAAGGGCGAAGGTTCCGTAGCCTTAGGTCAAATAGGGACTTTGGGTTTTTGCATTGGTGGACACCTATCTTTCCGGGCTGCTTTCCAAAGCGAAATTAAGGCAGCAGTTTGTTGCTATCCTACTGGTATTCCAAGTGGCAAACTAGGTCAGGGGGTAGCCGATACTATTCATCGGGTGAGCGAAATTAAAGGTGAAATGCTCATTGTGTTTGGTACTCTGGATCCTCACATACCACAACAAGACCGCCAAACAATTATCACAGTCCTTGAAAATGCAAGTGTTCCTCACCAAATTTTCTTGTATGAAGCAGAACACACTTTCATGCGCGATGATGGTTACCGCTACGATTCGGCTGCTACAACCTCTGCTTGGTCTGAAATCATAGCTTTCTTGAAACGTATTTTTGCAACCTAAGTAGGTCGTCGCTGGTCACTGGTCACTGGTCACTGGTCACTGGTCGGTCATTTGTCATTTGTCATTTGTATCTGTTTTAGATTGGTTTTAGCGACTTCATTTTGATTTGCCATTTCTTCCTGATAGTATTCTTCTCTAAAGTAGTAGCTGTAGCGGTCATTTTTTGGAATAACGCCATTCACGACTTGTCCTAATATCTTCTGACCAGATTTTTCTAAAAGTTCTTTAGCAAGAGTCGCATTGACAGAATCAACCATCCCCGGACGAACTACCAACAAAACACCGTCAGCCATTTGACCCAGGATAGCAGCATCAGCAGCAACAGTTAATGACGGAGCGTCAATGATGACGGAGTCATAGGTGACTCCAAACTTGTCAATCAAACTAGCCATTCGTTTTGAGTCTAATAGAGAAGCGGGAGAAGGAGGGACGACGCCAGAAGGTAGAACATACAAATTATCCATAACTTTTTTGATAGCTGTCCTGCTATCAGCTTGTCCTATAATGACATTACTGAGACCTCGATTATTGCGTAGTTCCCATATTTTGTGCTGAACTGGATGATGCAAATCTGCATCTATCAGTAAGACATTCCGCTCCATCTGAGCCATTGCTAGAGCTAAATTGGCAGCTACTGTTGACTTACCTTCTCTAGGTATGGAACTAGTGACAACAAGAACTTTTAAATCTCTATCAGCTTTCATAAACTTCAAATTCGCTCTCAGCATTCTGAAGGCTTCGCTAATTGGGGAACGAGGAATATCTTTAACAATGAGCTGCTGCGTATATGATTCAGAATCTTGATTGCCGCGAATATATTTTTTAGACTTGCTAAAAGAAGGAATAACCCCCAATAAGGTCAATCCTACTAATTCCTTCGCCTCGTCAACTGTCTTGATTAATTTATCTGTTGCTTCCAAAAAATATACAGTCGCTAAGGAAGCTAGGATACCTAGTAAACCTGCACTTAGGTAAGAAACTATAGGAGAGGATATAGGCTCTTCAGGAACTTTGGCTTCAGATATGATGCTGGCGTTACCTAAGTTCTGATTTTCCGCTATTCGGCTTTCTTGTAGCTTTTGTAACAAAAGAGAATAAGTAGATTGGGCTGCTTGTAATTTGCGTTCTAACTGGCGCTGTCTCTGCTGTAATTTTGGGAGATTTGTCTGCCGTTCTCTGTAGTTAGCTTCTATATTAGTTAAAGTAGACAATTCACTATCTAGACCCCGACGAGTTGACTCTAATTCCACAAGCTTTGCAGTCAGTTGCTGTTGCAAACTTCCAACTTGAAGATTGCTATTTTGTTTTAATTGAGTTGTTCCTATAACCTGTTTTAGTCGCTGTTGTAAAATTGCTTTCAAGGATTCTAACTTCTGTTCCAAATTAATAATTTCGGGATGGCTTTCCTGAAGAATAATGCGCCTATCTGCAAGTTGCGACTCTAGTTGTTGGATTTCTTTGAGGATATCTTGCACGCCAGGAGACTGACTGAGGGAAGTCATAATCACCGCATCTTCCGGGTTCATGCCTAATTGCTGGCGAATGGCTTGTGATTGAGCCTTGACATCAGCTATTCTAGATTTAATACTGTTAATTTGCTGTTGCAAGTTTGCAATCGTTTCTACAGATTGAGATGCTTCTGGTTCCAACGCTATAATGTTATTCTGTTCGTGAAATAAGCGCAATTCAATTTCTATTTTCCGAAGAATCATTTCAGCATTTGGCAACTGTTTTTCCAGGAACTTACGGGCGGCAGAGGCTTCGGCTCGGTGAGATAGTAGATTTTGCTCTAAATAGATAGCCATCACTGTATTGACAACCTGTGAGGCTGTCTTAGGATGCGTATCAGTGTAGGAAACTTTGAGAATATCGGTTTTCGGTATCTCTACCACGGTTAATCGGCTAAGAAATCCCTTAGGTTTTATGAGTGTTCCTGTTTTGTCTTTCAACTTTACTCTGTCTATCGTCTTTTCTACAATAGGTAGAGAACGTATAACTTCAGCTTCTGTGTGTATAGGACTACCTTTGTCTTGTACCAATGATTCTAACTTACCTATTTCTGTTCCCACTCCTGTTAAAGAAGATATAGTATTCGAACTTTGAAAGAGTAGCGTTCCTTCGGCTACATAAGGAGACTTTTTCAAAGAAGAAGAGAATACTGAAATGGCAAAAACTGGAACAAAGATGCCTAATGCGGGCAAGTAACGGCGTTTCAAAACTTGCCAATATTTTTCATATATAGGAGTTTCTTGTGATTCCATACAAATTTTAAATTTTCTATTTATTGATAGGGCTAACTAATATTGCATCAACAATCCTCGCTATCAGTAAAAAAAGATTGTTTTTTAAGTAAAGCTCCTTTAAAAAACTAATGGAAACAGAGAGTGTAGTCCAATTTTGGCTTGTGCTATATAAAACTCAGAGTTAGTTTGAGCAATTCAATTGTTGCCTACTTATAACAAAACGGTGTGAATTTTTTTACTGTTATGGTGAACTGCCACAATTGCACCAATAACCCGTTCTAAATCTTCTTCTGTTAAATTAGAACCAGAAGGCAAGCAGAGACCCCTTTCAAATAAATCTTCTGCTACTATACCACCAATACATTCACAAGCAGCAAATACAGGTTGTAGGTGTAATGGCTTCCACACAGGACGAGTTTCAATTTGCTGTTCTGCTAGTGCTAAACGGACTTGTTCTCGATTTGCGCCAAAAGCGTCTGGATCGATTGTTAAACAGGTAAGCCAACGGGTAACGTGTCCAAAAATGGCTTCTGGCATAAATTCTATTCCTGGCAAATGTCTTAAAGCCGACTCATAAATTTTAAAGTTGCGTCGTCTAGCTGCAACTCGCTCATTCAGAACGCGCAACTGACCGCGACCAATACCAGCTAAAACATTGCTAAGGCGATAGTTGTAACCAATTTCTGAGTGTTGGTAATGGGGAGCTGGATCTCGTGCTTGGGTTGCTAAAAAACGAGCTTTGTCCACCAGTTTTGCTTCATCGGAAACTAACATTCCACCGCCGGAGGTGGTGATGATTTTATTGCCATTGAAGGAGTAAATACCAATGCGCCCGAAGGTTCCGGGAGAACGCCCTTTGTAAGTGGCTCCCAAAGATTCAGCAGCATCTTCAATTAGGGGAATTTCATAAAGATTGCAAGCTGCCAAAATGGGATCTATATCCGCGCTTTGACCATACAGATGCACAAGCACAACCGCTTTGGGCAATTTCCCAACACGTGCGCGTTGTTCTAGCGCTTCCTTCAACAAGTCGGGATTCATGTTCCAAGAAGTGCGATCGCTATCAATGAATACTGGTCTTGCTCCCAAATAGGTGATTGGGTTGGCAGTGGCAGCAAAAGTCAGGGTAGAACAAAAAACTTCATCCCCGCAGTCAACCCCAAGTAACCGCAAAGCCAAATGAATAGCTGCTGTACCTGAACTCAAAGCAGCTGCATGGGTTGCCCCAATGACTTGACAAAATTCTTGCTCGAAAGCATCCACATGAGGTCCAACGGGAGCAATCCAGTTGGTGTCAAAGGCTTCTTTAATAAATGCTAGTTCCTCATCCCCCATATGTGGAGTCGAAAGCAAAATAGTTTTAGACATAATTAGTTTCCCTTTGAATTTTCATTTAGTATGATTTCCAGAATTTTCTAAAAATTCAATACTATAAAACTGGACAATTGTACTCGTTCAATCAATAACATATGGGTATCGTGTCACGGGTATTTATCGCGAACGATAAGCAGGAAAGAAGTTTGATTGCAGTAATTCTGACGCTGTTACCCCCAGAACTTTCGCTCTTAAGTTTACCAATTGATGATATTTCTCCTCATCAGTTATCAAGCGCAATGTCAAAAACTTATGAGTCAGTTGAGAGAAACCTGATTTGAAAGTATACAAACTATCCTCAGTGGAGCCACCAACTCCACCACCCAAGTGCAAAAATTCATAGCCATGTTCCTGTGCCCAGTATCTTGCATAGTCGGTCTCTAAACTACCTGGTGACAAGTGAACAAACTGGTTTCTTGTTCCACCTAATGTGCTCTGTACAATTCCACAACATACTGTATACAAACCTACACAAGCAATCTGATTTTCGTATTCAACAATGCATAGATGAAGAGTAGATCCTAACAAATCATTCATTTGAGTGAAATATTCGGAACTAAAAGAGTAATATCCCGTCGTTGCATTGACACGTTTCATCGTTTCTTTATAGATTGCAACAAACTCGTCCAAATAATCTTGGAATGAAACCATTTTTGCAACCATTTCGAGACGCTTACACTTATTAATAGTGCTGCGATGACCTTTTCTGGTGTGGCTCCACAAGTTAGCAATCTTCAAATCAACCGAGACCGTTTCTCCGTTTAGTGTAAAAGTTTCCGCTTTAAAGATTTCGGTAAAACTTTCATTTAGAATCGGATGCAAACGAAAGAAAGCAGAGCATATCCCCCGAGAGCGAAATTCCTGCTTCATCCTATCTAAAGCAGCATCTGGAAATCCTGGTGCGTTAATAGCTGCTTCATTTAGCAAGATTCCTGGATAGCCATAGGGAGAAATAACATCAAAAGCATCTGCAGCTTTTCCTTCTTCAAACAGTATGTCATTACATTTTCTTAGTAAATAAGGGACAAAAAACTTTTTGTCACCTTCAGTTATTAAAATAGCTTCAGGAATGCCACCAGTTCTTTTAGATTCTAAATATACATACTCAGGTAAATGATAAAAATCATGACGGATCTCTTGCAGCGTTTGCAACCACAAATCGTTTTCTAATTCAATGACTTGTATATTCATATTATTTCTCCAATTTTGCTATTTCAGAATCTGACTATTTGCTACTTATCTTCTGCAGACCATAAAACAGGAAATACTGATGGATCGGTGTAATCCGGCTCGCCGTTGGGTAGTTTTCGGCATACACGGTCAAGAAAGTGATGTATTTGTTGTCCGTTATTCCAAAAAGGTTGATAACGGTTGTCATAGTCCTGTAAATATAAAGCAAATGCCAAGCGGACTGAGCGGCTGTAATTGGGATAGCTACCGTGAATAGTGTGACTGTGGTGAAAGCTAATCTGACCTTTCTTCAAGATCAGGGGTACTTCAATAATCTCTCGTCGCTGTGAAGCGAATTTCTGTTCTATCTCTTTGAGATTTTGGTTGTTAAAGCAGCGCATATGCTCGTTGCTTGGCCACTTATGACTACCATCGATTACAACAAGTGGTGACCCATCCTTATCAATATCATGGAAGGGAATCCAAGCAGAAAGCATTTTATTAGACGTGCAGTTAGAAGAATAAGAGTAATCGGTGTGCCAGCCAACTACCCCTCCTTCATCACCAATGGCGATTGGTGCTTTGTAAACCAACGTATCTTCAAATAGTCGAATTTCTCTAGTCCTAGCGAGCCTGGCAGCGATCGCACCAATAATAGGTTGAAGCAGGAGCTTACGTAGTTCTTTTTTTCGATAAGAAACGTGTTGATTATTGCGTACAGCGTCTCCATCTCCAGGCTTCCAGTCGCTGTAACCAGTGCTGTAGGGAAGCAATGCGTCTCGCTCTCCATGATAAAACTTTTCGCTACCAACTATCGCTTCATCTATCACCTCGTCAGGGATAACTTTTTTGCTGATAAACCAGCCGTGTTCTTCGTAAAATGCAACATCTTCGTCAGTTGGTAAAAGAGCTAACTGCTCTTGTGACAATTGCTGAGTGTAAGTTTTCATGCTCTGTAATCTCATCACTTTGTAGCTTGAAAATAATTGCGCGATCTCTGATGATAATAGTTTCTTACTTAGCTGTTTCACATAGTATGGATATACAGCCTCTAGCTTTAAACTTTATCAGCATGACTTTTCTGCAATTTGAATTGTGAATGACTTATCATTGCACAATTAGAGAGGGAGTCATTTTGTCATATTTTTTGAAAAAGTCAGCAAATTTTTCTGCCACACGAGAAATATCGTCACCAGAATAACGCTGATCTGTTGGTATTGTTAAAATTCGATTTGACAGATCTATTGCTAAGGGATCGTTGGATGTATTGTCTGACGTTTGTTGCCAATGAATAGCCGGAAAAATATTTTGGCTTATTAGATATTTACGTAAAGCATCTCGAATCTCTGTGCTTTGACAGACTATTATGCTGTTCAATGGAACAGAACCAGCAGGCCATGAAGTAAAAAGGGGCGTCCAATTCGGATGTTTTTCCATTAAACTGTCATTGAAAAATTGTTTGACGTTTGTTTCTCTGCTTCGCCTAAATTCTGTAATATCCAAGCAATTTAGAATCGTCGTGGTGAAGGTAGAAACTGTATAATTCGTTTCCTTATCGAGTTCCTCTTCACTTTCAATTTCTAGTCGTCGATATATCTCTTTAGAGATGTGAGCACCGCTAAGATAAGCTCTTTTTAACAGCATTGCAGTCAATTTTTTGTAACTAGCAGGTGACTCTAAGGAAGAAGCTTTTGGTAACTTCATATTTTGAGGAGACCATATAATACCTCCATTTGGTATTGGCATGGTTTTCCGCAGAGACGCTATAGCATAGTGAGATGTACTTTGCAATGCCCAAGATGAAAAAGGGTCATGGGTGTGGTCTTCAATTAAGATAATATGATTTTGCTGAGATAGCCAATCTTGCCAAATTTTTCCTTGCCTAATTCCAAATAAATTAACTGCTAGAACTAAATCACCTGGCAAAGTCTTTAGAGAGTTAAGATCTGGAGAGTCTTTAGTTGGCAAATCTTGATACCAACATATGTCGAAAACTTTTTGGAGTTTGGCCACAAAATGCATACACAAGAACGATGGTAGATGCAGTCTTAAACGACTTAATTTTTCCTGATTCAACAGACATTCGAGAGATAGTAAGCAAGCTGTGCCAGTGGAAAATAACTCGTATGATTTAGGTAGTAAATTGTTGGTTGCCGCTCCCATCACAAACTCATTTGACCAATCAAATTCAGAACCGACTTCCCATCGTTTGTTCATAGTTATTTTTCTGAAATCAATACGATTTCATCATAAATTTTAACTCTTGAATTCCTAGTACACCGATTCACTAATGCCAAAAACCCGGTTTTCGTCCTCATAAAGACCAATTTTTCGTTAACTAAATTAGAAAAAAATCGGTTGTTTCTTCAAAATTATGAAGACTGAATCGTGTTCTAGATTTTGGGACTTTTAGTTAACTATTCTAATTCTTATTTCCTCCATCATTTACTGCTTTACTCAATCTTTACCTTTCATTTTTTTTCTGCCAATTCTTTATATAAGAAGAATATTCCAATTGTCAATACTTTAAATTTTACACCATATTTATGATATAGTAAATCGCACCAAATTTGTGAGAATTGCTGAGAGTCAGAAACCCAGTTTTGTAGCCGCTACCGGGTTTCTCGTTTCCTACAGATGATTTAGGATTGCTATAAAAACCGCACAAATTCTAGCATAAAGACACGTGCTTGTTTTCAAATCATCACAGCGTATTTATTATCTCGTCATAAAATATTTCGGATGAGAACAAAAGCTTCTGCTGCAAAGCATCCAACTGTACTACCACGTAAAGTAGCCAAGGCTCTGAGAGTCTCCTCTGAACGTTCATGAGGAAAAGGTTTAAGCTGAGAAGCATACATTTGCATAGCTTGGATTTTTGTTTCCAGGTAAGCGGAAATATTAACGAAAACATTAGGGACAAAGTTGGGAGTCAAATAAGGAGCATTCCAGTTAGTCTCTGAAAGTGTTTCGTAAGTGTAGATAGTTTTTGGTGCAAAAGTGTTAATGGGTCTAGCAGCCACTAGCGCGGATAAAAAAACTCTTTGATGATCCAGATGAATATCACCATTGAAGGGAATAAAAAGAGTATCTGGTTGTATGTATTTGCAAACCTCAATAAGTTTACTATTTAAATCTCGATGAGGTATCATATCTAATTCAGCTGGTGGGAAAGAAAGGAAGATAGTTTCCTTTACACCCAGTATCCTATGCGCTGCTAGTGCTTCCTGCTTTTCTTGTTCAATCACATCTTGTTCATCTTCGTCAGATGATTGGGTGACAGTGACCACATAAACTTCAGCATTTTCATCTGCAAATCGAGCAATCGTTCCTCCAACTCCTAGAACTTCATCATCAAGATGAGGAGCAATCACAAGAATTTTTTTATTCAAGATATACCTGCCTTTCCATTAGGGATTGATGTAAAGTCAAAACTTTATTACTATATAACGCACAGATGTCTAGACAATAGGGAGTAGGGAGTTGTAGAGACGCGCCATGGCGCGTCTGTAAGGGAGTAGGGAATACTTCTTTGTTAATAGCAAGGTTATGGGATTGTCTCGTGATTAGTTGACTTGAAAATGGGGCATAAGACATAGTAAGAAATAATTTATTGCCCATTGCCCATTACCCATTGACCTTATTGTTTCGATAAAAGAAGGGTGAGGTTTGGGTTCACCTGTTCTAAAATTTGCTTTTTGAGAGTTTTTTCCATATCTTCCAAGCTTGTGAGTGTGCCAGCAGGGGTGTGGCGATGTAAAATTCTTGCAGCCTCTTTAAGACAAGCTTCCAAGCTTTCTAGTTCTTCTCTAGTGATGGCGTTTTCGGTTTTTTCCAGCAAGTATTCTTCAGGATTAATATCTAAAGTAAGTTGAAATGGGTCTCCTCGACCTATTTGCCAGCCATCTTCTCCATAAACACCTTCTTTTAATAGCACGACTGGAATGGTTCTTAGAAGAATCACTAAATCCAACCACCAAGTCCAGTTCTGTACATACCAAACGTCTAGCTTTATTCGTTCGTCGATGTCATTAAGAGCACCACCGTTAACTTGTTGCCATCCGGTGATTCCTGGGGGCATTAATAGGCGTTGTTTTTCCCAGTCTGTGTAAGTAGGGAGCGCTGGCATGAGAACGGGTCTGGGACCGACTAAGCTCATGTCACCACGTAAAACATTGAAAATTTGCGGTAATTCATCAAGATGATATTCGCGCAAAAACTGACCAATAGGTGTGACACGGGGGTCACCCTTAAATGTAGCTAGACCTGCGCCTTGACGAGCCGCACCATCAATCATTGAACGGAATTTGTAGATCTTAAAAGGCTGACCTAGCCTTCCCATACGTTCTTGAGAATAAAAAATTGGACCTGGAGAAGTTAGCCGAACTGCTAAGGCAATGAGAGTAACAACAGGTAATAAGATAAGACACAATATGCCTGAAAGCAGTATATCAAATGAGCGTTTAAAGGCTAAATGAACTCGAATCCCTTTGCGATCGCTTATATAAGCTTGCTCAACTTCTTTCCACTTTTGTACTGTCCAAAGATTAGTAGACATCTGAATCTCCCATTTGAATATTCCAATTGTTGTCAGAGGCTAGGATGGCGTCATTTTGTAAAGAGAGATTGAAATAGCCAAAGTTTGTTTTTCGACCTGTGGGTGATAAGCCAGCATCTGGAAGCAGGTTAAACAGCGATGACAAAGGAAGCGCCCAGCAAGAGACTCGTTCAACTTGCGATTGAGCAAACTCCTTTAAAGCAGATGCCAATAAGTGTTTTGTTGTTGATGCTTGAGCAATAGGTACTTGCCAGTCCACAATATGACCATAGCGGACGCCCGATCGCACATATTCTTTGAGGACAGCATAACCTTGCATCTTATTCAAGGAACCAACTACCAGCAACTTGTATTTGGTATCAGGATTCTGAAAGAAGCGCCAGTGTAGCCAATCTGGTGTTCTTCTGCCACCAATTCCTTTTTGGTTTTCTTCGTTATTTGGCAGTGATAAACTAGGTACAAACTCCAAGGGAAAATCTGTCCAAATCTGGACTTTGGTGTCTGTTTGGCTATCTGGCAAAAGCAATGGGCCTTCCCATTCTGTCAGTTGCGGTAAAGCTTGCCATCCCAGAACCACCTGTCGAACTTTCCAAGCCACATCGTTAGAAAAGGCGTAGAGAAACAACAAACCGCGCTGGCGACAGATATCGTAAGCAAGGTGAGCCATTTCTACCAGCGTTGTCAAATTCCTAGCGGATGGGTGTACCATTGTCCCAATCGCCAGACCAGCCAAGCAGGGTATCCCATGTAACCAGAAGGGGCGCGGTTGTACGGCATAGTGTCCCACAATCCCCTCATTGTTCTCAGCAACCACGATAATTGCTGGTTCTTCAGGCATCTGTTGATAAACCCATTGCCAGTCTTGGTAAGAAATATCTACATTGAAGACAGCATGATAGAGTGCGAAAATTCCTAACTCGTCCCCAGGACGAAAAGGACGAACTGTTGGCTTTTCCATCATCTAATCCTCACAATGCATTGTGCTGGCGTAACGCATCTTCTAGCCGCGCCACCGATACTAACTCAGCTATTTCAGAGGTTTTGAATTTAACATTGTAACTACGTTCAATATTAAGAACGACTTCGAGGTGCTTGAGAGAATCCCATGCTTCGATAGTGTCACTGCTAGCGTCAGAGGCGATCGCTTCAGGAGCTATTTCTAGTGCTTCTGCGATCGCTTGTCTTAATTTAGAGTCGTACATTAGCTTCTGCCTCAATAATTTTGATCCAAGATGGTTGTTGTAGTAATGAAATCGGCACCTTAAATTCCCAAGATTCACCCTGCCAATCTTGCGGAGGTTCCAGACCATATTTCGACAAAAACCCACGCGTAGGAGCGTTTTTCTGAGTCGGTCGAAAGCATCCAGTTAACCTTGCTCCGTTATTTTCTGCTTTACTTACTAAATAGGCAAAAAAAGCATCTTCAACGCTTCTACCTAAGGCGCGACAACTCATGAGAAAATTTTCTAATTCCCAATAGCCCAATTCCTCACGAATAATGGCTGCTCCCACAATTCCTAAATCCCCGAATTTGTCTTGAAGTTGCAAGCTATAAAGCCGATAGTTGGTAGCGATCGCTAGGGCTTGCACTTCATTTTCGCTATAGCGGCGAGTTGTGAAATTAAATTGGTTTGTACGTTGGCTTAATTGAGCAATTCGGGGAAGAGCAAAGTCACTAGCTTCGCGAATAGTAACAACTATTTCTAGGGAAGAATAAAATTCCTCTAGGGAAGCAGATTGGTTTTGTTCCAAATAAATTTCTCTTTGTACTTGTTGGCGGTACATTTCACCGCGCCGAAGATCCTCATCTGTGAGTGATAGGGTATCGAAGCATTCTAGTTCTAAAAGCTGTGTAACATAGTCTGAAGGGTCATCTGGTACATCTACCACCAGTACTTCTGGCAGTTGATGGCTCACTATTTCACGTTCTACAGGACTGTCATCCCAAAAAACTAAGCTGTCCAGACCGATGTTTAGTTTTTTAGCAATGCGGCGCAGATTTTCTGGTTTTGGTTCCCAGTTAATCTCCATACAGGCAAAATGCTCTGGATGCAATATTGTATCTGGGTGTTCCCGCAAGACTGCCATAGCGTCGTCGGGATTATTCTTACTGCAAACTGCCAGAATGACTCCACGTTGTGAAAGTGCTAGCGCTGCCATCTGAAACTCACGATAGGCTAGCCCTATCCCTTCGTGTCCCAGTTGAATTCCTAACAGTCCATCTTCACCAATCACACCTCCCCACAATGTGTTGTCTAGGTCTAAGACTAAACATTTACGCCGTGGTGTAATGAGTGCAGCAATATAACGAGTATATTCATTGGCAAGGAGATTTGACCCTGTCCTTGCGAGTCGAATGCGGCCAAGATGCCAAAGGCGGCGATCGGACCAAGTCTGCCAACCGTGCTTTGCAACTAATCTCGCGTAGTCGAATAGAAGCAACCGTGATTCTGTCTTGCAGCGATCGCGCAGCTTGCGATTGAATGTTTCTGCGGCAATATTGAGAGAATATCCGGCGTTCCCTTCCAATAAACCCAAAGGAGTTACAGGGGCAACAATTGTATTATGACATAGGACAATACTTTGTGGGGGCAAGTTGTGAAGTAAGTGACTCACAACCGTTTCAACTCTTTGCCAAGCCCTCTCGCCGACTTTTTCAGCTTCTTCTAAAAGAAGAATCGAATCAGAGGGCATCAGATCGGAAAACTCGGCGAACAGTACAACAATATCGGGGGCAAATTGGTAGAGTTCAGAAGATGGATTGAGTGCGTTAGCTTCCCACTGACCGTAGCCACTAAAGTAAAGTTTGATATCGAAGCCACGCTGATTTAGTGTAGCTTCCAATTTACGTGCTATCAGTTCCAAGTTAAATGAACAAAGAATAGCTAGACGCAAGGAACGCATTGTAACGCTCACTAATTATTTCCTCCTTGTTCCAAAAATTCGATAATAGTGCCATGCCAGTAAACAAAAGCGATATGCTTACCTTGGAAGGCAACGGCTGGAACTGGAGTACAAGTAATAATTCCTCCTTGTTCTCGCACATACTCACAGCTAGCGTTAATGTCATCAACCAGGTAGCAAAGGTGATGAAACCCCGGACCGCGCTTCTTGAGAAAATTGGAAACTGGACTATCTGGTTCCGCAGGTTCCACAAGTTCAATTAAGACATTTGACCCGGAATTGATAAACTGAACCCGAACTTTTTGAATGGGGTCGTGGTAGATAGGGGTTGCAGCCTCAAAACCCATTCCTGAGTATAAGTTCCAACCAGTACTAATGCTTTGAACAACTATACCTATGTGATGCAGGGCGAGAGTTTTGCCCCGTACATTAACTTGTTCTTTCCCAAGAGCCTCAGCATACAAATTTTCAGTCATAAATCTATCAGCACTCCATATCACCAAAGTTAAACCCCATTCATGTTTGTCAACATTTTTTAGAAAATTTATGGCAATAAAATTCCTAACTCTTGATAAAATTTCATCAGCCGTTGAAATACCATTTCTTCATCATATTCAGCTTCCACGCGCTCGCGGCTTGCTTTGCCATAAGCTTGTCGCAATTCAGGTTTAGCTAGTAATGTTCCCAAAGCCTCAGCTAACTTTTCACTATTTTTAGGTGGCACAATTAAGCCTGTTCTTCCATGCACGACGGCTTCTCGACATCCTCGAACATCTGTGGCGACAATTGGTAAACTCATTGACATTGCTTCCAAGATAGAGCGCGGTAATCCTTCATTAAAATAAGTAGGCAGCGTAAAGATGTCTAAAAGACCTAAAATCTCTGGAATATCTTGGCGATCGCCCGTGAGGGTAACACGATTCTCTAACCCTTGAGTGTGAATTCTTTCCATAAGTTCTTTCTGGAAAGGTTCAGGGTCAGTGTTCAGTTGACCGCCAATTATCACAACGTGCAAATTAGGAAACTGAGGGAGTAGCTTCGCTGTTGCTTCAATCAGATATCCACTCCCTTTCTTCCGAGTTAAACGCCCAATTGTGCCAATTACCAAGTCAGCAGTTTCTGGGATACCTAAGGATTTGCGTAATTCCTTTTGGTGAGTTGAATCAAGGCGATCGCGATTGAAGCGATGAATATCTATACCATTGCCAAGGTAACAGATTTTCTCTGGTTGACAAAGACCAAATTTCTGAGCGGTGGCAGTATCTTCATAATTTTGACTGAGAATGAGGTCAGTGAAGTTAGCACAAATTTTTTCAACTGTGAAGTAAAAAAGGTATTGACTGGGAGGAGATAGATCGTGGAAGGGAAAACCGTGGCTAGTATAGACAATGCGTTTGATTCCAGCTAGTTTTGCAGCAACACGACCCAACACAGCAGCGATTGGTGTGTGTACATGAACCAAGTCATACTGATGCTGTCGCATTAACTTCATCAGTTGATAAATACTCTTCAAGTTTGATATGGGAGAAATCCGACGGTCAATTTGAATTGGGTGGACTATATATCCTTGTTTTTGTAATTCTTCAACATCTGAGTCTAGGGAGCAAGCGATTTCTACTGATAAATTTTGAGACAAAAAGTAATTGATTTGAGGTAGCAAAAGTATTTTGGCAGTTGCTCCGATGGCACAAAGCTGAAGGATTTTCATTGTTATTATCTTTTCCGTTTGTTTATGTATAGGACAATACGGTAGATGCTCAGCATTTTTTCAGCAACTTAGTTTCTTTTTTCCTAAATATCCTTAACTGAACTGTATTGAGGTATAAGAAATTCTTTCAAATTTTGTTTAGTCAAGATATTTTCGTACAAATTCTCATATTCAGTGACAACAGTTTCTAAAGAAAAGGATTTAATGATTCTGTCTCGTGCTGCTTTACTTATGGCTTCTCTAGCCTCCGAATCTAGTTCGATTAACTCTTTCCAGGCGCGAGCTAAGGCTTCTGGATTCTTTGGAGGTACAACCCGTCCAGTATTACTGACAATCCAACCTGAATCTCCCACGTCTGTTACCACGCAAGGTACACCACAAGCCATCGCTTCCCCTAAGATCATAGGAAATGCTTCACCATATGCAGAAGCAGAAGAAGCAATATCTAGAGCAGCACTGAGGCGGGGTATATCAATGCGCTCTCCTAGCAGATGTGTTTGATGACAAATTGAGAGGTCTTTAATTAACTGACGCAATTCCTGATTTTCTTTATCGACTCCTGTTCCAGCCAAAAGAAAGTGTGTATCTGGATAGTCTTTTAACAAAATTGCAGCAGCACGCAAAAAATTAGCATGGTCTTTCATTGGATGATAACGACAAATCAATCCAATCAAAAAAGTTTTTTCTGGTAAACTAAGCTCTTCTCGAACGCTTAATCTAGCTTCAAATGATGGCTTAAATACCGAAAGATCAGAGCCATTTGGAATCACACAGCTATTCTCACGGTGATAACCTAATGCTTCATGCTGTTTTTGACTAATCTGAGAAACAAAAACAATCTTGCTAGGCAATTTAGAAAGCCAAGCCGACAATCTAATAATAGCTGCTGACAATTTTTTTTCTAAAGCCAGTGAGTAAATAGAATGATGAATATTCCAAACAACAGGTATTTTATATGAGGAAAAAATAACAGATACCTGTGCTGCTAAAATACCGTGATACATCCAGCCTTGAATCAAATCGGGTTTGATTTGACGAACTATATGAACTAATCGCCATAATGCTGCTGGTGTAGGTATTCCTGTTTTCATATCAATCGTGTGAACAGGTATGTCTAAGGCGGCGATGCGATCGCCTAAAGCACCACGATCCATCAAAGAAACTACAATTGGCTCAAATCGCATTCTGTTGGTTTTAGATAGTAACTTGTAAAGCATCATTTCTGCACCACCAATTGAAAGTCCAGTAATGATATGCAATATAACTTTTTTACTTGAATTCATATCAGCGTACACAGCTTTTCCTTCCTATTATTTTCTGATTTTGAGGTTTAACTATGGTAATTTTACTGGCTAAAGATAGTAAGAGAGTAACTGAGAATAATAGTCCTAAATTAGGGAAAATTAATATTCTGGGGTCTCCTGCTGTAAAATAATCTAGCCATATTTTTGCTATAACTATATAAAGAAAAGGTACCCAAGGTATTTCAAAAATATTATTCAGTAAAATGTTTTGTAAATAGCGACCAATCCATCCATATGCAAAACAAACAACAATGAGTCCAAACCAAGACATACTATAGACACCAAATGCTAGAAAGCCAGTTGGTATTTCATATTCATTTGTTCCTATGATGTAATAAGTATTATAATAAGAAATTGTTTTTGGAACTTCAATATCATTTAATAAGCGTTCTGGCAAGAGAGTCACAAAAGCGTATATCCAATCGACAAATAATCGGGGTTCATAATGCGTATAAAAAGCTGCGTCTAGGGAATGAAGGGGGTAAACAAAACTACTCATAAATTTTTCAAAACTAAATCCTTCATCTGGAGAATTGTTGAGAAATTCTTGAAATTTCTCCACCATGGCTCCAAAACCATCAGGGAGTGCAGTCAAGCTGAAAAATAACGGTTTGCCATAGACAATAAAGAGGGATATAAAACAGATAAAAGGAATGACAAAACCCCAAGAGAATTTTTCTGTTTGAAGGACATAAACTAAATAAAATACAATGTAGTAGCTTATCCAGCCTCCTCGAGAGCCTATCATAGTAACTGCAATTGTTGAAAGAACGACTGAAAATATAAAGATAAAATATAAAAAAACTCTTCGAGTTTTAGTTTTTTTAATAAATAGGAAACTGGCGACTAAATAAGATGTTAATTGTGATAAACCCATGAAATGTTTAAAAAAAACTAATGCCCCACCAGTATCAACTATCTCTGCTTGTTGTCGAATTAAATTTGCATTAGACAAAGCATATACAAATCCACCATACTGTGAACTATATAGATGAATTGAAACAATTGAAAGTAAAAGTAAAAAACAAGCTAATAAAATAACACTATTATCTTTACTTTTAATGAAGATATTTTTTCCATTTTTTGGAGATGAAGATGAATAAAAACCAATAACGACAACAAAATATCCAATAAATATTGCTAATCCAGTTTGTATGTTGCTTATGTAAAGGGTTGAACGAAAATTCAATATAGAGCTTGAGCTCCTCGAATCAGCATCCAATATTAATGCTGGTAAGGGATACATGAGGATATAAATTATATTGAATAAGCTTAAAAAATCAATGGCTTTTGCTTTTTTTCGGAAAAATTCCAGAAAAATTATGAAAACTATGAGTCCTAAATAAGCTGTAGCTAACATTTACAACTCCTCTGACAGAGTTTACTTTACTTACTTCGTGAAAAGAAAAATTGAGAATATTTTTTAGGTATAGCCTACAAGCGCCAAATATTTCGAGGCTGCTTGTTCAACAGAAAAATTCATTGCCTGCTTTACTGAAAAATCGCGATTCACAGGAGCATCCAACACTTTTAACATTGCTTTTGACAGTTCTGCTGTATCCCCAACCGATACCAAATTCCCATATTTTCCGGCTTCTAAAATTTCTTTTGGTCCGCTAGGGCAATCTGTCGAAATTACTGGAGA
The DNA here is from genome assembly GCF_000346485.2 of Scytonema hofmannii PCC 7110. Taxonomy (NCBI): domain Bacteria; kingdom Bacillati; phylum Cyanobacteriota; class Cyanophyceae; order Nostocales; family Scytonemataceae; genus Scytonema; species Scytonema hofmannii. The sequence goes on from NZ_KQ976354.1 coordinate 7,098,152, forward strand.
ACCACAAGCCATAGCCTCAATTAATACAGTTGGTAAACCTTCCCAGCGAGAGGAAAGTATAAATGCACTAGCGTTGAACATATACGCATAAGGGTTTTCAACAAAACCAGGCAGGGAAACATCATCAGCGATTCCCAACAGATGAATCATTCTTTCTAGTTCAGTCCGGCATTCTCCTTCACCTAAAATCAGTAATCGAGCCAATCTTTGTTTTCTAAGTAGTGCAAAAGCTTGAATTAAAGTTGGGAAATCTTTTTGTTCTGTTAACCGTCCGACAGCCAAAAAGACGGGGGGCGCTCCTTCCTGAAACCAGGGATGGTCTAGAGGAGCTTTTGCTTTCTTCAGCAACTCATTATCAACAACTGGATTGTAGATGACACCAACCTTTCCTGCTGCAAGACCCAGTTGTACTTGTAAATCTTCGGCTACACCTTTAGAAACTCCCACAATAGCATCTGCATTCGGATAAAGCCATTTCATAAACATCGGTACAAATCTAGCCCGGAATAATTTTGATTGCTCGACTGATAAGGTGTTGTGTTCTACCAACACCAATTTGGTTTTTGTGCGAGCAAGTCTTTTAGCTAACACTGCTACTACGTTTGCATGACTCATATGTGACACTAGCGCACATGGTTTGTGTTGTTGTAAATAACGAGACAAAGGCAGTAAAGCTTTTATGACTCGTCCCACCTCTAAGTTCACGACACGCACTTGCTTGGGTATGTTATTCAAATACGGTCCTTCTGCACTAGCTATGACTAAGTCTAAAGACACATTGAGACCTAACATACCATTGAGTAAATTCAGTGTGACACGTTCTGCACCACCGCCATGTAAAGTAGGAATAAAGAAAGCAATGCGTTTCATAAATTAACCATGTAGAATTACAGACAAACGAATTGCGAGCGTGCAATTCTATTTGGAATTAACAGGGAAATTAATAGGATTTGGCTACAGCCGTTCTTTTGAGACTTCTATTATTATTTGCTTTGTTATTTAAAACTTCATCAAATAAGTCTTCCCACATACCTATTATCTTTTCTAGCTTAAAACGTTCCGCCCCAGAAGGAGCCTCGGCAGCTAAACGTTTCCGATCTTGCTCGTTAGACATCAAACGATCCATTGCAGTAGCTAATGATGATACATCTTCATTTGGGACTAAAATCCCATCTACACCTTCACGGATAATTTCTCTTGGTCCACTAGGGCAATCGGTAGAAATGACTGGTAACCCACATGCCATTGCTTCGATTAAAACATTCCCAAAACCTTCAAAACGGGAAGACAACACAAAAAGCTTGGACTGTCTTAATACAGGAAAGGGATTGCTTAACAGCCCTGGTAGAAAGACCTGATGAGTTAAACCTAAAGTTTCTCTAAGTTTCTCAAGATCGGAACGATTTTCTCCTTCTCCTAATATTATAAGTTGCCAATCTAAATGTTGTCGGGCAATTTTTTGGAAGGCGGATAATAAAATATCAAAACCTTTTTGATAAGTCAATCGACCCATAGCAATCACCCATTTCTTTTCTGGATCGGCATCTTTAGGCAAGTTGGTCTTACTTGCTTCACCTTGAACATGGGCTAATGGATTATAGATAACTGCTCTTTTCGTTTTTGGCAACCAATCAAAACAATTATCAACTCCTTTACTTGTGCTCACTATTTTAGCAGATGTCGGATAGGTTATACGTCGTAACTTATCCCACCAGCTTCCGCTTGAACTCATATGGGGATTATTTTGCTCGCTAACTATAACTGGATATTCTGACTTTATTAGTGCAAGCAATGTCAATATATTTGGTCGATTTAGAAAAGAAATAACTAGGTCAGGCTGAAATGAGCAAATCGCCCTTCTCAATATCCAAATTCGATAAACATTATTCCATAAACCATGAATTAGTGTTGGTGAGTTACTTGCAATGTTCAAAGCTACTCTTTGAACATTGCTGGGTAGTTTGTAGAAATCAGCTTGTTCACCAAAGAGCGTAACTACTGAAACTTGATGCCCTTTTTTTAAAAAACCTTCAGCTAGCAAAACCACAGCACGCTCAGCACCACCGCCTGCAAGAGATGAAATTACCAAGGTTAATCGCATTGCTTTTGTCATATCCTTTGTTCTTTAAGTAGATTAACTTTTTTCATTCCTCAACAATTTTCCTTAACACAAATGCTTTTATAGAAATTTATGTAAATTCCTGTTAAAGTACTTCATTGAAAATAGAGTATCGATACAGTAATCCCAAAAACCCGGTTTCTTGAAGTTAAGCCAATGAGATATCAAGCTTTGCACCTAAGCGAGAAACCGGGTTTTTCGTCTCCTGTTGAATACTGAACCGATGCTCTAGGGTGTAAAAGAGCTTTTCGACTGCTCTGTCTATCACCAGTTAAGGCACTTTGCAAGAAATGAGCTTAAGGTACCTTAGTTACGACGCCTAAAAAAAGTATTTCCTGAATACCCGCTTTTTCCTGAGTTTTGCTCAACTACAACGCTAGTCAACAAGGAGTTATAACCTGTGGTTTCTTCCCAAACATCTTCATTAGCAAGCCTGATGGAATACTCTGGGCGTTTATTTAATTTGGGAGATGGATCGGCGAGGTTTAAGAAAACTTGATATTTTCCTAGAGGTACGGATTCGGGAATACCGCTTACAATCTCTACTATCTTGGTCTCATCAGGCATCCACATCCGTGGATCTTCTTTTACAGGCAAATAATATTCATTTCCTGTTTCACTGTTACGTAAAACGATTTCGACTGCGCGTGGATTGTAGGGGCTAGCCCAACCATCATTGATAATTTCAAATTTCATAGAAAAAGTATCGCCTGATTTGACTTTCTCTGGAATTTCTGACTTGAGAAGACGAAAGCGGTAGCCTAAACGGCGTTTAATGTCTGCCATGCAGCCTTGAGTTTCCCAATCTTGTAATATTTCTCTTCCGTCATATACGTCCGCGTTTAATACACTCCAGCGCATTCGTGCTAGTTCTTGTAAAGCATTGGGACAATCGTCATATGGGCTGGGATTGCAAACTTCGCCACCTTGAACCACAAATCGATTATCAAGATTTAAAAAGCTCTTTTGTCTGTCCACTTCCTGCGGATCGATACTGTTATACGTACCCCAATCATCAATATCGGCTAAAAAACAATCGTTATGAGCACCAGTTCTCGCACGAAAAGATGCATTGAAAGCTTCTTTAGGGGTGAGAGGGTTCTCATTATTAAATGCATCCCTTTTATAAGGTGCGTATCGTAGCGAAACCATCCGTTCAGGCGGCAAAACGGATAGGGCTTTAAACAAGATTTCTCGTCTAGCCTCAGGGTTTTCGCGCAACCCGTATGTAGATATATTAGACCACTCTCCCCAATAGCCAATAAAACCCGCCTCCATATAGGCAATTGCATTGTAGTTAGCTTTAAAAATTGGCCGCAATTGCTCAAGATGAGAGAGTATTCTCTCCTTAGGAGCATCGTCTCCACCTCCCCGCCAATTGTAAGTGAACCGGATAATCAGTTTAACCCCGGCTTTGCGAGCGGTTGCAAAGTCTTCTGATATCATGTTCAAAAAAGACTCCGACATCGGTTTATGCCTAAATTCTTCAATCAGATAAATACGACGGACTAACGTTATATTTCGCTCTTTTAGCTTTTGTAAATCAGAAAGCTTTAAGGGAGGAGCAGGAACATTCCCCACTGGACTCGATTTAGCCATAAATCCTCTTTCAGGATTAGGAAAAATTTCATCGCTACCTTGATACACTATGGCTTTTTTGGTAGATGGTTTACAAGCTATTGCTGCACAAGAGAAAACCATAGTTGCAATAATAAACATTGAAACTAAATATTTTTTTGAACGGTCTTTACTGCTTTTTTGTATGTTTCTTGATTTTATCATCACCAACTCCTTTGCTTGATTGTACTGCTTTAAAATATTTTTTAAAAGTTAAACATAAAATCTTAATTTCACCAATATAAACCCTTTCTAAAGAATTTCTTGGAAGAAATAAAAAAGTCAAAACTACTCACATAGATTTTTTTTGTAATACCTGATTTTCTTTGATAGTTTTAAGCGCAAATATCAGGACTGTTAAAAAAGAACATAAATAAATACAACTCGTAGATAAAGCTATTCCTTTTATTCCCATCCATTTTATAAAAAAATAATTTAAGGTTATATTGACGAGAGTGTTTAATGCAGAAATCCACACGAGAATATGATTTTTTTGCATTGATGTAATTAACCTAACAACTAAAATATTAGCGACATAAAAAGGTAATTGTAAGCTGTAACAAGCTTGAATTTGAGCTACTAACTGTGTGTTCTCAACCGTGAACGAGCCTCTTTGAAAAAGCGCCTGAACTATCACTTCAGAAAATATGAATAGAAGCACTGTTAATGGCACAGTAGTTAAAAATATGAGTTGCAGGTATTGCTTAAGTGTATGATTTACCCCCTTCCAATCTTGACAAGCAAGCATTTTTGAAAAATAAGGAATAACAGCAGTGCTTAATGCCGTAGTGATTAGGCTAATTGGAGAGGCTATCACTTTGTTACCGTAGTTTAGTGCTGCTACGCTTCCAGGCGACAACATTGCTGCCATAACTTGGTCAATTGAACCAGCACTACATATCAATAACGATCCTGCAACAATTGGGGCATACTGGTTAACAACCAAGCGCATATGAGCATCAAATCCATACCACTTTGGCAGCAATGAAATGCCTTGTCGATGCAGACCAACTCCTAAAATAACCATTTCCACCACTGCACCGAAGACCAGTGATGCGGCTAAAGCAAAGATACCCCATGACTTAAAACCAACAAGCAAAATAACAGTTATAACTGGACTGATGATTGGGCATATAGCAGCAAGTGCAAAACGTTCTCCTGCATTCAAAACCGCACCCCATATGACGATCATTCCGTTCAGTAGGACAATCGGTGCGAGGGCACATAGGAGACGAAAAGTCAGGTCTAACTTTTGGGAACTAAACCCTAATGCAATTAATGGCAAATACAGTGGTGCAGTGCTGACTACCAATATGGTAGTGATTATTAGCAACCCTAAGCTCCAGACTGTTGCTCCAGAAAACAATTTTTGACCTGCTATTTTTCCTTCCTGCTCTCTTACTTTAATATAGGTAGGAATAAGGGCAGCGTTAAAAGAGGCAGCTACTACGTTAATGATAAAACTGGGAATCACCAAGGCAATTAAAAATGCATCTATCTCATCTCCTGTACCAAACCTCCAAGCAATCACCAATTCTTTACCTACAGACGCCACTTTGACGAATGCCGTTAAAAATCCAACAATCACAGCCGCACCAAAAATTTTGCGATTGATAGAACCGCTTGTCAGCTTTTTCCAATCATCAAGCAATCTTTGCATTTTCCAATGTTTCATAGAGGATCTTCCTACTCCATTGCACTCTCATCTTGCACTCTCATCCACTTTTTTGTGTTTTTCATTTCTTTGCTTTTTACATAAAAAATTCGTTATCCTATTTTCTCCCAGTCCTTATGAGGAGTACACAAAAAATTTCGATACAGTTGCTTTTGATCGGGAACAATCTTATCCATAGCTACTGGACCTTCTGTACGCAAATGAAAAAAGTGATAACCAAACTTTGACAGAATATTCTCTACAGCAAGAACTGGACCATCAGGATTACATTCAACAATTATGGTTGGAGATGAATTGGATAAAACTTGCTCCATACCTTCTAACACTTTATCCTCAAATCCTTCTACATCAAGTTTGATTAAGTCAATCTTTCCAGATTTTGAGCAAACGTCGTCGATAGTTGTCACTGGAATATCAATAATCACACCTTCTTGACCTCTAAAACCTTGGAGATTAAGGCTAGCAGATAATGGTACATCGTTAAAGGGAACATGAAACTTTGTTTCACCCACAATATTCGAGACAGCCTTGTTGTAAATCTGACAGCGTTCTTCCCACCCATTTCTCTTCACATGAGAAACCAATTGCTTATAAGTATTTGGAACAGGCTCAAACGAAAGCACTTGTGAATTTGGATTTGCAGACAATGCCAGCATTGTGAATAATCCAGTGTTAGCACCAATATCCAAAACTAAGTTAGATTTTTGAGCCAATTTATAAAAAACTTCAATTGTTTCTGGTTCCCACGAGGACAGACCACGCCAAAAAAGAGCATTACCGACATAATCATCGGAAGTAGATGAATATTGGAAACTTTTTTGAGCGGGCAGCGAGATGATAAATGTTTTCTCGACAGGTAAACGCTTCCAGATAAATTTAGGTAGCCATCCTGCTCTGGCAAGTTTTAACAAAACTTTATTAGTTAAAACATTTTGATTAAGTACATCTAGTATTGATCTGCAAAAAAATTTAAGTTGATTCACGATATGCAGTCTCCTGTAAATTTTCATCCTTTCAAATAAAAAAGCAGAGGGCAGAGGGTAGAAGCGAATATGTGAGTTTTTTTTGCAAAAAGCAAGTCTTCTGTCCTATGGGCTCATGGAGTTTAATGCCCATCTACTTTTAGAGGATGAAAAGAGTAAAGAACTTTAGATAAAATCTTCCAGATTCTCATACCCTTCTTCTTCATTAGAGTAATCCTCATTTTCAAATTATCAATCATTTATGATTTATGAAAAATTTGAAATACTCTAGGTAGTTGCTCTGCTGCACAAAAGCCTCATGTGGTAGGTTTTAGACCTACGGATCTTTCAAAAATCAAATCATAGTTCTATTGTATTCCTCAATCACTTATTTTTTTTATGCATTTCATGTTCCTAAGTTTACCAAACAATCAATCTTTGAATTGCTTATGCAATTACTATTTTTAAGAACATCCAATGCTTGAGCCTTTTGTAAGGATTGAGGTTTGTAACCTGGTACAAGTTTCTCAAGCCACAATAGGATTGAATTAACATCATTCTGATTTGCTGCTTTACACAAATATTCTATATAAGCTCCTAAATATTCTGGAATAATACGGCTGGCATTTTTAACAACAAACAATTTTTCGTGTTCTGTTGGTTCGTACTCTTCTCCTGAAATAAATAGTTCCTCATATAACTTTTCTCCAGGACGCAAACCTGTAAATACAATATCAATGTCTTTATTGACTTCATACCCAGAAAGGTGAATGAGTTCTTTGGCTAAATCCACAATTTTGACAGGTTCGCCCATATTCATCATCAGCACTTCACCACTGCAACCAAGCACTGCAGCCTGCAAAACCAGTTGAACAGCTTCTGGGATAGTCATAAAATAGCGGCAGATGTCAGGATGAGTCACAGTTACTGGACCACCAGCTACAATTTGTTTTTTAAAAGTAGGTACAACACTCCCACGACTACCCAAAACGTTACCAAAACGAACAGCAACGTAAGCTCTGCCACTTTCTCTTGCGGCTTGCAGCACTAACATTTCAGCAGTTCTTTTACTCGCCCCCATGACATTAGTAGGGTTAACTGCTTTGTCTGTGGAAATCATTACAAAATGTTTAACGTCATATTGCAATGCTAAGTTCAGCAAATTTTTTGTTCCAACTACATTGTTAGTAATTGCTTCTGCTGGATTTAACTCCATTAAAGGGACGTGCTTGTGAGCTGCAGCATGAAAGATGACGTCAGGCTGGAATTGCTCAAAAGCCTGTTTTAGACGTTCTTGGAAGCGAATATCAGCTATGAAGGCAGAAAGATGAGGGGTCTGTCTTTGTTCTTTGTTGTCATTTTTGATGGCTTGGACAGCCTGTTCAAGCTCTTGTTGAATGTTGAATACAGAATTCTCTCCATGTCCTACCAGAATCATTTCAGCAGGGCAACATTTGAAAATTTGACGGCAAAGTTCGCTACCAATAGACCCACCGGCTCCTGTAATTAGTACTTTTTTGCCTTGAAGAAATTGAGATACTCGTTCTATCTCTGTCTGTATTGGTTCTCTTCTGAGCAAATCTTCAATCCTGACATCTCTTATGCTGTCTACTCGCACGCGCCCATTAAGGATTTCATGTATCCCTGGTAAAGTGCTGGTTTGAATTCCTGTGGCTTTACAAATATCTACGATTTCTCGAATGACTTGTCCTCGAACTGTAGGCATGGCAATGATAACCTTATGGATATCAAGAGCTTTGACTGTATCAGGAATTTCATAGCGATCGCCTACCACAGGAATACCCCGGATCCTTGCGTGTAATTTTTTAGGATTATCATCGATGAAGGCAACAGGATAAAAACCCTGTTGAGGATTGCTTTGCATTTCTTCTACCAGAGAAACCCCTCCACTACCAGCGCCAACTATCAGCACGCGTTCTCGTGGATTTATGGTTGCACGCCACAGACTAGCTCTTTCCACAACCCTAATACTAAAACGCAGTGCCACAATGAAAAAAAACGAAAGCATACCATCTATTAATGGCAGCAATGGCGGTATTCCATCGCTCATCAAGTTTGTGTAAACCAAAACATTAAATAATAAGGTTTGGCTCGCTACCGCAACTGCCATCAGCATGGCTATATCTACTAGTTCCTCAATACTGGCATAACGCCAATAACGCCTGTAAAAACCAAAACTCCAAAATACACTAATTTTGGCAAATAAAAATAGTGTGGTTACCAGCGCTAGATCTGATATGTAAGTAGCGATATCAAGATTGCCATCCAAACGCAAAAGCAGAGCTAATAATGGCGTAACAGAGAAAATAGTGATATCGCAAATGAACAAGTGACGGTTTCTAAGTTTCAACAGTGCGCTTAATAAACTGTTTTTTGATTTTTGATTGACAGTGTGAGAAGTCATGAACTACCTTTGCGCGATCGCTTTGACGAGAAACAATATTAACTCTAGCCTTGAAAGTTTTTCTTTCTATAAGGTTAGGTACCTGCATCAACTATGCAAGTCTTTGGAAGATCCTAAGAATGCAAAAACCTAAAACACAGTGACAAAATATCTTCTTCCGACACTAGCAACTCATGCGAATTATAGTAGTCAACTGTGTTTGCACCACACATTCAGTCCCCTTGTAGTTAGCAATAAAAGAGTTCCATCAGGACATTTTTATCTATTACGCTTTGTAATAGATAACTTTTTTGGAGAAATAAAGGCAGGTGTTCTTGGGGATTTTAAGCGATTCAAGAGAGGAGCGGTGGTGCAGCCTCGGCGTTTCTCAGTAGCCAGTTAATTTTCACCCTGTTTTGTGTTTTTAAAACACTCAAGCTACTAAGAGTAGATAGATGTCTAGATGTCGCCGAGTTGTTTACAAAACGTAACCCTGGTTTAAAACGGTTTTGAAATTTACATCTACAGATCAAATTACAATGCTTTGAAATTCTCTCAACAGAACTTTATTAAAACATTAAATGTAATATTGCTATAGACTTACATCAATGCGACTAAACTTTCCTAAACACAAGCCTTTGACATCTTAAATTACTTGTGCTCTTTATGAAACTTTGTAAACAGCCTATAAAGTAAATCCTTATAAGTAGGTAGGCATAAATGATTATCGTTGGAAAAAGGCAGCTATGCTGAGGGCATAAGGGAAGAGGGTTTGAACCGTATTTATGTTTCTCCTTATGAAACTTCTTCTTCCCTACTCCCTACTCCCCATTGCCCCTTATCCCCAGAGGGGGCCCCACCTTCCCCACTCCCCACTAAACCTTGACTTCCAAAGACTTGAGTAGCTCTGTATTCACCCCAGACTCACGAGTCAAAGCAATTTTGCCAGTGCGAGCTATTTCTCTCAACCCAAATTTTTGCAACACCTGCACGATCGCTACCATCTTCCCTGGATCTCCGACAACTTCTAAAGTTAGAGAATCCTCTGCCACGTCTACCACTCTTGCTCGGAAAATCTGCGACAATTCCACAATTTCCGAACGGTTACTGCTTGTAGCATTGACCTTAAGCAACATCAGTTCTCGCTCTACACAAGGAATCTCAGTCACATCCTGCACCTTCAGGACATTGATGAGCTTATAAAGCTGCTTGGTAAGTTGCTCGATTACGCGGTCATCTCCTTGGACAACCATCGTAATTCGGGAAATACCTGATTGTTCTGCCGGACCTACGGCGAGGCTTTCAATATTAAAGCCGCGACGGGCAAATAATCCAGAAATACGGGAAAGAACTCCCGCCTCATCCTCTACAAGTACTGAAAGGGTATGTTTCATTTTTGCTAACTATGGCTAGGAGACTTACTAAAAGGGTAACGAAGACACTAGCCACTGCTGCGCTACCCATATTGCTATTCAAAGTTGTAAATTTAGTCTTTCATTGTAAACAAAAAAGGAACCACTGAAAATAGGAATGGGTTAGTGGTTACTTGTTAGTTGTTACTGGTCACTGGTCACTGGTCACTGAAATCAAGATCCTGTGGAGTATTACAGTTAAAAAGCATTTCTGAATTTGGTAATGACAAAGTAAATACGTGATGCTGTTTCAACCACCCTTGGAACGATCGCCCACCTTCATTGATATATTCCATCAAACTTGGTAAACACCCAGCGCGATAAAAACCGCACAATGGTTCCCAGCCCTTAGCATGGCAGACCAATGCTGCGATCGCATCTTCTTCAACGTTTTTTAGTTCAGCCACCCACACTTGCAACACTTCAACCTGCAACTTAGGTAAATCGCAGGCGAGTAGCAATACCCAAGGCGTTTGCACTTGCACTAATCCTTGAGCAAAGCCAACAAGCGGTCCATGAGGTAGAGATTCGCTTAAAGGCACTTCCTGAATAAACTTGCTTTTGGGAGGAAGTAAGTGTTGATAGCGTTCTTGCCAAGGGGTCACCACATAAACAGTATCAGCACAACTTTCCGCTATTTGACAAACTAATTGCAGGAGGGGTACACCTTGAATTGGAATCAAAGCTTTATCTTGTCCCATACGGGAACTCATCCCCCCTGCTAACACAATTGCACTTAAGGTCATTTGTTATTTGTCATTGGTCATTGGTCACTGGTCACTGGTCACTGATTACTAACCCTCGTTAAACTCTTTTGCAATTGCTGCAAAAATTGCTCTACATTCTCTGGTGCTGGTAAACACTTTAACCCTTGGCAGACTAATCCAACGCTTCCGTGTGGTAGTTTTGATGTTGAGACAAATACTGCACTGGGTAAATAGGTTGGTACAAGAGATTTAATTTGTTCTTCTGATGTGCGGATTAATGTACAATTCCGATACCAGTCTAGGGCAGTAAACAAACTGGGACAAGCTTGGGGAGCACGATTCATCACACTCCTGAAAGCATTTAATGCTTGTTCGGCTAAGTCTAAACAATGGAGATCGTCGGTTAGAAGAGCAAGACGGACAAGGTTTGCGATCGCGACTCCGTTGGCAGATGGTGTGGCATTATCGGCATAACTGCGTTCGCGCACAATCAAATCTTGGCTGGCGTCACTTGATGTATTGAAGTATCCTCCGAGTTCTACACTCCAAAGATATTCATGAAACTCGAATTGTACGGCAATTGCTTTTTCCAGCCAGTAGGAAGGGGAGTGGGGAAGGTGGGGCCCCCTCTGGGGATAAGGGGCAATGGGGAGTTGGGAGTTGGGAGAATTATCCTCTCTTCCCAAGGAGACTTGATGTAAATCGAGCAGTGCTTTTATAAAAAAGGCGTAGTCTTCAGATTGCGCCAGTGTTGTTGGCTGACTTTCATAATTGAGACGATGAAAGCGCCCATCTACAAACTGATTGTTCAAAATAAAATTTGCGGCTCTTGCTGCTAGTTCCAAATATTCTTCTCTTTGGAATACCCCGTATGCCCTAGCTAAACCAGATATCATCAAGCTATTCCAAGCGACAATCATTTTTGTATCTGTCACTGCGGGAATGCGTCCTTGCCAGTTACGAGTTTTTGCTTCTTGATTGTTGCGAGCGGGGGGAAATGTAGCATCAGATTTTGTAGCGGATATATGTAGGGCTTCATCGGTCATATCCGTTGCAAAACCATAACGAGCAACAAACAATTTTCCTAACGCTGTTTTTAAACTTTCACTCAGCTTGCCTTGATGAAGCCTTTGTAAAACGTTCTTATCTTCAAAGTTCCCGTTAGGCGTTACTGTAAACTCTTGTTGTAATTCTGTTAGTTCATCTGGAGCAAGCAGTTGCTGCAATTCGCTGTAACTCCAAACGTAAAATGCCCCTTCCTCAGGTTCTGCATGTGCTGGATTGGTGAAACTATCAGCATCTTGAGCAGCATAGAAGAATCCGTTTGGTGAGATCATCTCCCGCTTTAACCATTGAACAGTCCCGGCGATCGCTTCTTCAAAAGCAGGTTCTTGTATTCCCGCGCTCCACAAATTTGCCAGATACTCCACAATCTGCCCATTGTCGTAAAGCATCTTTTCAAAATGCGGTACTGTCCATGTGGGATCGACAGTATAGCGATGAAAGCCCCCCGCTACGTGGTCGTAAATCCCCCCAAGTGCAAGATCCAGACCCCTTTGGGCGGACACTTGCTTGCCATCATAACGAGATTCTTGCCATTCAAATCGAGTTCCTCGCAATGCCAATTCTGCATAAGGAATCATTGGGAAGCTATTGCCGTATTGATTGGATGTAATAATTCCAGTACAAGTCTCCCAGCCTTTGTGCAATAACTCAATATCTTGAGTTTCTGTTACGCCTCCCGATTCCAACACTGCTGAAGTTAAGAGTGACTCAAGAATAGTGGCTTTGCGATCGCGCAAATCATCTTTTTCTGTATCGTAATAATGGCGGATTGCTTGCAGAACTTGTAAAAAGCCAGGGCGACCGTAGCGTGGTTCTAATGGAAAGTAAGTCCCTGCATAGAAAGGTACTAAATCCTCTGGTGAGATAAACACGTTTAAAGGCCAACCCCCTTGACCGCTCATCATTTGCAAAGCTTGCATATAGATGCTGTCAATATCAGGTCTTTCTTCCCTATCCACCTTAATAGGAAGAAAGTTGGCGTTCATATACTCAGCTATTGCTAGGTCGGAAAATGCTTCTCCTTCCATCACAGTACACCAATGGCAACTAGAATAGCCAATGGAAAGAAATATTGGTTTGTTCTGCACTTTTGCAGTGAAGAGTGCCTCATCACACCAAGACCACCAATCAATGGGGTTTTCAGCGTGTTTGCGTAGGTACAGGCTTTGAGCTTGAGCAAGACGATTAGTCATGAGTGAAGATGCATGAGAAAAAACCCTTATTCGCCTAGTCTAGCTTGTTATAAGTAGAGTCATGCATTCTTCCTCTGGTAACTCTGTCCACAGAACAGGGCGTAAGTCAGAGCAAAGCTTAAATTCTCTATGAGTCAGTCATCTCTACCTAGCAATTTTACCGTGCAGAAAGAGGTAGCGCGTTTGCAATTGGCAATGGAGCGACGGTTGAAGGCTGTTCTACCTTTGTCTCAATAATAGTATTTGGGCTAAGACCTGCAATGAGGTGGAGTAAGAAGGTGATTACGGCAGCTTGTAAAAGTTTTTCGAGCATGGCGGGCTCCTCTGGCTTTAGGGGGATGGCAATTCTTCTTTAGTTTGTTAATTAAACGCACCCTGTATTATGTATCTACTCGTAATGGTAAATCCATTCCGGAAAAGTACTTGTAAAAATGCAGACAAGTTTAATAGTTAGTGGTTAGTGGTTAGTGGTTAGTGGTTAGTGGTTAGTTGTTAGTTGTTAGTTGTTGGTGGTCACTGCCCACTGGTCATTGATAGAATATACGTAAAGTAAGTACAACCAGCTTTCGTCAGCACCCCTGCTTAAAGGCTAGGGGCTTCATGCCTCAAGCTTTTAGGATTAGCAGACCCGATGGCGTGGGAGAGGTTCGTACTCACTATTACCACGCAGCCGTTACAGAGAAGTGTTCAAGTTCTCACCTTCGGATACGTGATGCCAGTCCGTCGCTCTGAAACCAAACAATTAAACAGGTTTATAAGGGTAAGCCAGTGTTGTTTGGAAAGTACCGCTCTGTAACTCGTCTAGGCTCACATTACTCCCGCAAGGGAAGGCATAAAGCGTGCAAAACCATTACGCGTACAGAGGGAAAAATGCCAGTTCATAATTGTCTGAACGAAAGTGCAACACAAAAGCACCCGGCATTTAGTACCTCCAAGGCGGTAATGGACTCCAGTTAAAACTGGACGTGTCGTGTTTCCTATGCAGGGCTAAAGTCACAAAGTTTCCACACTCCCGGAAGTTTTTAGATGATTCCAATTGTTATAGAACAATCAGGTCGTGGCGAACGCGCCTTTGATATCTACTCACGTCTTTTACGCGAGCGCATCATCTTTTTAGGACAACAAATTGATGACACTGTGGCTAACTTGATTGTTGCCCAACTGCTGTTTTTAGACGCAGAAGACTCGGAGAAAGATATATATATGTACATCAACTCTCCTGGTGGTTCGGTAACGGCGGGAATGGGTATGTATGATACTATGAAGCACATCCGCCCAGATATCTGTACAATTTGTACAGGATTGGCGGCAAGTATGGGCGCTTTCCTCCTCAGTGCTGGTACAAAAGGTAAGCGGATGAGTTTACCTCATTCCCGAATTATGATTCACCAACCATTGGGTGGTGCTCAAGGACAAGCAACTGATATTGAAATTCAGGCACGGGAAATCCTTTACCACAAGCGCAAGCTAAATGAATATTTAGCCGAGCATACCGGTCAACCATTAGAAAAAATTACTGAGGACACAGAAAGAGACTTCTTTATGTCACCTCATGAAGCAAAAGACTATGGCTTAATCGACCAAGTGATTGATCGCCATTCTGCTGGTAGCCGCCCAATGGCTGTGGTTAGTCAGTAAATGATGCCCTCACCCTAGCCCTCTCCCAAAGGGAGAGGGGACAAGAATTCTGTCTCCCTTCTCCCTTTGGGAGAAAGGATGAGGGCAATTTACCTTCAGCGAATGCTTCACTCAAAACCCAGCCAATGGATCTATAGGTGTAGGCTGCGACTCCAAGTACTTTAAGAAATCCTTTAATTCTTCTGGAGTCAGTAAGTGACGCGATCGCTTAGAGTAAGTTTTGACCAAATAGTCACGCCCTTGGTCTGTGTTCCAACCCAAACGCTGCATTTCACTGCCAATCTTCGCGATATCATCGGAATGATCCACTGGTTCAGCCTTTTTCTTGCGCTTGCTTGTTGTTGCTTGTGTTGTCGTATCCTCTTGCAAGTTGGGACTGCGTGAAGGAAATGGCGTTACATTACTAGGAACTCCAGAAAAAGAGTTGTTCTCAGTTGTGTCAGGGGACACTATGCCAAAATTTTCTAACGCAGCATCGAATTGTTCTTCTTGCTTGTTAGTTGTTGCAAATCCACCGTTACTATCTTGAGTTTTGGAAAATGGAATTTCCTGCTTATCAATAGTAGGAATGAATTCGCCAATGTCTGGAGTTTTGGTCTCAAAATTGGTTTCTGACTTGTAAGTTGATGCAAAGCGATCGCCAATGTCTGGAGTTTTGGTCTCAAAATTAGTTTCTGACTTGTGAGTTGATGCAAAGCGATCGTTAATATCGGGAGTTTTAGTCTCAAAATTAGTTTCTAACTTGTTAGCACCCGTCAGGCGATCGCTATAAGCTTTTTGTTTAGTCTCGTTTGCAGCTACTGGTGGTGAAACTACTGAAGTTGAGGGAATTGCAGGTGCTTCTGTGTGAGAAGGAGAGTTCAGCACAACAGATGGTGCTGCCTCATTCAATCCATTCGCAGTTACAGAGGATACATTGGGCTGAACCTGCTTTGTTGGTTCTGGAGAAATAACCGTCGCTCCTTGGGGGATGTCTGTTATTCCTAAAACCATCAGCGCTCTAGTTCTCGCTTTATCTTCTGCATCCTCTAATATTTCTGCTGCTGCCATACCAGTAGCGCGAGTTGTGCCATCAATCTGCACGCTCGCACGGACAATATACTTGCCGTGATAAATTTGCACTAATTCAGTAATGAGATTGCCTTGGGGGTACTTGCTCTGAAATTGAGCCAACATAATGCTGTCACCAAATCTTGCTCTGTTTAATAAAGGGGTTGGAAACAATTTATTGAACTCTCCCCCACCTAAATCTACTTAATTATAGATGGGGACTGCACTCAACATTTTTGTTCAAACCTATGTTTAGTAGTACAAATGCACCTAACCCGTATACATTATCATATGTTCTCAAAGGTTTATAAGTTTTAAAACAGTATTAATACTTGAAAATAGGGCATGAGACAATGGGCATTGTTGAAAGCTATTCAATTCTCATGCCCATTGCCCATTGCCCATTGCCCATTGCCCCATAAGGTTATTCAAAGAATTTTTTTAGCTAGTGCTGGTTATTTTTAAATAATTTTACTGAGAATGCTACCATAATTACGCAATTGGTGTTCTAGAACTATTTTCTGCAAGCACACTCTATATCTACAATAATGTAGTAATGGTTCGTCCTCACAGCTCGTTAAGCTGCTGACCTAATTGTTTCCGATCCTACATATGGGTCAATTAGATTTGTCGGCAGTTTCTCCTAGTTAAAAAACAGAGTCTAGTGGCGTAAAAGAACCTTCGCTTAAGACAATCTAACACCTGCGGTTTCCCTAAACAGTGCTTTTGGGCAGCGTGGAGAGTTCTCCAAAGTGCGTCTTATAAAAAACCCGTTGCGTAATTACCGAGGGGGCAAAACACTAAACGGGCGTACTTTTGAAGATTGACTGGAGTTAAGGAACCACATAAACCACTAAACTCTGAAATGCTCCTGTGGTCCCCTTTATTATGGGCAATTCGTTTCCGGCTAGTGTCTGTAGTCGTGAGGGTACACAGCACGCGAACCAGATAAACAACAAATGACGTTTTGACCAAAGGTCGGTTCACTGCATGGAATTTTCAATCGCTACACTTCTCGCCAATTTTACTGATGATAAATTGGTTGCTCGTAAACTGTTAGAAAAGAAACTTGGTTGCGAAGATGAACCCAATTTAGAAAAACTTCACATCGCCTTGGAAGTACTAGAAAGAATTGGGATTTTGGCCAAAGAACGAGGTAAGTATCGCCGTGTCTCGGAAGAGGGGGTGATTGAAGCAAAACTTCGCTGTTCCAGCAAAGGTTTTTGTTTTGCCATCCAGGATGTAGAAGGAGCAGAAGACATCTACATTCGCGAAAGTCATCTGAGCAATGCTTGGAATGGAGATCGCGTTTTGGTCAAAGTGCTTAAAGAAGGCAGTCGTCGGCGATCTCCAGAAGGAGAAGTCAAACTAATCCTAGAGCGGTCAAATCACACTTTACTAGCACGGATCAAGCAGGTAGAAGGGGGCTACCGCGCCGTACCTTTAGACGATAGATTGCTTTTTGAACTGAAACTGCTCATCAATAACAATAAACTGGAACAAGCAATTGACCACTTGGCTCATGTGGAGGTTTTGCGTTATCCATTAGCCCAATATCCACCATTGGGTAGAGTCGTGCAAATTCTAGGTAGCGATGCTGAAGCAGCAGCCGACATAGATCTAGTCACCTGCAAACACGATCTGGCGCGTACTTTTCCAGACCCCATTCAAGAAGCAGCTTCAAAATTACCTAAAAAGCTGCTAAAAGCAGATTTAAAAAATCGTTTGGACTTGCGCCCAAAGTTTACACTCAGCATAGTTCCCAACAATGGTGATTCCAAATTTGTAGAAAATGCTTTTTCTCTGGAAAAAAATAACGAGGGCAATTGGCGACTGAGCTTTCACATTGCCGATGCTACCCACTACATTCAACCAGAAGAAATTCTTGACCGGGAAGCACTGAAGCGGGGGCGCTCGGTGTATCTTGGTAATTTAGTACTGCCCATGTTCCCAGAAGTAGTTGGCGAACGTTGTTCTTTATTACCTGGAGTCGATCGATTAGCACTGTCTTTTTTAATTACAGTTGACTCAAAATCGGGAGAAATAGAAGATTGGGAAATTCAACCCAGTGTTGTTAAAGTCGATACCTCACTCAGTGAATCGGAAGCAGAAACTATTTTCGCCAACAAATCCACGAAAACAAGTAGCGGCGTTGTCCAGATAGTTCAAGACCTGGAAACTGTACGTCAATTATTGAAAAAGGTGCGTCTCAATCGGGGTTGTTTGCAATTGAATCTGCCACCCAATCAAAACCCATACTGCGATGAAGGTGCTTTGGGGTGTGTTGTCACCAACGATTTACCCGTGCGAGCTTTGCTTACAGAGTATACGTTACTGGTAAATCAATTGATGGCAACTCATTTGAATGCTCTTGGAGTTCCTGCCATTTGGCGAGTGCAAGGTGCGCCCGATCCCGAAGATGTTCAAGAGATGCTAAAATTGGCAATTAACTTGGGTGTTGAACTGTCCCTCGATCCGGAATTAGAAATTCAGCCTCTTGATTACCAACAGCTGACCAGGGTTTTTGCAGAATCGGCATCCGAGCAAGTGTTAACTTACTTATTACAAGATACCCTCAAACAAGCTACGTACAGTACAACCAAAGGTTCTCACTTTGGTTTGGCATTACCAGAATATATCCATTTCACTTCCCCCTTGCGGCGTTACCCAGATTTGGTTATGCAAAGGGTCTTTTATGCACTCACCGAACACGGACGCGATCGCCGTAACACTCGTGTTAAAGATCGGGTTAACCTTCGCCACTCCTCGAGCCATGGCGAAATTAACTGGAACGTTCTCCCACCAGAATTGCAAAGTGAATTGCAAAGTGAATTGACGAGAATTATTGTTCAGCTTAACGATCGCGAAAAAGAAGTTCAAGAAGCTGAAACCGATCTGGCTGGTTTGCAAAGGGCTTCGCTGATGAAACAACGCATTGGTGAAGTTTTCACTGGTGTCATCACGGGGGTTCAATCCTACGGATTCTTTGTAGAAATAGAAGTTCCACCCACCGAGTCAGATGGTGGAAATACGCGAGTTCCTTTACGGGTAGAAGGGCTAGTTCACGTCAGTTCTCTCAAAGACGATTGGTATGAATACCGCGCCAGACAACAAGCGCTGTTTGGTCGCAAAAATCGCGCTTCCTACAGATTGGGCGATCGTGTAGCCGTACAGGTAAAGAGTGTTGACTATTACCGCCAACAAATTGATTTAGTCACTGTTGGTAGCGATGGTATGGTCATGGGTAAGGATATGAATGGCGAAGATCCGGGTATGTATATGCGCCATGACGATCTTGAGCCTGATGACTTAGATCCCTATGCTGATGATGAATAGCGAGTTGTTAGTTGTTAGTTGTTAGTTGTTAGTTGTTGGTTGTTAGTTGTTGGTTGTTGGTTGTAAATAACCAATAACCACTAACCACTATCCACTAACCACTATCCACTAACCACTAACCAATAACCACTAACCAATAACCACTAACCAATAACCACTAACCACTAACCAATAACCACTAACCAATAACCACTAACCACTAACAATGTCAAAACCTCTCATAATAGGCGTAACAGGAGCATCTGGTTTAATTTACACTGTTCGTGCTATGAAATTTTTGCTGGAAGCTGACTGTGAAATTGAATTAGTTGCTTCTAAATCAACTTACATGGTTTGGCAATCCGAGCAAAATATTCGCATGCCCTTAGAATCCCTTCAACAGGAACAATTTTGGCGACAGCAAGCCCTTGTTGAACAAAGAGGCAAACTACACTGTCATCATTGGGGTGATGTAGGAGCTAACATTGCTAGTGGTTCGTTTCGCACTCAAGGAATGATAGTTATTCCTTGTAGCATGAGTACTGTAGCAAAGCTAGCAGCTGGTATGAGTTCAGACTTACTGGAACGGGCTGCAGATGTCCAACTCAAAGAAGGTCGGAAACTGGTTATTGTTCCGCGTGAAACTCCTTTGAGTTTGATTCACCTACGTAACTTAACAGCTTTAGCAGAAGTTGGCGCAAGAATTGTTCCTGCGATTCCTGCTTGGTATCACAATCCCCAAACTATCGAAGATTTAGTTGACTTTGTCGTCGCTCGTGCTTTGGATCAGCTAGATATTGACTGCGTTCCAATTCAACGATGGAGGGGGTAGGGACTAGGGAGTAGGGGGTAGGGAGTAGAGAATAGGAATTGGAAAAAAGTTTCCCTAACTCCTAACCCCTAACTCCTAACCCCTACCTACCCCCTACCCCTTACCCCCTACCCTTTAATTACTATGGCACTCATTCGCTTAATTCTATTAGTGGCAGTACTTGGAGGAATTACGCTGCTACTCCTACAAAATTGGTCTCCTGTCCTACCGCTTGTGTTTTTAGGTATGCGATCGCAACCATTACCACTGGCAATTTGGATTTTGTTTAGCACAGTTGCTGGTGGATTAACAACTATCTTACTGACGATTTTGTTCAACTTATCTGGTTCTCTTAGGAGACAGCGCCAAACTCCTTTGCGATCGGCTCCTGAATCATCCCGTCAGAACAAAACTCGTGTTGAAGAACCAACATCTAGTCCGCCAAATCCTCCATCTTCTGGCGATCGAGAATCCCGAACCACTGATACTGTTGATGACTGGGAAACAGGTAGCGGACTTTACGAGGATTGGGAGTTTAACAAGTCGGATTCCCAAAAAACCCAAGTCAAAGACCCTAATACCTACGATCGCTCTTCAGAACCTCAAGACAGACCAAAAACTGACTCATCGTATTCCTATAGCTACCGCGAACCAAAAAATTCTGGCGTAGGAAAAACAGAATCAGTTTACGATGCGGACTATCGGGTTATCATTCCCCCTTATCAACCACCCAAGCCTGAACCAGTAGAGGAGGATGATTGGGGGTTTTTGGATGATGATGCTGAGGACGAGGATAAGCCCCCTCGACGTTAACTTGAGACTTAGCACGGTACTGGGTCTCTATACAAGATTACAACGTTCGCGGGACTCCTGCTTGACATCTCCAGTCATAGCAGCTTCTTGTAAGGTCATGAAAGCGTTAAAGTCCTCTAAATCGTACCGAGTTGTCAGCAGCTGTCGCAGTTGATTTTCTGCTTCAACGGTAAGATAGCCAGTGGCTAAAGCCTTTTTTACAACGTCTCTAATCCGAGTCATGGTTGAAACCTCTAACGACCACACATAAAACACACTTATATATACGAGTTGCTTCAGAGAAGATATGCAATGGTTTGGTGCTTCAACCCTTCTATTAGCAAAGTTTTTGTGCATTTCGTCAAACAATAAGTCATACTTTACACCTTGAACAAAAACACTAACTTGTCTATTCCAGCTTGCAGCAACCGATTGCTGGCTCGGCAACAATGTGTCGGTAGAAACACAGTGTTGCCTAAATACGTAATAGTCTCACTCACTAAGTGAGTCACGCTTGCTGATGTTGACCGATAAAGTCAAGATAAAGTTTCGCTCAAACTATATAAATTTTCTGTTAAGCATAAAGATACCTAAGTCACAATTACCAAGTCACCTAACGAATGTTATGAATTTCGTTATAAATTTATTGTTTATTTAATTTGGCTTCATACAAAACTCAGTATGATATGGGAAATTTGGTATTGAAAATAACGGTAATGACACCTCATAATTCAAGTCAGGTAGAAGAAGAATTTATAGAAGCTAGAAACAATTGGGAACTAGAAAAATTATATATAGATTTAGGTTTGGTGAAAGGAAAATCCCTGACACCTGTTGAAAAAAAATTCTTGAGGGGTTTACTTTGCGGTTGTAGTCCTGCAGAAATCGCTAGTACTGTGTATCAAAGTCGTAGTAGCAGTACCGTTAGAGTTTACCTTTCTAATGGGTTGTATAAGTATATAGAGGAAATGCTGACTAACCAAGCAGGATACTTAATTAAAGTGAAAAACTGGAGCCGTGTGACTCAATTGCTAGAAAAAGCAGGTTATAAAAAAGCACGGATTCAATTAGAGCCTCTTGGTAACCAACTAAAGATAGATACAAAACAAGAGATTGTTTCAATAGATATGAGTTCAGCAACAATAGAAGATTGGGGCGAAGCACCTGATGTGAGTATTTTCCATGGAAGGATAACAGAACTTTCTCAACTTGAACAATGGATTGTTGGAGAACGCTGTCGTTTAGTGATGGTTTTGGGTATGTCTGGCGTTGGAAAAACAGCTTTTTCTGTAAAGCTAGCAGAACAATTGAAGGATAAGTTTGAATGTGTAATTTGGCGGTCTCTACATCTTAATCCATCTCCAGAAATTCTGCTCAATCAACTCGTAAAAATTTTATCACCAAATCAAGAAATCAATCTTACAGAATCATTAGAAAGCCTCATATCACGACTTATTGATTGTTTGCGTTCGTCCCGATGTCTCATTGTCTTAGATAATTTTGATTCAATTTTGTACAGTCAATATATGGGTATTGAAGATACATCTCTTCAGAGATTGATCAGTCAATTAAGTACAAACTCTTTTTCGTCCTATCTTCTGCCGCATATTAGCTATTGTCAAGGATATGAGATTTATGGAGAAATTCTGAGAAGAGTAGGGGACTCCCAGCATCAAAGCTGTTTAATTGTAACAAGTCGAGAAAAACCCCAGGAAATTTCAGTACTTGAAGGAAAAATATTACCTGTTCGTTGCTTAAAATTAACGGGTTTAAATTATTTAGAGAGTAAGAATATACTCCAATCTAAAGGTTTAATGACTTCCCAAGATGAAGAATGCAAAATTTTAATAGATTGGTATGCAGGCAATCCCTTATTTATTAAATTAGTTGCAACGGCAATTGAAGAATTATTTGGTGGGAGCATCAACAATTTTTTAGAACAAGGTACAATCGTTTTTGGAGATATTCGAGCTATTTTAGATAGACAATTTAATCGTCTATCAAGTTTGGAAAAGCTGATTATGTACTGGTTAGCCTTGAACCAAGACTTGGTTTCAGTACGTAAGTTACAGAGAGATATTGTCCCTCGCGTGTCACAGAGATTAATTCTAGAGGCTATGGAGTTATTGCAAAAACGTTCTCTGATTGAGAAAAACGCAGCAAATTTTTCTCAAATTCCTATATTGATGGAATATATAGGGGAACGATTAATTGAGGAAAATTTTCAAATGATTGGAGAAACGGGAGGTTATCTGTTGATGAGTCATACAATCTTGGAGACCAAAATAAAGAACTACATTCGAGAAACTCGTCTAAACTCGCACTCTTTGGAGTAAATTGGTTAATGACCAGTGAACAGTGACCAGTGACCAGTGACCAGTGACCAATGACAAATGACAAATGACAAATAATTTATTAAAAGGAGTCAACCTATACTTGGTTGGCATGATGGGTGCAGGTAAATCTACTGTAGGGCAAATACTAGCACAGCATTTGGGCTATGGGTTCGTGGATACGGACAGTGTAATTGAGAAAGCAGCTGGTGGGAGATCCATAACTCAACTGTTTGAAGATGAAGGAGAAGTTGGGTTTCGCCAATTGGAAACTCAGGTTTTGGCACAAGTGTGTGCTTTCACTAAGCTTGCGATCGCAACAGGTGGAGGTATTGTTATAAAACAAGAAAACTGGAGTTACCTTCACCACGGCTTAATTGTTTGGCTG
Organism: Scytonema hofmannii PCC 7110; assembly: GCF_000346485.2. Taxonomy (NCBI): domain Bacteria; kingdom Bacillati; phylum Cyanobacteriota; class Cyanophyceae; order Nostocales; family Scytonemataceae; genus Scytonema; species Scytonema hofmannii. Next base: position 7,121,633 of record NZ_KQ976354.1, read on the forward strand.
GATGTACCCGTCGAAATTCTTTACGCCCGTTTAGCGGAGGATACAACTAGACCCCTTTTACAAGATAACGATCCCAAAGGGAAACTGCGATCGCTTCTCGAACAAAGACAACATCTTTACTCACAAGCTGATTTGAGAATTACTGTCAGTGAAGGAGAGACACCAGAGCAAATTGCTACACGAGTCCTAGATGAGATTCCCGGTGTTTTAAAACCTATAGAAAAGTGAAGATATGTAGCTAAATATTGAATATTATGGATTTTTGTATGACTAGTATTTTCAAAATGTAAATTTATATCTAATCAGCAACTGCCCCAAGTACCTATGACAGTCAGCGAAACTGAGTATATCAAGCAAGATGCAGCCACCCGCGTACAAGTGCTAAGCGAAGCACTACCCTACATTCAACAATTTATTGGTCGCACCATTGTTGTAAAGTATGGTGGTGCAGCCATGAAAGACAGCAATCTCAAAGATAAAGTGATTCGCGACATTGTGTTTTTATCTTGCGTTGGCTTGCGACCAATTTTGGTACATGGTGGAGGACCAGAGATTAACAGTTGGCTGGATAAACTGGGAATCGAGCCTCAATTTAAAAATGGTTTGCGAGTGACTGATGCCCTGACAATGGATGTTGTGGAGATGGTATTAGTGGGTCGTGTCAATAAAGAAATCGTCGCTTTGATAAATCAAGCTGGTGGTTCAGCAGTGGGGTTGTGTGGCAAAGATGGTAACTTAATCAAAGCTCGCCCTCAAGGTGATGAAGGCATTGGCTTTGTAGGGGAAGTCAACAGTGTCAGTATAAAAATTTTGGAGACACTAGTTAGCAATGGCTATATTCCGGTAGTGTCCAGCGTTGCCGCAGACGAAACAGGACAACCGTATAATATCAACGCCGATACTGTAGCCGGAGAGATAGCAGCTGCATTGGGCGCAGAAAAGTTAATTTTACTAACTGATACGCGGGGGATTTTGACAGATTACAAAGATCCATCTACCCTAATTCCTAAAGTAGACATTCAAGAAGCCAGGGAACTCATCTCAACAGGTATAGTCAGTGGTGGAATGATTCCAAAAGTCACTTGCTGCGTGCGTTCTCTTGCACAAGGAGTGAAAGCAGCACATATAATTGATGGTCGCATTCCCCACTCGCTACTGCTAGAAATTTTTACTGATGTTGGTATTGGTACGATGATCGTTGGTTCCCAGTTTTTAACTTAGGATAAGTTGACTCAGATCCCCGACTTCTTAAAGGATACAGCTGGCGAATGGGGGGTCAGACCCCCTATTCTTTAATGAGAATATAGAATCAGGATTTACGAAACTCGAATCAAGTGCGGGCGGGCTACCTTGGCAAACGCATTCTTGATATGACTTGCGCGGTGGTGGGGATGTGCTCAATACCCAATCCGATAGACAGGCGATCGTACTCAACCCAATCCGATAGACAGGCGATCGTACTCAACCCAATCCGATAGACAGGCGATCGTACTCAACCCAATCCGATAGACAGGCGATCGCTATGCAGTTATTGAAATGAGACCAAATAGAGATGAATGTCTGTCAGCCAACTCAATTTCTGGTCACGAATAACTTAAGCAGGCTCAACACGTAAAGTAGCAAATGAACTAGTACGAGTTTTTGCTTTAATGGGATGATTTGACCAAGCAAAAAAACGCGTTAAATTGATTGCACAAGCAGTGGCAACGTGTTGTAAATGTGTTTTAGCTAGTCCAAAATATCGCGTTCGTCGCAAATCAAATCTACCAACAGCTTGGGAGATGGTACCCTCAACACCAGATCTGCGTGCGTAGTGTTGCTGAAACTCTGGAGTTTGTTGTTGATCGCGACGCTGTTGGAGTGCATCATATTCTTCACGAGGTCGCAACTTAATTTTTCTGGGAGCAGTTTGAGCAGAAGTACAATCACTTCTCACAGGACATTTCGCGCAAGTCTTGCGCTCAAAGACAACTTCAATTAAAGGATTGTGATTGCTGTCACGAGTTTTGCGCCAAATTCGACTCCAAAAACCTTGTGGACATTGAACAACTTGATTGTCCCAATCAATGACAAACGCACTTACATCAAACCCTGTGTTTAACTTGGCTTGCCAAGAAGTATCAACAGCCACAGGTCCAACAACAGAAACTTGATAAACCTGATGACTTTCAACCCCACCATGTTGCTCGTCTAGGCTGAGATTCCATACATTCGCCTTTTCAAACAAATCAAACTGTTGTTCCAATCGCCCACAACTGACGCGTTTCTTGTTCCGTTTATCCTCTAAATTTCTCATGATTGAATTCAGCAATGATAATTTCCCGACTTCAGACTCTATTTGCTCTCATTTCATTTGCTCTCAGGTGCCCTCTTGTCTGTCAGAATCTGATGTTGACTCTGGTGTCTCTCAAAATCGGTTGAGTACGATCGCCTGTCTATCGGATTGGGTTGAGTACGATCGCCTGTCTATCGGATTGGGTATTGAGCACATCCCCACCACCGCGCAAG